>NZ_CP028960.1:0-306785 GCF_003071365.1 Methyloceanibacter sp. wino2
GTTGTGGCGTTCCTCTTCGAGGAAGCGAATGTCCGGCAAGATGACGTCGATGCCGGGCTCGTACTCGCCGCCGAAGGTCACCCCCATATCGACGATGAGCCAGGTATAGGTGTTCTTCTGACCGTACCCGTAAAGGTACAGGTTCATGCCGATCTCGCCCACACCGCCGAGGGGACGAAGACGAACCGGTTTTTGTTTTTGGAGTCTTTTGCAGCCATGGCGTCAGGAGGCGAAGAAGACGTCGCCGGCCGCGATGGTGCGCTTGCCGCTCTCGGTCTTCAGCTTGAGCGCCCCTTCCAAATCGAGGCCCTCATAGGTGCCTTCGATCCGTTCGGTGCCGATCTGCACGACGAGCTTTCGACCCATGGGACCCGCACGGTCGAGCCAGGCGCGGCGAATGGACGGGAACGTGGCTCCCTCGTCCCAGCGCCTCAGCCATTCATGGGTCGTGGCTGCGAGCACTTCCAGCGCCTTTGTCGGTGCGACGCTCATGCCGTAGGCATCCAAGCTCACGGCAGGCTGCGGCAGTCCCTCGGGATGGCTCGCCAGATTGATGCCGGTGCCGATCACGACTGCCGAGCGCCGGTCGCCCGGCGCGCCGAGATTCTCGAGCAGCATGCCGGCGATCTTTTCTCCATCCAGCAGCACGTCGTTCGGCCATTTGAGGAGCAGCTTCGAGCGGCCTTCATAGGCGATCAATTTCGAGATGGTCTCGTAGGTGATGATGCCGGCCACGAGGGCGAGCTGGCTTGCGGTTTGGAGCGGGCAGTTGAGGCGCACCAGGAGACTGGCGAAGAGGTTGCCGACTTGAGACGTCCATTGCCGCCCTGCCCGTCCCCGCCCCATGGACTGCCGTGCCGACCAGATCCACAAGGGCCCGGGCTCACCCATATCCGCGCGGCGCTTGGCTTCGTCGTTGGTCGAATCGACCGTGTCCAGCTGGACCAGGCGATAGCCTGCGGGAAGCTTGGGTGTGGTGCGCGTGAATTGGTTCATTCGGATAGGCAGATGCGGCTAGCGGTTCAATAGAGGCGGCGGGACGGATGCGCCCCGCTTCGTCAGACGACTGCTGAGTTCAAAAGAGCGATTTTGCAGCAGTTCCGGCCGCCGCGACAAGCGGAGACGGATAAACGAAGAAGAGCATGATCAAAACCCCCGCCACGCCAAGAACGATAGCCAGGGGTCGCGGCATCGGCTCGAAGCCTTTCACGGGCTCGTCGAAATACATGAGCTTCACGATGCGCAGGTAGTAGAAGGCGCCCACGACGCTGAGCAGGACGCCGATAATGGCCAGCGCGTAGAGCCCTGCCTCGACGGCTGCGAGGAACACGTAGAATTTCGCGAAGAAGCCGGCGAGCGGCGGGATGCCGGCCAGCGAGAAAAGCAACACCGCCAGCGCAACCGCCATGAGCGGGCTTGTCCGGGAGAGCCCCGCGAGCTGATCGATCTCCTCGACCATTTTCCCGTCGCGGCGCAGCGACAGGATGACGGCGAAGGCGCCGAGCGTCATCACGAGATAGATCGCGAGATAGATGATCACGCCCTGGACGCCCTGCTCCGTGCCGGCCGCAAGCCCCACCAGTGCGAAGCCCATATGGCCGATGGAGCTGTAGGCCATCAGGCGCTTGATGTTGCGCTGGCCGATCGCGGCGAAGGCGCCGAGCCCCATGGAGGCGAGCGACAGGAAGACGACGATCTGCTGCCATTGGTCGGTGATGGCCGGGAAGGCCGAGACCACGACCCGGATGAACAGGGCCATGGCGGCGATCTTCGGGGCGGCGGCGAAGAAGGCGGTGACCGGGGTCGGTGCGCCCTCATACACGTCCGGCGTCCACATATGGAACGGCACCGCCGAGATCTTGAAGGCGAAGCCGGTCAAGAGGAACACCAGACCGAAGATGAGGCCGAGATTGTCGCCCGACGGCTGAGCCGCGTTCGCGATCTCGGAGAAGACCGTGGTGCCGGTGAAGCCGTAGATCAGCGAGGCGCCATAGAGCAGCATGCCCGACGACAGCGCGCCGAGGACGAAGTACTTCATGCCGGCTTCGGAGGAGCGCGTCGAATCCCGCTTGAAGGCGGCGACCACGTAGAGCGCGAGGCTCTGCAGCTCGAGGCCCACATAGAGTGCGATGAGATCGTTGGCCGAGATCATCATCAGCATGCCGGTGGTCGCGAGTAGCAACAGCACCGGATACTCGAACTTCAGGCCGCCTTCGTCACGCCAGAAGTCCCGCGACATGATGAGTGCGACGCCCGCGCCGGTCAGGGCGAGCAGCTTCAGCATGCGCGCGAAGGGATCGACGATGAAGCTGTTGCCGAACACGGTCACCGTGCCCTCGCCCATGGCGACGAACACCCCGGCGAGGATCAGTACCGCCACCGACAGCCACAGCACGAGTTCACTGCGCTCGCCATCACGGCCGCCGACGCCGACCATGAGCAGCGCCATGGCGCCGATGGCCAAGGTGAGTTCGGGAAGAAGGGGCAGAAGATTGAGCTGTTCGGTCATAGCGCCCTCACTCACGGCACCAGCGCCAGCCGCGCCTGTTCGGCGGCAGCCAGATTCGCTTTGAAGTCGGCCATCAGGGCCTCGACGGACGTCGCCGTGACGTCGAGAATCGGGTTGGGATGGAACCCGAAATAGATCGTGAGCAGGATCAGCGGCGCCATGACGGCAATTTCGCGCCACGAAAGATCCTGGATCAACTTCAACGCCGGATTGGTGATCTCACCGAAAATGACACGGCGATAGAGCCAAAGAGAATAGACGGCCGATAGAATGACGCCCGTCGCCGCGAGCGCGGCGACCCAGGTGTTCACCTGGTAGACGCCCAGAAGGCTCAGGAACTCGCCGACAAAGCCCGACGTGCCCGGCAAGCCCACATTGGCCATGGTGAAGATCATGAACACGGCGGCATAGAGCGGCATGCGGTTCACGAGACCGCCAAACACGGAAATCTCATGGGTATGCATGCGGTCGTAGAGAACGCCGACGCAGAGGAACATGCCGGCCGAAACAATGCCGTGGGAGAGCATCAGGAAGATGCCGCCCTGAAGGCCCTGCATGGTCAGCGTGAAGATGCCGATCGTCACGAAGCCCATATGAGCAATGGACGAATAGGCGATCAGCTTCTTCATATCTTCCTGCGCGTACGCAACGAGCGAGGTGTAGATCACCGCGATCACGGACAGCGCGTAGATGAGCGGCGCAAAGTCGACCGACGCGAGCGGGAACATTGGAATGGAGAACCGCAAGAAGCCGTATCCGCCGAGCTTCAAGAGGATGCCTGCCAGCACGACGGAGCCCGCGGTCGGTGCCTGCACGTGCGCGTCGGGCAGCCAGGTATGCACCGGCCACATGGGCAGCTTCACCGCGAAGGACGCGAAGAACGCGAGCCACAGCCAGGTCTGCATTTCCGGCGGGAAATCGTGGGCGAGGAGTTCCGGAATGTTCGTGGTCCCCGCCTCCCAATACATGGCGAGGATCGCGATGAGCATCAGGAGCGAGCCCGCCAGCGTGTAGAGGAAGAACTTGAAGCTGGCGTAGACGCGGTTCGACCCACCCCAGATACCGATGATGAGGAACATCGGAATGAGGCCGCCCTCGAAGAACAAGTAGAACATCACCAGATCGAGGGAACAGAACACGCCGAGCATCAGCGTTTCGAGGATCAGGAACGCGATCATGAATTCGCGCACCCGCGTCTTGATGGCGCCGTAGGTCGACAGAACCGTGAGCGGCATCAGGAACGTCGTGAGAATCACGAACAGCATCGAGATGCCGTCGACGCCCATATGGAACCGGATCGGTCCCAGCCAGGAACGCTCCTCGACGAATTGGAACTTGGCCGTCGTCGGATCGAAGTCGATCCACAGCAGCAGCGAGATGGCGAACGTGATCAGCGTCGTCCACAACGCGATATAGCGCGCGTTGCGGGTAGTGCTCTCGTCGTTACCGCGTAGCGCGAAGATCAGCAGCGCGCCGATCAGCGGCAGGAACGTCACCGTGGAGAGAATGGGCCACCCATAACTCATGGCTTCAGCGCGCCTCCCGTCACGATGAAATAAGTGATCAGAAGCGCGACGCCGATCAGCATGATGAATGCGTAGTGGTAGATGTAGCCGGTCTGGAGCTTCACGACGCCTCTGGTGATGTCCAGCACCCGTGCGGCAACCCCGTTCGGCCCGAGCCCGTCGATGATCTTGCCGTCGCCGACCTTCCAAAGGAAGTTGCCGAGCCATTTGGCCGGGCGCACGAAGATGCGGTCATAGAGCGCGTCGAAGTACCAGGCATGGAAGAAGAACTGGTTCGTCGCCGGGAAGCGCTTGAGCAGACCGAACGGAACCAGCGGCCGCCACATGTAGCAGTACCAAGCGATCAGGAAGCCGAGCGTCATGGCGATGGTCGGCGACAGGACCAGCCAGAACGGCACGTCGTGATGCCCGCCATGAGGCAGGACGATGCTGTCGCGCCAGAAGCTTGCCTGGTCCGCGCCGATGAAGAGGTGGCGGAAGCCAAGCCCGGCGAACAGGGCACCGGCCGCCAGCACCATCAGCGGTACTCCCATGGTCCAAGGCGGTTCGTGCGCGTGCGCCTTGACGTCCTTCGGCCCGCGGAAATTACCCTCGAAGGTCATGAACATCAGCCGCCAGGTGTAGAGCGAGGTCAGGAAGGCGGCGATGAGGACCATCCAATAGGTGTATTGGCCGACGGCCGTGTGATCGAACCAGGTCGTCTCGATGATGAAGTCCTTCGAGACGAAGCCGGACGTTAGCGGGAACGCGGTCAGCGCAAGCGACCCAATCAGCATCATCACCCAGGTGAAGGGGATGATCTTCCGTAAACCGCCCATGCGGCGCATGTCCTGATTGTCGGCCAGCGTATGAATGACGGCGCCGGCGCACAGGAACAGCAGCGCCTTGAAGCAGGCGTGGGTGAAGAGATGGAAGATGCCGGCGCCATACGCCCCCACCCCTTCGGCAGCGAACATGTAGCCGAGCTGCGAGCAGGTGGAGTACGCGATCACGCGTTTGATGTCGGTCTGCACCACGGCGGCGGTGGCGGCGAAGAAGGCACTGGTTGCGCCGATGAAGGCCACGAAAGCGAGCGCATACGGTGCGAGATCGAACAGCGGCGACATGCGCGCCACCATGAACACGCCCGCCGTCACCATGGTCGCGGCATGGATGAGCGCGGAGACCGGTGTCGGGCCCTCCATGGCGTCCGGCAACCAGGTGTGGAGCAGGAACTGGGCCGACTTGCCCATGGCGCCCATGAAGAGCAGGAAGCACATCAGCTCGAGCGCCGGCACTTCCCACGACAAGAACGTGATGGTCTTGCCGACCTGGTCGGGCGCCGCCGCGAAGATCGTGTCGTATTGGACTGCGCCGAAGACATAGAAGATCGTGAAGATGCCGAGCAGGAAGCCGAAATCGCCGACGCGGTTGACGACGAACGCCTTGATGGCGGCCGCATTGGCGGAGGGCTTCTTGTACCAGAAGCCGATCAGCAGATAGGACGCGAGGCCGACGCCTTCCCAGCCGAAAAAGAGCTGAACGAGATCGTCCGAGGTCACGAGCGCCAGCATGGCGAAGGTGAACAAGGACAGATAGGCGAAGAAGCGCTCCTTGTGCGGGTCCTCGTCCATGTAGCCGACGGAATAGAGGTGCACGACCGACGACACGGTATTCACGACGACGAGCATCACGGCCGTGAGCGTGTCGATCCGGATCGACCAATAGGTCTCGAAGGCGCCGGAGTGCATGAACCCGATGAGCGAGATGCGCACGTCTTCGCCCTGGATGGCCACCTGGTAGAAGGCGATCCACGACAGGAACGCGGCCACGAACATCAGCGAGATCGTGACGATCTCGCAGGCGCGGTACCCGACAAAGCGGCCGAAGAGCCCGGCGAACAGTGCGCCGATCAGGGGAAGGAAGAGGATTGCGTGATACATCGTGTGCCGCCCTCAGCCTTTCAGATGATCGATGTCGGCAACGTCGATCGTGCCGCGATTGCGGAAATACACGACGACGATGGCGAGGCCGATGGCCGCTTCCGCCGCCGCGACGGTCAGGACGATCAGGGTGAAGACCTGGCCGACGAGATCGCCATGGAACGAGGAGAACGATACGAGGTTGATGTTGACCGCGAGCAGAATGAGTTCGATCGACATCAGAATGACGATGACGTTCTTGCGGTTCAAAAAGATGCCGAACACGCCGATCGTGAAGAGCAATGCGGCTAGGGTCAGGTAGTGCGAGAGACCGACGGTCATTGCAGCCCCCTCCCCGATTCGACTTTGACGACCTCGATTGCCGTCTCCGGGTTGCGCGCGACCTGGTCGCTGATGTTCTGGCGCTTGACGTCGCGCCGATGGTGCAGCGTCAGGACGATCGCGCCGATCATGGCGACGAGCAGGATGAGCCCGGCGGCTTGGAACAGATAGACGTAGTCGGTGTAGAGCAATTCGCCCAACGCGCGCGTGTTGCTCACCTCGGAAGGCGGCGGCATGGGCGCATCGCTGACGAGCTTCGGCGCCGCGACCCAGGCGCCGACGACGAAGAGCAGCTCGAACAGGAAGATGAAGCCGACCAGGAGGCCGATGGGCAGAACCTTCAGGGCGCCCGAGCGTAGCTCCGCGAAGCTGACGTCGAGCATCATCACCACGAACAGGAACAGCACCATGACCGCGCCGACATAGACGACCACGAGGATCATCGCGAGGAACTCGGCCCCGAGCAGGATGAACAGTCCGGCCGCGTTGAAGAAGGCAAGGATCAGGAACAGCACGGCGTGCACGGGATTCTTCGCCGACACGACCATGAGGGCCGAGGCGATAAGGACGAACGCGAAGAGATAGAAGAACAGCGCGCTCAGCATCGGACGGTCACTCCCAAACCGGAGCGACAGCCCGAAAACGGTCCCGCGCGTTCGACGTGCCTATTCAAAAATTCAGCCCCCAAAACGTAACCCCAATGTCCGGCCTTGCCGCCGGCCTGTTCCCGTAACCCGGCTAGCGATAGGCCGAGTCGAGTTCGATGTTCTTGGCTATCTCCCGCTCCCAACGGTCGCCGTTGGAGAGCAGGCGCGCCTTGTCGTAGTACAATTCTTCGCGCGTTTCCGTCGCGAATTCGAAATTTGGACCTTCGACGATCGCCTCCACCGGGCAGGCTTCCTGGCAGAAGCCGCAGTAGATGCATTTCACCATGTCGATGTCGTAGCGCGTGGTGCGCCGCGTGCCGTCGTTGCGGCGCGGACCCGCTTCGATGGTGATCGCCTGTGCCGGGCAAATCGCCTCGCAGAGCTTGCAGGCGATGCAGCGCTCTTCCCCGTTGGGATAGCGGCGCAAGGCATGCTGACCGCGGAAGCGCGGGCTCAGCGGGCCCTTCTCGTAGGGGTAGTTCAGGGTCGCTTTCGGCGCGACGAAGTACTTCATCGCGAGCCAAAAGGCCGATACGAACTCCAGGAGCAGGAGCGATTTGGCAGCTTGTGCGAACCGTGTCACGCGTCTTCTCCCTTAGATACCGTGCTGCCAGACCCGCAAAACCACCGCAACGATGACGACGGCCGCGAGCGAGATCGGAAGGAAGACCTTCCAGCCGAGCCGCATCAATTGATCGTAGCGGTAGCGCGGAACGAAGGCCTTCACCATGGAGACCAGGAAGAACAGCGCGCAGACCTTCAGGACGAACCAGATAACGCCTGGGATCCAGGTAAACGGTGCGATGGACACCGGCGGCAGCCATCCGCCGAGGAAAAGGATCGTGCCGAGGCTGCACAGCAGGATGATGGCGACGTACTCGCCGAGCATGAACAGCATATAGGGCGTCGAGGAGTACTCGACCATGTAGCCCGCTACGAGTTCGGATTCCGCCTCGAGCAGGTCGAAGGGCGGACGGTTCGTCTCGGCCAGAAGCGAGATGAAGAAGATCACGAACATCGGGAACAGCGGCAGCCAGTACCAGCCAAACAGGCCGAGGCCCCTGTCCTGTGCAAGGACGATGTCCGTCAGGTTCAGCGAGCCCGCGCACAGGAGCACAGTGATGATCACGAAGCCGATAGAGACCTCGTAGGAGACCATTTGCGCGGCGGACCGGAGCGCAGACAGAAACGCGTATTTCGAGTTGGAGGCCCAGCCGGCGATGATGACGCCGTACACTTCGAGGCTCGAAATGGCGAAAACGTAGAGGATGCCGACATTGATGTCGGCCACGGCCCAGCCCTCGGCGACCGGGATCACGGCCCAGGCGGAAATCGCCAGCCCCGCCGTGATGATGGGCGCGACGATGAACAACCCCTTGTTCGAGCCGGCCGGAACGATGAATTCCTTGAAGGCGAACTTCAGCAGATCGGCGAAGGATTGCCACAATCCGAACGGCCCCACCACGTTGGGCCCGCGCCGCATCTGCACCGCGGCCCAGATCTTCCGGTCGGCCAGCAGCACGAAGGCGATGAACACCAGCAGCACGACCATCATGGCGACGCTGTGCAGGACGATCAGGGTGGTGGGCCACCCATAGCTGGTCCAGAACTCAGCCATCGGTGCCCGTCGCTTTCTCGGCGTCCGCGCGCATCGCGCTCAGGCTCGCCATGAGGGCGGAGGCCCGCGCAATGGGGTTAGACAAGTAGTAGTCGTCCATCGAGAGCCCAAACGGCTCGCTGCCCGGTTTGGCTGTGTGGCTGGCAAATTTGACGATGGGGCCGGAGTCGGCCTTTTCGAGCACGTCGAGCTGGGCCAATTGGGGCGCGACCGCGTACATCTTGCTGCGCAGCTCTTGCAGCGTTTCGAACGGGAGCGGCTTACCCAGTGCGGCGGACACGGCTTTGACAATGGTCCAGTCCTCACGCGCATCCCCTGGCGGGAAGATCGCGCGGGCCGTCATCTGCACACGCCCTTCGGTGTTGGCGTAGGTGCCCTCTTTTTCCGTGTACGCGGCGCCCGGCAGGATCACGTCGGCGCGGTGGGCACCCTTGTCGCCGTGGCTGCCCTGATAGACGACGAAGGTCTCTCCGAGGGCCGACATGTCGATCTCGTCGGCGCCCAGCAGATAAAGAACGTCGAGATCACCCTTGCCGGCTGCGGTGATCATGCCGCCGGTGCCGAGACCCTTCTCGCCGGGCACGAAGCCGAGATCGAGGCCGGCAACGCGCGCTGCCGCCGTATGCAGGACGTTGAAGCCGTTCCAGCCCTCGGCGATGGCACCCGACTCGGTCACGATCTTCGCGCCAACGGCGAGGATCTCGTAGCCGTCGGGCCGTGCGAAGGCCGCCTGCCCCAAGATCACCATGGGCTTTTCGGCATCCTTGAGAATTTGCGCGAATTCGTGCTTGCCGCTCGCGATATCCATCAACGTGTCTGGGCCGGCCCCGATGCGCTGATAGGGATAGGTCAGGTCGACATCCGTGCCGATCAGACCGACGGGCAACTTGCCTTCCAACTGCTTCCAACGCTTGCGGATGCGCGCGTTCAGCACCGGCGCCTCGACGCGCGGATCGCAGCCGACAAGAAGAACGGCGTCCGCGTCCTCGATGCCCTCGATCCCGGTGTTGAAGAGGTACGTCGCGCGGCCGAGTGTCGGATCGAATTTCGCGCCCGCCTGGCGGCAATCGATGTTCGGCGAGCCTATCTGCTCGGCCAACGTCTTGAGAGCGAACATCTCCTCGGCGGCGGCAAGGTCGCCGGCAATCGCGCCGAACTTCTTGCCGCTCGAGGATTGGATGCGTTCGGCAATTGCCGCCAACGCTTCGTCCCAGGTGCAGGGCGCGAGCTTGCCGTCCTTGCGCAGGTAAGGCCGGTCCAGGCGCTGCGTGCGCAGCCCGTCCCAAACGTGGCGTGCCTTGTCGGAAATCCACTCCTCGTTCACCGCGTCGTTGATGCGCGGCAGGATGCGCAGGACTTCCTTGCCTCGCGAGTCGACGCGGATCGAGGATCCCACCGCGTCCATCACGTCGATGGACGGTGTCTTGGAGAGTTCCCATGGACGCGCCTGGAACGCATAAGGCTTCGAAGTTAGCGCCCCGACCGGGCACAGGTCCACGACATTCGCGGACAGGTTCGAGTGCAGGCCATGCTCGAGATAGGTCGTGATCTCCGCGTCTTCGCCGCGGCCGATGAGGCCGAGTTCAGGCACGCCGGCAACTTCGGTCATGAAGCGGACGCAGCGCGTGCAATGAATGCAGCGGGTCATCGAAGTCTTGATGAGCGGCCCGAGATATTTGTTGTCGACGGCGCGCTTGTTGTCCTTGAAGCGTCCTTCGTCGAAGCCGTAGGCCATGGCCTGATCCTGCAGGTCGCACTCTCCGCCCTGATCGCAGATGGGGCAATCGAGTGGATGGTTGACCAGCAGAAACTCCATCGTGCCTTCCTGGGCACGGCGTGTGACTTCCGACTTCGTGTTGATCGTCGGCGGCGTGCCGTCGCGGCCGGGGCGCAGATCGTTGACCGACATGGCGCAGGAGGCCACGGGCTTCGGCATGCCGACGACTTCGACGAGACACATGCGGCAATTGCCGGCGATCGACAGGCGCTCATGAAAACAGAAGCGCGGGATCTCGACGCCGACGAGCCCGCAGGCCTGGATCAGCGTGATGCCGTCCGGGACGTCGTGCTCGATACCGTCGATGATGAGTTTCGGCATGACGTTCCTACTCCGCCGCTTCCGGTACGGACGGTGACAGTGGCTCCGTCGCGCGCGCATCGATGCGTTCTTCGATGACGTGGCGGAAATTCTTGATGAGACCCTGGATCGGCCAGGCGGCGGCATCGCCGAGCGCGCAGATCGTGTGACCCTCGACCTGCTTGGTGACCTCGAACAGCATGTCGATCTCGTGCTTCTGCGCGTTGCCTTCGGCCATGCGCTCCAGCACGCGCCACATCCAGCCCGTGCCCTCGCGGCACGGCGTGCACTGCCCGCACGATTCGTGCTTGTAGAAATAGGACAGCCGGGCGATCGCGCGGATGATGTCCGTGGACTTGTCCATGACGATGATGCCCGCGGTGCCGAGGCCAGTCCCCAGCGCCTTCAGCGCGTCGAAATCCATGGTGACGTCGCCGGACTCCTCCGCCGTTAGGCAGGGCACGGACGATCCACCCGGAATGATGGCAAGGAGGTTGTCCCAGCCGCCGCGCACGCCGCCCGCATACTTCTCGATGAGCTCGCGCAGCGAAATGCCCATCTCCTCTTCGACCGTGCACGGCTCGTTCACGTGTCCGGAGATGCAATAGAGCTTCGTGCCGGTGTTGTTGGGCTTGCCGAGCGCTGCGAACCAGGTCGCGCCGCGCCGCATGATGTCGGGCACCGAAGCGATGGTCTCGACATTGTTGACGGTCGTGGGCGCGCCATAGAGGCCGCAATTGGCCGGGAACGGCGGCTTGAGGCGCGGCTGGCCCTTCTTGCCTTCGAGGCTTTCCAGCAGCGCGGTTTCCTCACCGCAGATATAGGCCCCTGCCCCGTGATGGACGTAGATGTCGAAATCCCAGCCATTGACGTTGTTCTTGCCCACGAGCTTGGCGTCGTAGGCTTCGGCAATGGCCGCTTCTAGGATCTCGCGCTCGGCGATGAACTCGCCGCGAATGTAGATGTAGGCCACATGCGCCCGCATGGCGAAGGACGCGATCATGGCCCCTTCGATGAGAAGATGCGGATCGTGCCGCATGATCTCGCGGTCCTTGCACGTGCCAGGCTCGGACTCATCGGCGTTGACGGCGAGATAGCTCGGGCGCGGATCGTCCTTCGGCATGAAGGACCATTTCAGCCCGGTGGGGAAACCCGCCCCGCCCCGGCCGCGCAGGCCCGACGCCTTGACCTCTTCGATCACGGCTTCATGGCCGCGGGCGATCATGTCCTTGGTGCCGTCCCAGGCGCCGCGGGCACGGGCGGCCGGCAACTGCCAGCTATGCAGCCCGTAAAGGTTCTTGAAGATGCGGTCCTTGTCCTGGAGCATTAGTACGGCCCCGGCATCTTTGATTTGGGATCGGATGTTCCCGCATAGCCCGGTTCCGGACCCGAATCGTCGGAGCTGTAGATCGCTGCGTCGATGAGCGTATTGGGGCCGCTCTTGGGCGCGCAGCCCTGGCGGCCGTCCTGAGGCCCGGGCGGCACGTCCTCGCCCTTGCGGAGCCGCTCGATGATGTCACCCAGCGATTCCGGCGTGAGGTCCTCGTAGTAGTACTTGTTGATCTGCACCATCGGGGCGTTCACGCAGGCACCGAGGCACTCCACCTCTGTCCAGGAGAACATTCCGTCATCGCTGACCGTGTCCTTGGGGCCAATATGCTTGCGGCAGGCTTCCGTAAGGTCCTGCGCACCGTTCAGCATGCACGGCGTCGTGCCGCAGACCTGCAGGTAGTAGCGGCCCACCGGCGCCAGGTTGAACATCGTGTAGAAGGTGACGACTTCGTAGACCCGGATATAGGCCATATCCAGCATCTCGGCGATGTAGCGCAGCGCCGGCTCGGACACCCAGCCGCCGTTCTGCTCCTGGGCGCGCCAGAGAAGCGAAATCACCGCTGAAGCCTGACGCCCCTCCGGATATTTCTTGATAACAGCCTGTGCCCATTCAAGATTTTCGGGCGTGAAGACAAAGCCTTCGGGCTGTTCAACAGCAAGGCGTCGGACGCTCATCTCAGCTTACTTGTTTGGATGCGGTCGTCGTGCCGAACCAGCAGACATACCGCGTCGAGTTGACTCCCCCAGCCCCCAGAGTCTTGCCGATCTAGGCGCATTTCGCAACTGCACAATGTGTCATCGGTCGCACTCTCCAAAGACAACATCGATCGAACCCAGAACGGCCGAGACATCGGCCAGCATATGTCCGCGTGTCAGGAATTCGAGCGCCGATAAATGCACGAAACTGGGCGCTCTGATCTTGCAGCGATACGGTTTGTTGGTGCCGTCGGAGACGAGATAGACCCCGAATTCGCCCTTCGGCGCCTCGACGGCCGCGTAGGCCTCGCCGGGCGGCACGTGATAGCCCTCGGTGTAGAGCTTGAAGTGATGGATCAGGGCTTCCATGGAGCCCTTCATCTGCGCGCGCTTGGGCGGGACCATCTTGTGATTGTCGACCGTCACCGGGCCCGGCGTCTCTGTCAGAAGCTCGCAGCACTGTTTCATCAGATGGATGGACTGACGCATCTCTTCCATGCGGATGAGATAGCGGTCGTAGCAGTCGCCGTTCTTTCCGATCGGCACGTCGAATTCCAGCTCGTCGTAGCACTCGTAGGGCTGGCTCTTGCGCAGGTCCCAGGCTGCGCCGGTGCTCCGGATCATCACGCCGCTCATGCCCCAGGCCCAGGCGTCCTCCTGGCTGATCGCGCCGATGTCGACATTGCGCTGCTTGAAGATGCGGTTGTCGGTGAGCAGGCCCTCGATGTCGTCACAGACCTTGAGAAACGGATCGCAGAACGCGTAAATGTCGTCCACGAGTTCCGGCGGAAGGTCCTGGTGCACGCCGCCGGGGCGCACATAGGCCGCATGCATGCGGCTGCCGCTGGCGCGCTCATAGAACACCATCAGTTTCTCGCGTTCCTCGAATCCCCATAGCGGCGGGGTCAGAGCGCCGACGTCGAGCGCCTGCGTGGTGATGTTGAGGAGATGCGACAGGAGCCGTCCGATCTCCGAATACAGAACGCGGATGAGCTGGCCCCGCTTCGGGACAGTGAGGCCGAGCAGCTTTTCGACGGCAAGCGAGAAGGCATGCTCCTGATTCATCGGCGCGACATAGTCGAGCCGGTCGAAATACGGCAGCGCCTGGAGATAGGTCTTGTGCTCGATCAGCTTCTCAGTGCCGCGATGAAGCAGGCCGATATGCGGATCCACGCGTTCGACCACCTCGCCGTCCAGCTCGAGAACCAGACGCAAGACGCCATGGGCGGCCGGATGCTGCGGGCCGAAATTGATCGTGAAGGTTCGGTCGCCGTCCTGCGGAATCCCGGCGTCGGGATTGCCGCCCACAGGCTTGTGGTCGAAATCGGGAACGATCTCTTCGTGTGAGTCGACGTCGGTGTCGGCCATTACGCAGGCGCCTCCTCGAGGGGCTGATCGGGAACCTTGTCGCGCTTCGGCGCGACGCCGCGTTCGAACCGGTTCCAGGCGACGATGAAGCGGTCGTGGATGCCCGCGCCGATCTCGTCGACGCCATCATGCGCGGCCACGCGGAACTTCGCGCGCGGACCTTTGACTTCGATGCACTCGGCCTCGACGGTCACGGTCAGGCCGGGCGGCGTCGCGGCTGTATGGGACACGTCCACATGGACACCGACGCTGCCCTCGCCTTCGTCCAGGTGCGGGGCGAGAAGCTGAACGCAGGTCCATTCCATCAAGCCGATCATGAAGGCCGTGGCGAACACTTCGGGCATGGCCTGGAGCTCGGGCGACTCCTTGTAGAGATGCGGGACCGTCTTGGTGGCGGGCACCGTGTAGGAGAAGCTATGCTTGAGGCCGGGGGTCAGCGTGTCTTTCACGACTTGTCCTCCCCTTCCTCGACGACGCTGGCTTTTTCGTCGCCGGGGATCGCCGTCTCCATGGCCTCCCAGGGGCTGAGATAGTCGAAGTCGCGATAGTCCTGCATGAGCTGCACGGGCTCGTAGACAACGCGCTTCTGCTCATCGTCGTAACGCAGTTCCACGAACCCGGTGAGCGGGAAGTCCTTCCGCAGCGGATGGCCCTCGAACCCGTAGTCCGTGAGAATACGGCGCAGGTCCGGATGCCCGTCAAAGACGACGCCATAGAGATCGAAGGCCTCGCGCTCGAACCAATTCGCGGCCGGGAAGATGCCGACGATGCTCGGGACCGGCGTCTCGGCATCGGTCCTGACCTTCACGCGGATGCGCAAATTCTTCCAAGGGCTCAGCAGGTGGTAGACGATGTCGAAGCGCTCTTCGCGCTCGGGATAGTCGACCCCGCATACGTCGATCAGAGAGCCGAAGCGGTAGTCCTGGTCGTCGCGCACCAGCGTGATGACGTCGCAAATGCGGTCGCGCGCAACTTCCAGCGTCAGTTCGCCGTGAGCCACTGTGAACCCGACGAGCGCCGGCCCTAGCTTCCCCGAGAGGTCGCTGCCCAGTTTGTTCAGTTCGTCGTCCATCAAGCCCCGAGGACCTGGGCGGTTTAGCGGGTAATGGTCCCTGTCCGCCGTATTTTCTTTTGAAGGAGGAGCACGCCGTAGACCAAGGCTTCGGCCGTGGGCGGGCAACCGGGAACGTAGATGTCCACGGGCACGATGCGATCGCAGCCGCGAACAACGGAATAGGAATAGTGGTAGTAGCCCCCGCCATTGGCGCAGGAGCCCATGGAGATGACGTAACGCGGCTCGGGCATCTGGTCGTAGACCTTGCGCAGAGCGGGCGCCATCTTGTTGCACAGCGTGCCGGCGACGATCATCACGTCTGACTGGCGCGGGCTGCCGCGCGGGCGAAGCCGAAGCGCTCGAGATCATAACGCGGCATGGACGCTTGCATCATCTCGACGGCGCAGCAGGCGAGCCCGAAGGTCATCCACATCAGCGAACCGGTGCGGGACCAGTTGATGAGATCGTCTGCCGTGGTGAGAAGAAAGCCCTTGTCGGCCAGCTCGTCGGAGAACGTGCCGAACGACGTCGCGCCGGCAGTGATGAGGCCGCCGCCCTTCCCCTCGGTCTCGAAGGTGACTTTCGGCATCAATTCCATTCGAGCGCGCCTTTCCGCCACTCGTAGATGAACCCGACGGTAAGCACGCCGAGGAAAACGATCATGGCCCAAAAGCCCAAGGCCGGCAGTCCATCAAACGCGACGGCCCACGGGAACAGGAAGGCCACTTCGAGGTCGAAGATGATGAAGAGCAGCGACACGAGATAGAACCGCACGTCGAACTTCATGCGCGAATCATCGAACGCGTCGAACCCGCACTCATAGGCCGAGACTTTCTCGGGGTCCGGATTGCGCACCGCGATGACGTTCGGAATCAACAGCAGAACGGTGCAGATGACGAAGGCGATCGCGATGAAGATGACGAGAGGAAGATAGTCGAGAAGCAACTGGCCCATGGCTCGTTCTAAGCCTTCTTCCAACGTCTACTGCGCGTCGACGGGCCAAAGTGGCGGGAGTGACGGGACTCGAACCCGCGGCCTCCGGCGTGACAGGCCGGCGCTCTAACCAACTGAGCTACACCCCCTACCGGGCCGTAACCACGGCCGGAGGCGATCCCCAGCATGTACGGCCTTGGATTTTGGGTGTCAAGGCAAGCTGGGTAAAGAGCGGAGGACGAATTGCGGCGAGATGCCGCTCGTTTATCCCCACCGGATAGAAGTTCGGAGACAGGGCTACTTTCAGCCGTTGCCTCCGGTCACAACGCACCCGGATCGCGTGCATGAATGGTGGGCGGTGACAGGCTCGAACTGCCGACATCCACGGTGTAAACGTGGCGCTCTACCAACTGAGCTAACCGCCCGCCAGGCCGGGAACGTCCGGTCCGAAGCGTTAGACCAAGTCGTCCGTCCTGCCAAGAACTCCCTGACAAGAACTCTCCTGCCAAGAGTTTCCCTGCCAAGAGCGCGTTCGGTCCGCGTGTCCCATCCGGAAGGGCAGCAAAACCGAAAACAGAAAAGACGAAGCCCCGCTTGCGCGAGGCTTCGCCTAGAAGTCGCTGAAGAGTCAGTCGGCCGCTTAGCCGTTGACCGCTTCCTTCAGAGCCTTACCGGCACGGAACTTCGGAACACGGGAGGCCGGGATCTGAACTTCGGCGCCTGTGCGTGGGTTGCGGCCAACCGAGGCCTTGCGCTGTGCGACCTGGAAATTACCAAAGCCGACAATGCGCACCGTGTCGCCACCGCTCAAAGCCTTCTCGATATTCTTGAACGTCGCGTCGACGGCCTTCTCGGCAGCATCCTTCGACAAATCGGATTCCTTCGCCACTTGGGCGACAAGCTCTGCTTTGTTCACGATGTTATCCTTTCGCTCGGCCCCGTTGTGGGGCGCTTGTTATGAACCCTTGGGCCCTCTAGGGGTACGCATCGATTCACAAACAAGTCGTGTATGAGTCGCGCAAAAAGCGCAGAAAATCAACATTCTTAGCCGAATCGGTGCATAACGCGCGACCAGACGAATGGGGCGTTTTAACGGCGCTGCGGCTGAAGCGCTGTTTGGCGGTCAGTGAGCGGTGACGCCGGTGCCGGTGTCGTCCTTGTTGGGAACGACCTGCGAGGCACCCTCGCCTTCCTCTTCCCAGACGATGGGTTGAGGTGTTCGGGTGAAGGCGATCTTCAAAACCTCGTCGACACGCGAGACCGGCATAATCTCAAGTTGATTCTTAAGCTTATCCGGTATCTCCGCGAGATCCTTGACGTTTTCCTCAGGGATAATCACCGTCTTGATGCCGGCGCGTAACGCCGCGAGCATCTTCTCCTTGAGGCCGCCAATGGGTAGGACCCGGCCGCGCAGGGTGATTTCGCCGGTCATCGCCACGTCGCGCCGAACCGGAATCCCGGTCATCAGCGAGATGATCGCGGTGGCCATGGCCACGCCCGCGGACGGCCCGTCCTTGGGGGTTGCGCCCTCCGGAACGTGCACGTGGATATCCCGGCGTTCGAACAGCGGCGGCTCAATTCCGAAGTCGACGGCCCGGGAGCGCACATAAGCGTTCGCGGCCTGAATCGATTCTTTCATGACATCGCGCAAATTGCCGGTGACCGTCATCTTGCCCTTGCCGGGCATCATGACGCCTTCGACCGTGAGAATCTCGCCGCCGACCTCGGTCCAGGCGAGCCCCGTCACAACACCGACCTGGTCTTCCAGCTCGGCCTCGCCGTAGCGGTATTTCGGCACGCCGAGGTAGTCGGCGAGGTTGTCCATCGTGACCGTCACCTTGGTGTGGTCCGTGGTCAGGAGCTCCTTCACCGCCTTACGGGACAGCTTGGCAAGCTCGCGTTCCAGGCTCCGGACGCCCGCTTCGCGCGTGTAGCGGCGAATGAGTTCCTGCAAGGCGTCGTCGTCGAGCGCGAACTCCTCGGTCTCGAGACCGTGGTTCTTGATCTGCTCGGGGATGAGGTGGCGCCGTGCGATCTCGACCTTCTCGTCCTCGGTGTAACCGGCGATGCGGATGATCTCCATCCGGTCCATCAGGGCCGGCGGGATGTTCAGCGTGTTCGCGGTGGTGACGAACATGACGTTCGACAGATCGTAGTCCACTTCCAGATAGTGGTCGTTGAACGTGTTGTTCTGCTCGGGGTCCAGCACTTCGAGCAAGGCCGACGCCGGGTCGCCGCGGAAATCGGCACCCATCTTGTCGATCTCGTCCAAGAGGAACAGCGGATTGACCTTCTTGGCCTTCCGCATGGACTGGATGACCTTACCGGGCATCGAGCCGATATAGGTCCGGCGGTGGCCGCGGATCTCGGCCTCGTCCCGCACGCCGCCTAGGCTCATGCGCACGAACTCACGGCCCGTCGACTTGGCGATGGACTTGCCGAGCGAGGTCTTGCCGACGCCGGGCGGGCCGACGAGGCACAGGATCGGGCCCTTGAGCATGTTGGTCCGGTTCTGAACGGCCAGATATTCGACAATGCGGTCCTTGACCTTCTCGAGACCGTAGTGGTCGTGGTCCAGAACCTTCTGCGCATCGTCCAGGTCGCGCTTGACCTTGCCCTTCGAGCCCCACGGGATCGACAGCAGCCAGTCCAGATAGTTGCGGACAACCGTGGCCTCGGCGGACATCGGGCTCATCTGGCGCAGCTTCTTGAGCTCGCCCATGGCCTTCTCGCGGGCTTCGCGGGTCAGCTTGGTCTTCTCGATCTTCTGCTCGAGCTCGGCCAGATCGTCCCGGCCCTCTTCGCTGTCGCCGAGCTCCTTCTGGATCGCCTTCATCTGTTCGTTCAGGTAGTACTCGCGCTGCGTCTTCTCCATCTGACGCTTCACGCGGCTCCTGATCTTGCGCTCGACCTGGAGGACGGAAATCTCGCTTTCCATCAGCGTGAACACACGCTCCAGCCGCTCGGAGACGGAGGTGATCTCGAGGATCTGCTGCTTCTCGCCGATCTTGATGGCGAGATGCGAAGCGATCGTGTCGGAGAGCTTCGAGTAGTCCTCGATGTGGCTTGTCGTGCCGAGCACTTCGGGCGAGATCTTTTTGTTGAGCTTCACATAGCTTTCGAACTGAGACACGACCGAGCGTGCGAGCGCTTCGATCTCGTTATCTTCGCCGGTCTGCTCCTCGACGGGTTCGATCTCAGCTTCGAAATAGTTCTCGTTGTCGGTGTAGTTCTTGATGATGGCGCGGCGCGACCCTTCGACCAGCACCTTCACGGTACCGTCGGGCAGCTTCAGGAGCTGCAGCACGGAGGCCAGCGTGCCCATCTCGTAGATGCCTTCCGCCGTCGGCTCGTCGTCGGAAGCATTCTTTTGGGCGACCAGCAGGATCTGCTTGTCGGTCCGCATCACTTCTTCGAGCGCGGCGATGGATTTCTCGCGGCCGACGAAGAGCGGCACGATCATGTAGGGAAAGACCACAATGTCGCGAAGTGGGAGCACCGGGTAAAGTTCCGGGCCGCCTTCCATGCTTACGGACGGGGTTGTTTCAGTCATATTTTTTCCGTCGCCTTCCTTTTATGGCCGGCCAGCTTCGTCTCTGGCCAAAAGTCGCTTCGCGAAACCGGTCTCAGCCCCCCAATTCCGTTCAATTCGCCGTCCAGATTATATGCTCCTGGCCTACGCCAGGGGGCAGTGCGTCACTTTGGCTCGCCCACCCCGGAAAGTGGCTTTCGACGGGCGCGCCGTCAAGGGCCCGCACGGGCACCAAGACCGCATGCGGTCTGCCACAATCAGAGTGGGATTCGCAGAGCCCTTCAAGCCGACAATCATGTGGAAAAAGATCAGGCGCTGGTTCCGACCTCGTCCTGCCGCTCGAAATAGATCCGCAGCGGCCGGGCCTTGCCGTCAACAACTTCGGCGCTGATCACGACTTCCTCTACCCCGCGCATGCTGGGCAGCTCGAACATGGTGTCGAGAAGAATGCCTTCCATGATCGACCGGAGTCCGCGCGCGCCCGTCTTCCGTTCGATGGCCTTCTTGGCAATCGCCAGCAAGGCCTCGTCGGCAAACGAAAGCTGCACGTCTTCCATCTCGAACAGGCGCTGATACTGGCGCACGAGCGCGTTCTTCGGCTCCGTCAGGATCCGGATCAAAGCGTTCTCATCGAGATCGTCGAGCGTGGCGATCACGGGCACACGGCCGATGAACTCCGGAATGAGTCCGAACCGCAGCAGATCTTCCGGCTCGATGCCGCGCAGGATGTCTCCGGTACGCCGCTCGTCGACCATCTCGACCTTGGCGCCGAAACCGATCGACGTGGACCGGCCGCGCGCGGAAATGATCTTCTCGAGACCCGCAAACGCACCGCCGCACACGAACAGGATGTTCGTCGTGTCGACCTGCAGGAATTCCTGCTGCGGATGCTTGCGGCCGCCCTGCGGCGGGACGGATGCGACCGTGCCTTCCATGATCTTCAGAAGGGCCTGCTGCACGCCCTCGCCCGACACGTCGCGCGTGATCGACGGGTTGTCGGACTTGCGGCTGATCTTGTCGACCTCGTCGATATAGACGATGCCGCGCTGGGCGCGTTCGACGTTGTAGTCGGCCGCCTGCAGCAGCTTCAAAATGATGTTCTCGACATCCTCGCCGACATAGCCCGCTTCGGTGAGCGTGGTCGCGTCCGCCATGGTGAACGGCACGTCGAGAATGCGAGCGAGCGTCTGCGCCAGCAGGGTCTTGCCGCAGCCGGTCGGGCCGATCAGAAGGATGTTCGACTTTGCCAGTTCAACGTCGGAGTTCTTTCCGGAGTGGTTCAACCGCTTGTAGTGGTTGTGGACCGCAACGGAAAGCACGCGCTTCGCGTAATCCTGACCGATGACGTAATCATCGAGGACCTGACAGATTTCCTGGGGCGTCGGAACGCCATCGCGAGACTTCACGAGGGAGCTCTTGTTCTCCTCGCGAATAATGTCCATGCAAAGCTCGACGCATTCATCGCAGATGAACACGGTCGGCCCCGCGATTAGCTTGCGGACCTCGTGCTGGCTCTTACCGCAGAAAGAGCAGTAGAGGGTATTTTTGGAATCCGTTCCGCTCACCTTGCTCATTCCTTAAATATCCAATTGTTCTTCGTTGCTGTTGCGTGCGTGCGGCGCTCCGAACGCACCGACATAGCCCTTACCTGCCCCTGCAAAGCCTCGACGACCTTCGAAACAAGACGTCGAAGTTACACAATCTGACCATGTTGAGGTGGCACTGATCAAGGATTGATTAATCCCGCAAATCGTCGCTCTGGCATCCGGTCTAGACACGCTGTTCGCGTGCCTAGAATCGCCATGGTGCCACGAAGTATACCGCACAGCCAAGGCCTAGGGCCGGAAACCGGCTCCTTGGCCACAGAAGGCTTCAGGCCCGAACCGGGCCGAAACTAGGATGCCGGTGCCGGTTCTTCGTCAGATGGTGCGTCGCCTTGACGCTTGCTGACCACCTCGTCGATCAGCCCGAACTTCTTGGCCTCTTCGGCCGTGAAGAAGAAATCGCGATCGAGCGTCTGTTCGACAGTGGCGTAGTCCTGCCCGGTGTGCTGGACGTAGATCTCGTTCAAGCGGCGCTTGAGCTTGATGATGTCCTCGGCATGGCGCTCGATGTCGGACGCCTGACCCTGGAAGCCACCGGAGGGCTGATGCAGCATGACGCGTGCGTTCGGCACGGCATAACGCATGCCCTTTTCGCCGGCGCAGAGCAGCAGCGACCCCATGGACGCGGCCTGGCCGATGCATAGCGTCGAAACCGGCGGGCGGATGAACTGCATCGTGTCGTAGATCGCCATTCCCGACGTCACCACCCCGCCCGGCGAGTTGATGTACATCGAGATCTCCTTCTTGGGGTTCTCGGCCTCCAAGAAGAGAAGCTGCGCGGTGATGAGCGAGGCCATGTGGTCCTCGATCACGCCCGTGACGAAGATGATCCGCTCTTTGAGCAGGCGCGAGTAGATGTCGTACGCGCGCTCGCCGCGATTGGTCTGCTCGACCACCATGGGAACGAGCGTGCTCATATATGTATCGACCGGATTTTGCATGAATGTCCTGTTTGTCGGGGGCTATCGGACGAACCTGGTGCCGGTCCCTGATTCGTCCTTCTAGAGAGTTCCATAAATATGTGCTCGGAGGCCGAAACGGAAGAGGCCGGGCACCTCTTCGTTAAGGCCGGTGTTCGCTACCCCGAGCGTTAGTGGTCGTGATCATGGTCATGGTCGTGATCATGCTCGTGGTCATGATCATGGCCTTGGCCGTCGTCCAGGTCTTTGTAGAGCTCCTCGAGGCTCACGTTCTTGTCGGTCACCTTCGCCAGCTCGAGGATGTAGTCCACAACCTTGTCTTCGAAGATCGGGGCCCGGAGCTCCGCCAGAGCCTCCGGCGTGTTGCGATAGAAGTCGTAGACCTGCCGCTCCTGTCCGGGGAACTGACGGATGCGCTCGATGAGAGCCTTGTTCACCTCGTCGTCCGAGACCGTGATCTCGTTGCGCGATCCGATCTCCGACAGCAGCAGACCGAGCCGGACGCGCCGCGCGGCGATGTCCTGATACTCTTCCTTGGCCTTCTCCTCGGTCGTGCCCTCGTCCTCGAAAGTCTTCTTCGAATGCTCCTGATCGTGGAGCACCTGATCCCAGATGGCCTTGAACTCGTTCTCGACGAGGGTGGGCGGCAGCTCGAAGCTGTGCCCCTCGTTGAGCGCGTCCAGCAGTGCCCGCTTCACCTTGAGGCGGGAGGCCATGTTGCGGTCAAACTCCAAGCGCCCCTTCACGGTCTCGCGCATTTGAGCGACGGACTCCGCGCCTAGGCTCTTGGCGAACTCATCGTCGAGGGTCGGCGCCTGCGGCGCGGCCACTTCCTTGACCGTCACTTCGAACTGCACGGTCTTTCCCGCTAGCTTGGGCTCGCCATAGGCTTCCGGGAATGTCGCCTCGATGACCTTCTCCTCGCCGGTCGAAACGCCTTCCAAGCCTTCCTCGAAGCCAGGGATGAAACCGCCGGCGCCAAGCGTGATCGGGGCGTCATTGGCGGTGCCGCCTTCGAACGCCTCGCCGTCGAGCTTGCCGACGAAGTCGATCGTGACGCGATCGCCCTTCTCGGACGGGCCGTCTTTCGGCGTGAAGGTCGGGTTGGTCGCGATGATGCGGTCGATCGCCTCGTCGATCTCCTTGTCGGAGACCGGCGCGGTGGGCCGCTCGAGCGCGATGGTGCCGAGATCCATGATCTCGACCGTCGGCAGGACCTCGAACGTCATCGTGTAGGCCAGGTCGCCCTTGCCGTCGAAGATCTGATTGATCTCCGCCTCGTCCTCGGGGAGCTTGACCTGCGGCTGGAACGCAGGGCGCTCTTCCCGCTCTGTAATCGCCTTCTGGCTCGTCTCCTGGACGGCCTGCTGCACGACCTCCGCCATGACCGAGCGGCCATAGACCTTGCGCAAGTGCTCCTTCGGCACGTGACCGGGGCGGAAGCCCTTGATACGCGCCTTCGACTTCAGTTCCTCGAGGCGCGAGGAGAGTTTCTCTTCGAGTTCGTCGGCTCCGACCACGACTTTCAGTTCGCGGCGCAGGCCCTCTGCATTCGTCTCCGTGACGTTCATACCGTCAATCCACCATTCCTACGGCGCCAAGGCAGCGCCTTCTTCCGTGTCTTGCTGTCCAACGAAGTTGTTGAGTCAACGCGTTGGTTGGTGCGGGCGGAGGGACTTGAACCCCCACGGCCAAAGCCACCAGAACCTAAATCTGGCGTGTCTACCAATTCCACCACGCCCGCTTAAGGAAAACTTGCGGCGGATGAACGCGCGCGAGTCCCATTCGCGGCTTTATATACACAGGGCCCTCCCCGGCTGCTAGGCCCCAAAGTGGCCGTATTCGAACGGGCCCGCCACAGGCCGCGGGGCCGCGCGCGGTCCGTCCATGCTCGCTTGCGGCGATCGCATGGAACGGGATGCCAAGCGGGTCCGGATTCATGGGATTTCCGCGACTTGCGGCACGCTCCGGCGCTCATTAGGTTGCGGAATAGACCGAATTCCCCCAAAGGCTCTTCCGTGACCTACCGCAACGGCATTCTCGAGGCGATCGGCAATACGCCGCTCATCAAGCTCAATCGCGCGTCCGAAGAGACGGGCTGCACCATTCTCGGCAAGGCCGAGTTCATGAACCCGGGCCAGTCGGTCAAGGACCGCGCGGCGCTCTTCATCGTTCGCGACGCCTTGGACTCGGGCAAACTAAAGCCCGGTGGAACGGTGGTCGAAGGGACGGCCGGCAATACGGGTATCGGTCTGACCCTCGTCGGCAATGCCCTCGGGCTCAGGACGGTCATCGTTATCCCTGAGACCCAGTCGGACGAGAAAAAGGACATGCTGCGGCTGGCAGGCGCTCAGCTCATCGAAGTGCCCGCGGTCCCCTACCGGAACGACAACAACTACGTGAAATACTCGGGCCGGCTCGCCGAGGCGCTCGCCAAGACGGAGCCCAACGGGGCGATCTGGGCGAACCAGTTCGACAATGTGGCCAATCGCCAAGGTCATATCGAAACGACGGCTCAAGAGATCTGGCGCGACACGGACAGCAAGGTCGACGGGTTCATCTGCGCGGTCGGCACCGGCGGCACCCTCGCCGGGGTTTCCATGGGCCTGAAGGCGCATAACCCCGACATCACGATAGGGATCGCCGATCCGATGGGTGCGGCCCTCTACAATTACTACAAGCACGGCGAGCTGAAAGCCGAAGGCAGCTCCATCACCGAGGGGATCGGTCAGGGGCGCATCACGGCCAATCTCGAAGGCGCGACGGTCGACAAGGCCTTCCAGATTCCCGACGCGGAAGCGCTCGATGTGGTCTTCGGGCTTCTGAGCGAAGAAGGCCTCTGCCTCGGCGGATCCAGCGGCATCAACGTCGCCGGCGCTATTCGTCTTGCCAAGGAGCTTGGTCCGGGCCACACCATCGTCACGGTGCTCTGCGATTACGGCACAAGGTATCAAAGCAGGCTGTTCAATCCGGACTTCCTGCGGGAAAAGGGACTTCCGGTGCCCTCCTGGCTCGCCGAGCCGGGACCGTCGGCACCGAGCGTATTTGTTTAGACGAGAATTGGAGACCGGAACTTTATGACGCCGAAGACATGGCTGATTGAGACCGACGAGCTTGAGCGGGAATTGGAGGCGCCGGATATCGTCGTCATCGACGCGACCTGGTACCTGCCCGGGGAGGCCAAGAACGCGCGCGAGGACTACCTCGCCGAGCATATTCCCGGCGCGGTGTTTTTCGACATCGACGAGATTGCGGACGACAAGGCGAAGACGGGGCACATGCTGCCGCCGCCCGAGAAGTTTTCATCGCGGATGCGCAAGATGGGCATTGGCGACGGTCAGCGCATCGTCGTTTACGACCGCCAAGGCACATTCAGCGCGCCGCGCGCTTGGTGGATGTTCCGGGTCATGGGCGCTCAGGACGTCAGTGTGCTGAATGGCGGCCTCATGAAGTGGAAGGCCGAGGGCCGGCCGCTCATGATGGGCGAGCCGACGCCGCGGACGCCCCGCCATTTCACCGCCCGCCGCAATCTAGATTTGGTGCGCGACGTCGACGACGTGAAGAAGGCGGTCGAAGACAAGTCGTCCGACATCGTGGACGCCCGTTCAGCGGAACGCTTCGCCGGCACCGCTCCGGAGCCGCGCCTTGGTCTGCGGGCCGGCCACATGCCGGGCGCGGTCAATCTGCCCTACAAGCAGGTGCTGAACGACGATGGAACCTTCAAGTCCGCGGCCGAATTGCAGGAGGTCTTTGCCTCCGCGGGTCTCGACCACCACAAGCCTGTAGTGACGACGTGCGGATCTGGAATCACGGCGTGCGTCCTGGCCTTGGCGCTCGGTGAAGCCGGGTATTTGCGGACGTCGGTCTATGACGGCTCCTGGGCCGAATGGGGCGCCGACGACCGCCTGCCGATCGAGACGGGCTAAGTGGCGTTCGGCTCGCCTCGTCGCGCTAAGAGGTCTTCATGAGCAAGACGAAAAAGCCCGGCAAGCATGCAACGCGGTTGTCGCATGCGGGTCGCGATCCGGCTCGGTTCCACGGATTCGTCAACACGCCGATCTATCGCGGCTCGACGGTTCTGTATCCCACGCTCGATACGCTCCTCGCCGATGATCAGGAATACAGCTACGGCCGGCTGGGCACACCCACCGTGCGTGCGCTGCAAGAGGCCCTTGCTGAACTGGAGGGCGGGCACGCGACGCTCCTGACACCGTCAGGGCTGTCGGCGATCGCGACGGCGATTCAGAGTTTCGTGTCGAGCGGCGACCATATCCTGGTGTCCGATAGCGTCTACCGGCCGACGCGCCGCTTCTGCGATACGGTTCTGAAGCGGCTCGGCGTCACCACGACGTACTACGATCCAGTGATTGGCGGCGGCATCACGGAGCTCCTGACCGAGCGAACGAAACTCGTGTTCGCCGAGTCGCCCGGATCGCAGACCTTCGAAGTGCAGGACATCCCGGCCATTGCCGCGGCGGCTCATGATGCCGGCGCCGAGGTGATCCTGGACAACACCTGGGCGACGCCGCTCTTCTTCCGGCCCTTCGATCACGGTGTCGACGTGGTGGTTCACGCCGCCACGAAGTACATCGTTGGCCACGCCGATGCGATGCTCGGCGTGATCACGACGAGCGAGTCCGCGACCGCACCTGTAGCCAAGACACACGACATACTGGGTCTGTGTCCGGGGCCCGAGGATGTGTATCTGGGCTTGCGCGGTTTGCGGACCATGCAGGTGCGTCTCCAGCGGCATCAGGAGTCGGCTCTTGCGCTGGCCGATTGGCTCGCGCAACGCCCCGAGGTCGCGCAGGTGATCCACCCTGCCCGGCCCGACCACCCCGGTCACGCGCTGTGGAAACGGGATTTCCTCGGGTCGTCCGGTCTCTTCGCCATCGTGCTGCATCCGGCGTCGCACGAAGCCCTGGCTGCGATGCTCGACGAGCTTGAGCTCTTTGGCATGGGCTATTCCTGGGGCGGCTATGAAAGCCTCATCCTCCCCTTCGACCCCACCACCTATCGGACTGCGACCAAGTGGCAGGTGGAAGGCCCGGCTTTGCGTCTCCATGTGGGTCTTGAGGACATCGAGGATCTCAAGGCGGATCTCGAAGCAGGCTTCGCCCGGCTCGCTTCCGCCTGACGGCGCAACAGACACAGACGTTCGAGGCAATCATGGATTTGAATCTCGAGGGCAAGCGCGCGCTCGTGACGGGGTCGACCGCGGGCATCGGCTATGCCATCGCCAAGGGCCTTGCGCAGGAAGGCGCCACGGTGATCGTCAACGGACGCAACGAGGACCGCGTGCGTGAGGCTGCCGAGGCCATTACGAAAGAGACTGGCGGGTCTGCTATCGGCATCGCCGCTGATCTCGGGACCGCGTCCGGCGCGGCCAAGCTCCTCAGCGAGGCCGGCGATGTCGACATCCTCGTCAACAATGTCGGCATCTTCGAGCCGGTTCCCTTCGCGGAGATTTCCGACGAGGCCTGGCAGGAAATCTTCGACGTCAATGTCATGAGCGGCGTCCGACTCAGCCGCGCGCTCGTGCCCGGCATGGTCGAGCGGCAATGGGGCCGGATCATCTTCATCTCCAGCGAGTCCGGCATTCAGATCCCCGCGGAGATGGTGCATTACGGCCTCTCCAAAACGGCGCAGCTTGCGCTCTCGCGCGGCATTGCCGAAAGCGTCGCCGGCACCGGCGTCACATCGAATGCCGTGCTTCCCGGCCCGACGCGCTCCGAGGGCGTGGTGGAGTTCGTCGAGAAGCTGGCCGAGGATCAGCAGGTCGACAAGGAGACGTTCGAACGCGACTTCGTGAAGACTATGCGTCCCTCGTCGCTGATCGGGCGCTTCGCTGAATCCGAAGAGGTCGCCAATCTCGTGGTGTTTCTCTGCGGCGAAGGGGCGTCCGCGGTGACCGGCGCCTCCCTCAGGGTCGACGGCGGCGTCGTGCGGAGCATCGTCTAGCTGAAGTGATAGAATACAGCCAAGGTGATCGCGTAGACCAACAGCACCAGGGCCGAGTCGATCCCCATCCTCAGGAAAGTGCGGCGTGATCGGATGATCAGGCCCGCAAGGTAGATCGACGTGACGAGAATGCCCGAGATAATCGCGAAGGCCGTTCCCTTGTCGATGGCGCCGAGAATCGGCGCGCCGCGATAGACGAGATCGGCCGGCAGCACCATCACCACCATCAGCAGATTGCTGCCGAAGATGTTCGAGATCGCCATGCTGTAGGCGCCGATCCGCACGGCCGAAATCGTGGTGCTCACCTCGGGGAGCGACGTCGCCGTCGCGAGCAGCGTCATGCCGATGAAGCTGGAACCAAGCCCGGTCTGCTCGGCAATGGCGGCGGAGGTGGCGATGAGTGCGAGACCGCACATGAGGATCGCCGCGCCCATCAGCGCGAACCCGACGATCAGTCCGCCGGTGCCCTTCCCTTCGAAGCCGTCTGCACCGTTCTGTTCCTGGGCGATGTGCGGCAGCGCGGCGTCGATGCTCTCGACGGGGATCCAGGATTGAACGCCGTCGTAGTGGCGCAGCATCATCACGATCCCCACATAGGCGAGCCCGAGCAGAACCGTCCCAAGGCCGACGCCGAACGGCAGCGCCAGTTCTCCGACCGAGTGCAGCCCGAGGAGCATCGCCAGAAGCGCGATCAGGAGCGTCGCCTCGAGAGCCGATGTCGGGCCGCTCGGATAAGACGTCAGGGCATAGGAGACGAACAGCAGATCAACCACGGCAAGGATCGCCGTCTGCATGGTGATGCCGCCGAACATATTGCCGAGAACGAGTTGAGCCTCGCCGGCGTAGGCGCCGTACAGCGTCGTCACCAATTCGGGGAGCGACGTGGCGGCCGCGACGAAGATGAGGCCCATGAACGCCTGGCCGATCCGTTTGCGGGCGGCGATGGCGTCGGCATAGATGGCCAGGCGCGTGCCCGCGAGCCAGACGCCGATCGCCGCGGCAATGAAGACCGCGAACGTGAAGGGTATCGGCAGCTGCGCGAGGGCGAGGATCAAGCGGTTGTTCTCGTTGTTGCTTGGATATCCGGGCGGGACCAGCTCACGCACCCCTGTCCCGGCTCATCTGGTCGGTGTTGCGTTCCGATTGCTGTCGTCTGGCTCTTGGGTCCGTGGGGCCTAGTTGGGCTTTGCGCCGCCGAGCTTATAGGCAGCCAAAGTGTTGTCCAACATCATCGGAATGAGAACGAGCTGTTTATCCGCCAAAAAGATCAGATCGGCGCTGCCCTGATTGAGATCGAGCAGCTGATCGGCCTTGGCCGTCTTGCCTTTCACATCGACCTTGTACAGGGCACCATCGGCCCAATCGCTGACGAGGTAGGTCCCGGCCTTGAGCTCGTCGATGCCGTCGAGATTTCCGATGGGCTTTCCGAGCGGCGTGATGGACTTGTCCTCGACGTCGATCGCGAAGAGGCCGGCGATTTCCTGCTTCTGGCCCACGCTCTTGAGCCGTCCCAGCGAGGCGTTGATCAGCTTGCCGTCTTCCAGCAGGAGGCCGTTGGGACCGTTAAGCGTGTCGTCGGTCAGCCAGGGCTCGAATACGCCGTCCTTGAGCCGCCAGATCGTGTTCATCGGCGTGTCCGAGACATAGACGGTACCGTCGTCAGCGACGACCACGTCGTTGAGGAAGATCGCGCCGTCGGCCTTGTACTTCTTCTTGATGCTTCCCGAAGCGGCACCGACCGCCACCAGCGTGTCCACGTCGGCCACGTACAGGGTCCGGTCATGCAGACCCATGCCGGTGGGCGAGTTGAAGCCCTTGGCCCAGTTCCGTTCGAGGATCGTGCCGTCCGGCTTGATACGGGAGATGAAGCCGTTGCCGTCCTTGGCCATGACCGGACCGTTGATGTTGGTCACGAACAATACATCCGTGACAGGATCGTGCAGGACGGACTCGGGCTGCGCGAGGCCTTTGGCTTCCCAGGCAAGGACGGGTGTCTCGGCGGACGCCGTTTCGGCGCACGCCAGCAGCATCACGAGACCAGCAAAAACATTCAGGACCGGCCGGGGCGCCCTCGCCCTTCCGGCGCTCTCGTTGCCGCTCATGACATTCTGTCGCCAGAACATAAGCCGACCGCGCGTTTTCCTGGTTCCCTCGTGAACATCAAGCAAGACTCCCATACCGCCACTGCTAGCAGATCGCCGCAAACACTACGGCAGTGAGAATCTGCAGGCAAATGAACAGGCGGTGAGAAGCCAAGCACCCCGTTTGTCTAGGAATTCTCAGGAGACCTTGGCATAGGCTTCGATCTCGACCCGTTGCCAGGGGCGCAGCATCGACGTCACCTGGATAAGGGTGCTCGCCGGGCGCACCGCATCGAATCGCTCGAGATGGGCTTTGGCGACCCCCTCGGCATCATCGATGTCGCGAAGATACACGACGGTACGGACAACATCCTCCATAGACGCACCCGCCTCCATGAGAGCCTTTTCGATGACATCGAGGACAGCCTTCGCCTGGGTGTAAGCATCGCTGTGTTCGTGCTCGGCGGGGGCGCAGGTCCCCGAGACATGGACATCGTCCGCCAGCCGCACGGCGCGGCTATAGCCGAAAACGGATTCATACGCGCCGCCGGAGGAAACGTTGTGGCGATTGCTCTTACTCATCTGGTTATTGCTTTCTTCTTGGCAGTGACGTCGGGCCCGCGTTGTGCGGGCGCTAGCGTGCGACAGTGACGGTGCAGTGTGCCCGAGCGATGAGATCGTGGGATACGGACCCCAGGACCAGGCGCGTCCCTGCACTCTTCTCGCCGGTACCGACGACGATGTGATCGATGTGATGCTCTTCGGCGTAGTTCAGAATCGCACGTCCAACGTCGCGGCTTGCGACCACGACCGTGGACACGTTGACGGCCCCTGCCTTGCGCGCTGCCTCTTCGGCAGCCTTGAGGATGCTCTCGGCCTTTGCTTCGCCAAGCGCGTGGACCGGCGCCATCCGCGGCTCGAAGAACACCTGATCGACCAGGATCAGAATGATCTGCGTGTCGCCGGCGCGTGACAGTTCGGCAGCTTTCGTGACGGCACGCATGGAATGTTCCGACCCATCGACCGCGCAAAGAATCTTGTTCGTCATTGTCATGACCCTTCTGGATGATCTCGTTTCAGCAATTTCCCTCGAAAGAAAAAGGCCCGCTCACGCCGACTGCCGGCGAGAGCGGGCAGCAGCTCCTAGGAGGGAGGGAGCTGGAAGTAGTAGTTGCCGAAGAGAACGATGAGTGCTCCGGCAATGAGAGCGAGATAGGGCAAGAAGCCGGCCTTCCGCTCACCGAGATCCTGACTCTTGAGATCGAGATCGATCAGCATGTGGTCAGGGAATCGTCCCTTGTCCTGGACGTAGTGCCGGTACAGGAACACGGGGATGATGAGCGCCCCGAACAGCAGGCCGTACCAAAGAGCGTTCGGATTACCCCACACCTTTGCCCCTACACCCATCAGGAAGAGATTGAAGAAGCCCAGACCGGCATTGACGGCGATGAGCCAATTCGGTGCCCGGTAGGGCCGCGGGGCATTGGGGCTGTCGATGCGGTGAATCCAGGTCGACTGCAGGTTCAGGAAGATGAAGAGCATGTAGCCGACATTCGAGATCGACAGGATCAGGTAGTAGGCCGTCGCATCGGAGGCCGCGAATGTCAGAAGACCCAGATTGAAGATGAGATCCGTCCACATCGCACGGGTCGGTGCGCCGTGTTCATTGGTGTGGGACAGATATTTCGGCAACCAGCCGTCAACGCCGCCCTGATAGAGCGTCCGCGACGATCCGGCCATGGCCATCATGATGGCGAGCATGAGTGCCAGGATCATCATCATCTCGAGGAGATGCGTGACGAACTTCGATCCCGAGCCGACCATGTTGCCCATGGCCGCCGCAACGCCGGTGCCCTCCACAATGCCCGGTTCCGTCATGCCTTCGACGCCGAGATAGCCTTGGAAGGTTGCCGCGACGAGCGTGTAGATCACCACGCAAAGGAGACCTGCGTAGACGATGGCCTTCTTCGTATCGGTCGCGGGGTTCTTGAACTCGCGCGTGTAGCAGACCGCCGTCTCGAAGGCGTAGGTCGACCAGCCGGCGATGAACAGCGCCCCCAGGAACAAGGTCCAGCCGCCGATATTCCACTCTCCGTTCGGCGGCGTCAGCGGTGTGTAGTTGGCGTAATCGACGCCTCCGTTCAGGAACGGCACGATGCCCACGATGAGCATGGGGATCACGACCAGAAGCCCGATCCACATTTGCACGCGGGCTGTTCCGAGAATGCCGCGGTGTTGAATCGCAAACGCTGCGAGCATCAGAATCGCGCCGATGAAGAAGGTTGGCCCAATTTCAATTTGGGCCAGGCCCAAGAAGGAGAAGCTCGCGAGCGTCATCGTGCGCAACGCTGGCGTACCCGCCTCCGTGAGGGCTGCAATGGCCGTGGCGGTGGCTTGATCCGCCGACTGACCGGCAATGGCTGCAGCGTTCGCAGCATCGGCCAACCAAGCGGCGACCTGTGGCGATTCCGCTGTAAAGACGGGGATCGGCGCGACCGCGTTTAGAATGTAACCGGCGGCGACGGCACAGCCGAGCGACAGCACCGGCGTCCAGGCGTACCAATTACACCAAACCGATAGCGGCGCGATCAGCTTGCTGTAACGCAGCCAAGCGGCGGCTCCATAGACCGCAGCGCCTCCCGATTTATTCTTAAACAAGCCGGCAATTTCGGCGTAGCTGTAGGACTGAGAAAAGCCGATCAGGACGGAAATAGCCCAAACGAGAAAGGCGAGCTTTCCCGCCGTCGCGCCAATCCCCCCGATCGAAATGAGAACAAGTGCGGGGACCCCGCTTGCAATCCAAAAAGCGCCTTTCCAGTCGATGGCGCGTTGGAGTCCGCCGGTTTCATCGGATTTGGCATCTGCCGCCTCCGCACAGTCAATTGATGACATCTTTGCATTCCTCCCCAGGAACATGACCCTCTACCGGGGCCGATGCGCAAAGACTGCCATAAATTGCACGCCATGCAAAAGAATTGCATTGCAGCAAATGTAGTACTTTTGCACCATATGCAAATGGACGGAAATCGGTCAGACTGCGTGCGCCGTAATCGATGCCTTAGGGCGAAAGCGTGTTAGTCTGCCACCTGTAAGCGTATTGCATGGGTGAGCTCTTCGGATCGGAAGATATGGCCGCAACGAAACGGCGCAAGGCAGCCGTAAAAAAAAACGTCCAAAGCCAAATCGGCAAGAGCGGCAACTGCCACGCCTGCAAAAAAATCTGCGGCCAAAAAACGAGCCACGAGAACGCGCGCGATAACGCGTGACGCTTCTGCCGCGCGAACTGATACAGCGACCGCGCCGTTGGAGACACGCATCGGCGAGGTCATCCGGCAGCAGCGCATGGCGGCGAACATCACACTCGCATCGTTGGGCCAGGGTTGCGGCATCTCCAGCGCAATGTTGAGCCGTATCGAAAACGGCATGGCCTCCGCCAGCCTCGATTCTCTGGAACGGATCTGCTCCGCGCTCGGCATAGGCATGGCCAATCTGTTCCAAGAGGTGGATCAGAAGACCGGCGAGGCACAGCTGCTCAAAACCGACGAGCAGATGGAAGTCGTCAGAGTTGGGACCCAGTACGGCTACCGCTACGCGCTTCTGTCCTACAACCGGGGGCCGCGGAAGACATTCGAGCCGTTTCTCGTGGAGATGAACAAGCAGAGCGAGGCATGGCCGCGTTTCTCGCATCCGGGCACGGAGTTCATCTTCATGCTGGAGGGCAAACTGGAATACCGTTTCGGCGACAAGATCTATCTTCTGGAACCAGGCGACACGCTCACGTTCGCGGGAAACGTTGTGCACGGGCCCGAACGCATGCTGGCCGACTATGTGAAGTTCATCGCCGTCATCGTTTACGACGAATAGCCGGCAGCCGATCCGAACTGACCGCTTCCGTCGAACGACGGCCTCGTTGCCGCAGACTTGCATTGCATGCAAAATATATTCATATGGGTAAATACTGGGGGCGTAGGGATCGGCCCCGCATGTCCAACAGGGTTGCCCGCGGAACAATGACGGAAACAACAGCGAACACTCTCACTCTTGCCGACCTCGCGGCCGGACGTCTCGATGCCGGGACGCCGCCGACACACGAGCCTTATTGGTGGGCCGCTGCGCCGCGCCAGAAGACTGAGCGCCCCACCCTGCCCATGAAGGCCGACGTGGTGATCATCGGTTCAGGCTTCACGGGCCTGTCGGCGGCACTGACCTTGCTCGGCAAGGGACGCAGCGTCGTGGTCCTCGACAAGGGCGTGCCGGGCTTCGGTGCCAGCACGCGCAATGGCGGCCAGATCGGGAGCGGCAATCAGAAATTCCGTGTGAAAACGCTCGTGGCACTCCGAGGCGAGGCCAAAGCGGTCGTGCTGCTCCGCGAGGGGACGCGCATGCTCGACTATATCGAGGACCTTATCGCGCGGGAGAACATCGACTGCCACTTCCGGCGCTGCGGCCGCTTCCGTGGCGCCATGCGGCCGGCACACTATGAAGCCATGGCGCGCGACATGGAGGACCTGAAGCGGGTCGCGGGCGTCGAGAGTTTCATGGTGCCGCGGTCTGAGCAGCATGCTGAAATACGCACCGACCTCTTCCACGGCGGATCGCTGCTGCCTCAGGACGCGTCGTTGCATCCGGGGCTGTATCACGCCGGGCTCATGGCGCGCGTAGCGGAGCGCGGCGGGGCCGTTGTGGGCCTGGCGGGGGCCAAGGCCATCAACCGCGAGAGCGCGGGCTACCGCGTGTCGACCGAGGTCGGGCTGATCGATTGCCGACAGGTCCTCGTGGCCACCAACGGCTACACGGACAGTCTGTTCGGCCATCTGCGTCGGCGTATCGTCAGTATCCGGTCCGGTCTGATCGCGACGGAGCAGCTTCAACCGGGCACGATCGAGCAGCTCCTGCCGGGCGGCCGCGTCTACGGCAACACGAACCGGGTGTTCTATTATTTCCGGGCAGCACCCGATCAGGACCGGCTTGTGTGGGGCGGGCGTGCCGCGCGCTTCGGCGGCCTCAAGGCTTATCGTCATCTGGCGGAGGATTTGCTCAGCGTGTTCCCGGACCTCGGCCACGTGGGCGTGTCCCACGTGTGGGACGGCACGATCGGCTATACCTACGACGAGCTTCCGCATCTCGGGCGCAGCCGGGAGGGCATTCATTTCGCGGCTGGGTATTGCGGCACGGGCGTCTCGCGGGCCACCTATTTCGGGCACAAGATTGCCCTTCAGATGACGGACGATCCGGACGGCGCGACGGCGTTCGACGATCTGACCTTCCCCGCCTTCCCAGCGCGCGACGTGGCGCAACTCGCGGTGCCTTTCGTCGAGCGCTGGTACCGCTTCCGCGACTCCCTTGAGAAGTAGCCGCAAGCAATTTTGAAGGGTGGCTTTAAAGGGCTGGCGATCCCGGCAGGACTCGAACCTGCAACCCCCTGCTTAGAAGGCAGGTGCTCTATCCGGTTGAGCTACGGGACCACACAGGCGCGGAGTATAGCGCGACTCGCCTGCGATTCAGTGGGTCCAGCTGTCCGGGCGGCCGTACTTGAAGTTCTCGGCATAGGATTTCGGCCGGATCTTCGTGGCCGGCGGCTCTTCCAGCCGGTAGGCGATGCCGTTTTCCTTGGCGTAGGCGATCGCTTCGTCCTTGGTGGCGAAGCTCAGTCTGATCTGGCGCTTGGTGTCCGACGAACTCGTCCAGCCCATCAGTGGCTCGATGAGCCGCGGCTGATCCGGCAGATATTCCAGGACCCAGTCCTTAGTCGCAGCCGTACCCTGCTGCATGACGTTCTGCGCGGGCTTGTAAATTCGGGCCGTCATCAAGTGTTCCCCTCGAGCGGACTCAGATCCAATTCATCAGACCAGCAAGTGGTCGGGGCAGCAAGATTCGAACTTGCGACCCCCTGCTCCCAAAGCAGGTGCGCTACCAGACTGCGCTATGCCCCGATATGACCACGCGGCACGGACATGACAGCCAAATCCGGCGCAGGCAAGAGCCTTTAGAACAACAAGACCTCTCAACACAACGAACGTTCAGAAGGCTCATTCATACTGAGAACCGCTACGGGAGGCTAGCCCCGCGACGTTAAGACCCTCTCACCAGGTGCCGGACTTTTCCAGTTCCCGGGCCGGTTCGGAACCGAGCCCCGGGAAGACCACCTGGTCGCCCGGCTTGAGGCCGATCCGGGCCGCCTCCCCGGCGTTGAGTTCCAGGACGGCTTCCGCGATGCCACCCGAGTCGATGACGGTCTTCGAGAAGGGTTCGGTATTGGCCTCGATCCGCAGGACCGTTCCCTGCTCCGTGATGAAGATCATGTCGAGCGGGATGTACGTGTTCTGCATCCACATGCTCGCGGCCTGCGGCGGATCGTAGAGGAAGATCATGCCGTGGTCCTGCGGGAGCGAGCGGCGGAACATGAGCCCGCGCGCCTTCTCGCCGGGACTGTCTGCGACCTCGACGCTGTAGGTGTGATCGCCGCTGTCCGTCTTCAGCACCAGCGGGACGGTGTCTTCTTCGGCGGTTGCCGGAGCCAACGCCGCAAGAACGAGCACGGCGGCGAGCCACGCCGACAGCACGCGAAGCTGAAGTGGATTGGGGATCAGTGGGAGGCCAAGCCGTTGGCGCCGTCCGGTTTGATCTCGGCCGCCATCAGACCCTTGGGACCCCTCCCGAAGCGAACGAGGAGTGACTGTCCCGGACGAAGTTCTGTAAAGCCGCACCGCCGCAGGGTCTCCATGTGCACGAAAATGTCCAGCGTCGAGGGCCCCCGGGTCAGGAAGCCGAAGCCGCGGATACGATTGAACCACTTGACCATAACCCGTTCCCAGTCGCTTTCGGGAACAACCACGACGTGTGTGCGCTGCGGCAATTGGGACGGGTGGACCGCGGTCGTATCATCCATCTCGAGGATGCGGAAGGCTTGCAAACCTTTTGGACGGCGGAGGACTTCGCAGACGACCCGCGCGCCCTCATAAGCGGTCTGATGACCGTCGCGGCGCAGGCAGGTGACATGCAGCAGAACATCGGGAAGGTCGTCGTCGGGGACGATGAAGCCGTAGCCCTTCGACGCATCGAACCATTTGATGGAACCGGAGACCTCGAAGACATCGACGGTGGCGTCGTCGATGGCGGCCTCTTCGGTACGATGGATAAGTTCCTCCTGAAGTGGCGATGCTTTCGCCGCCATGCCGCATTCCCCCGCTGTACTAAGTATCGACTCGATGCCGCGATATACGAATCAAATAGTGCGTGTCTCAGAGGATAGCATCGGCTGTTTCAACGACCAGATTATTTTTGCTTCCGATGCGTGCTTCTCCACAGTGCGGGTGCGAACGTATCATCACGAGGCGGGTGCGTTCGCAAGCATCTGATCGGCAAGAGAAACCATCGGCCTTCGCACATCGTGCGGTTCGCAAGTGCTCAAGACGCCAAATCTCGATGAAGCGCACTCAAACTTCTCTAGCGTCGAGTAAAATTGGCGTTCCGTCACATTGGCGCGAGAGCTGTGGGCGTGCGGCAACATTTGAAATAAAAATTTCATTCAGCCCGTGTTTGAAGGGAGATTCGTCATCTTGCCATCATGCCGCTCGGCGCTTTAGGGTCGGCCCCAAAGTCAGTCCAACCTCCGTTGGAACCCTCGGGAGGACGTTACCGATGAAGTATCTTCACACCATGGTTCGCGTCGCGGATGTCGACAAGTCACTCGACTTCTACTGCAACAAGCTTGGGCTCAAAGAGACCCGTCGCATGGAAAGCGAGCAAGGCCGGTTCACGCTCATCTATCTTGCCGCGCCGGGCGACGAAGAAGCGGAACTCGAGCTCACCTATAACTGGGATCCGGAAGCCTACGGCGAAGGACGCAATTTCGGTCACCTCGCCTACGAGGTCGACGACATCTATGAGACCTGCGACCGGCTCATGAAGGCGGGCGTGACGATCAACCGTCCGCCGCGCGACGGCTGGATGGCCTTCATCCGCTCGCCCGACAACATCTCGATCGAGCTCTTGCAGAAGGGCAAGCGCCTGCCCGAGCAGGAGCCCTGGGCGTCCATGCCGAATACGGGCAAATGGTAGCGGAGAGAGGCTGAAGACCGGCCCGCACGGGGTGTGCGGGTGTGGCACTCCCTAGGGGAGTCGAACCCCTCTTTCCAGGTTGAAAACCTGGCGTCCTAACCGATAGACGAAGGGAGCAGGCCGGTCACGAGCCCGCTGATATAGATAGCTTCGCGGCGTCTCGCAAGTCCGCTGTTTAAGACGCCGCACCCACTCTGGGCAAGCCCCTAGCGGGCAGAATCTTGCTTTTCTGCGGCATCTTCGATCATCAACTCGATGCGTTCCCTCCCCTGCCAGACCGACCGGCGTAGGTGGCCCGCTACGTGGAGTTGTTGGCCTTCCGCGCCCATGAGGATGTCGCCCAGCGGCGAGCCTTCGACCCGGAACGCAACGGCGTCGATGCGCCCCCCATCGGCGGCTTGCAGCGTGCAGCGGACATGACCGCCGTTCAGGCTGCGCAGCCACGTCATCCGGTGCGCGGGAAACACGAAGCGCGGCCGGGGATGACCCGGTCCGTAGGGACCGGCACGTTCGAGTAAGTCGATGAGCTCCGGGGTGACGGCGCCGGCCGAGAGGGCGCCGTCGAGCCCGAGGGTGCGGGTCGCGGAAGACTGCGCGACAGACTCCGAGAGACGCGCCGTGAGGAACGCTGCCGCCTTCTCTCGCTTCTCCCAATCGAGCGAAAAGCCAGCCGCCATCGCGTGCCCGCCGCCCTTGAGGAAGAGCCCCTCCTCCACTACGTCGCGCACCACCACGCCGAGATCGACCGACGGGATCGAGCGGGCGGAGCCGGTGGCGATGCCGTTGCCGTCGAGGGTCATCACGAAGGACGGACGCATGAAGCGTTCCGTGAGGCGTCCTGCCACCAGACCGACGAGGCCCTTGTGCCAATCGGCGTCGCCCAGAAACAGAAGCGGTGCGTCCGGGCCATCGTCCAGAGCCTGCTCCGCCATGGCGACGGCCCCTTCCAGCATGCCCTGCTCGATCGCCTTGCGCTGGGCGTTCAGGCTCTCGAGCCGTGCCGCGATCGTGCCGGCTTGGCTCTCGTCTTCCGTTGCGAGAAGGCGCGCGCCGAGGCCAGACGCGCCCACTCGGCCGCCGGCATTGATCCGTGGACCGAGGACAAAGCCAAGGCTGTAGGTGGAAGGGGCTTCGGTCAGCCGGGCCTCGTCGGCCAGCGCCCGCAGGCCTGTATTGTGCCGGAGCCGCAGAACCTGGAGCCCCTTAGCGATGAAAGCGCGGTTGGCGTCCTTGAAGGGCACCACATCGCAAACCGTGGCCAGCGCAACGAGATCCAGCAGTCCGAGCAGGTCGGGCGCCGGGCGTGTGTCATAGGCCCCCAGGCGGCGCAGAGCGGCCATCGTAGCGACCAGGAACAGAAACACGACGCCCGCAGCCGCGAGGTGACCCTGGCCGGATAGGTCGTCCTGCCGGTTCGGATTGACGACGGCGAAGGCGTCCGGCAGAGCCTCGCCGGCCTGGTGATGGTCCAACACGATCACCTCGGCGCCGACCTCGTTGGCGGCGGCGATGGCCGCGTCCCCGGCGGTGCCGCAGTCCACGGTGAGGATCAGCCGAGCACCCTCCTCGACGAGCCCGCGCAGAGCCTCAGGCGATGGTCCATAGCCTTCGGTGAGCCGATCCGGGATATAGGTCAGGCAGCTCTGTCCGTGGGCCCTTAAGAAACGCTCGATCAGCGCCACACAGGAGGCCCCGTCCACGTCGTAGTCGCCGAAGATGCCGACGGCTTCGCCCCTCATGATCGCGTCGGCCATACGCTCGGCAGCCTTCGTCATGTCCTGGAGGCTGGCTGGGTCCGGCATCAGCGCCTTGAGGGACGGATCGAGAAAACGTTCGGTGGTTTGGACGTCGGCGCCGCGCGCCGCGAGCACCCGGCCGAGCAGGTCGGGCAGACCGTGCGCCTGGGCAATGGAGGTCGCGATATGCGCGCGGGACGGCTCGAGACGTTCCACCCAGCGCTGGCTCCGCGCCGACCGCTCCACGCCCAGCATGGCCGGTGTGGGCGGGTTTGCGGTATTCTCGTCCTGGCGTTTCAAGGCTGCGGTCACGGTCGGCTCTGCAAGTTGCTAGCGTGGATTGGGGTTCGGCCCGCAGAGTAGCCGATTCGCACCCGCCCCCCGGATCAGGCGAATTTGTTCGGGTCGGCGTGTTCGGTCTTGATCCAGCGCCTGGTGCGCGTGGAGGCGCGCATGACCACGCTCTCCGTGATGATCGCGTTCCGCGTGTGGTGGACGCCCGCCATCATCGATCCATCGGTAATGCCCGTCGCGGCAAAGCTGAGATCGCCCATGACCATATCCTTCAGCGCGTAGGTCTTGGACAGGTTTGTGATGCCGGCCAGCTTGGCCCAGGCGCGATGCTCCTTGTTGAGCGCCACGAGGCGCCCTTCCATCTGACCCCCGAGGCAGGTCAGGGCTGCGGCCGCCAGCACGCCTTCCGCCGCGCCGCCAACGCCGAGATACATGTCGATACCGGTCTGCACGGGATCGGTGACGTGGATCACGCCCGCGATGTCGCCGTCGCCAATGAGGCGCAGTGCGGCCCCGGCCGAGCGGATCTCTTCGATGAGGTCACCGTGGCGCGGCCTGTCGAGCACGCACACGGTCAAATCCTGGACGCCGACGCCTTTTGCTTCGGCTAGCGCGCCGAGGTTTTCCGACGGTGTCGCGGCAACGCTGATGGTCCCCTCGGGGTAACCAGGCCCGATGGCGACCTTCTCCATGTAGATGGGCGGGACCTTGAGGAGACTGCCGCGCTCGGCCACGGCCAGCACCGACATGGCATTGGGGAGCGCCTTGGCGCATAGTGTCGAGCCCTCGATAGGATCGACAGCCACATCCACGGTCGTGCCCGAGGGCGAGCCCTGGCCGATCCTCTCGCCCATGTAGAAGAAGGGGCAATCGCCCTCTTCGCCCTCGCCGACGACGACGATGCCTTCGAACGGCAAGCGGGCGATCTCGCGATGCATCGCCGCCGCTGCCGCCTCGTCCGCGGAGGCTTCGTCCCCGCGCCCGAGCCATTGAGCCGCCGCCACCGCGGTCGCTTCGGTCACCCGAACGATATCGAGCGCCAGGGCGCGGTCGAGCTCTGCCTTCTCAACTGCCTGTGACACGTCAAAACCTCCCTCGTTTCAACGCGCGCGATCTTCCGCCGGCGCGGTGGCCGTCAAAGCTTTTCGATACGGATCATTTGTGGCTTGGAGTCGACATGGCCGTCCTTTTGGATGGCTGCGAGCGCCTTTCGGACGGCGGCCTCCGTGGTCTCGTGGGTCACCATGACGATACTGGCCTGCGGCGCCCCCTTCTTGCGGGGCGTTTTGCCCTGGCCGGGACGCTCGTTGCTCGGACGGCGCTGGACGATGCTCTCGAGCGAAATGTTCTGCATCGCCATGCGTTGGGCGATGGCGGCGAAGGCCCCCGTCCGGTCGTAGACCGAGAGGCGAATGTAATAGCCGCCCTCATGCGTGCGCATGGCCGCCTTCTTGTAGGCCTTGAGGTTCGTGGCCTTGACGCCGAAGGGCCGCAAAACGATGCCGCGGGCGATATCGATGATGTCGCTCATCACGGCAGAGGCGGTCGGGCCTCCGCCAGCGCCGGGGCCGATCAGCATCACGTCACCGATGAAGTCGCCATCGATCGCGACGCAATTCGAGACGCCGTCCACATTGGCGATGGCCGTATCCTTGGGCACCATGGTCGGATGCACGCGTTGCTCGATCCCGCTGTCGGTCCTGAGCGCAACGCCCAGCAACTTGATGCGATAGCCGAGATCGGTTGCTGCCTCGATGTCGCTCGGCGTGATCGTTTCGATGCCCTCGACATAGACGGCATCGAACCGGGTCTTCGTGCCGAAGGCGAGGCTCGTGAGCAGTGAGAGCTTGTGGGCGGTGTCGAAACCCCCGACGTCGAAGGTGGGATCGGCTTCCGCATAGCCCTGTTCCTGCGCCTCTTTGAGGACATCGGCGAAGTCACGGCCTTCCCGCTCCATCTTGGTGAGGATGTAGTTGCAGGTGCCGTTGAGAATACCGAACACGCGGGTGATGTCGTTGCCCTGCAGGCCCTCGCGCATGGCCTTGACGACAGGGATGCCGCCGGCCACGGCGCCCTCGAAATTCAGGGCGACACCGTTCTTCTCCGCGAGCGCGGCGAGCGCCGGGCCATGATGGGCCAGAAGCGCCTTGTTCGCGGTGACCACATGCTTGCCTGCCTGCAGCGCGGCCTCGACAGCCTCTTTCGCTGCGCCCTCTTCACCGCCGATGAGCTCGACGAAGACGTCGATCTCGGGGTCGTTTGCCAGAGCCACAGGATCGGAGAAGAAGCGCATCTTCGAGGTGTCGAACTTGCGCTTCTTGCGCTTGTTGCGCGCCGAAATGGCGACGATCTCGATCGGTCGGCCGGTCTTGGCCACAAGCGTGTCCGCGCGCGCGGCGATCAACTGCGCGAGGCCAGTGCCGACGGTGCCGATTCCGGCCAGTCCAAGCTTCAAGGGGTCTGCCATGGAAGGAGCTATAGCGTCCGCTGGGCCTTGGAGGCCAGAGGAATGACGTTGTGCAGCTCGTTGGCCGACTCGGTGAGGAACTTACGGATGTTGCGGGCAGCCTGGCGGATGCGCTGCTCGTTCTCCACGAGCGCGATGCGCACATAGCCTTCGCCGTACTCGCCGAAGCCGACACCCGGCGCCACGGCGACGGAGGCTCTCTCAAGGAGAAGCTTCGAGAATTCGAGCGAGCCGATATGGGCGAACATGTCCGGAATCGGCGCCCACGCGAACATCGTCGCCGGCGGTGACGGAATGGGCCAGCCCGCGCGGGTGATGGCATCGACGAGCGTATCGCGCCGGCGCTTGTACACACCCCGGATCTCGTCCACGCAGTCTTGCGGGCCGTTCAGCGCGGCCGCGGCCGCAACCTGGATCGGGGTGAAGGCGCCGTAGTCGAGATAAGACTTCACCCGGGTCAGCGCCTGGATGAGCCGCTCGTTGCCGACGGCAAAGCCGATGCGCCAGCCAGGCATGGAATAGGTCTTGGACACGGATGTGAACTCGACCGCGATATCCATGGCACCGGGGATCTCGAGGAAGGACCCCGGCGGCTCGCCCTCGAAGTAGATTTCCGCATAGGCGAGATCGGAGAGCACGATCAGATCGTGCTTCTTGGCGTAGGCGACGACCTCCGCATAGAAGTCGCGGTTCGCGACAACGGCAGTCGGGTTCGCCGGATAGTTGAGGACCAGAACCGACGGCTTCGGCACGCTGTGGCGCATGGCCTTGTCGAGCGAGACCATGAACTGGGAATCGGTGCTGGCCGGCAGATGCCGGATCACGCCGCCGGACATGATGAAGCCGAACTCGTGGATCGGATAGGTCGGGTTCGGCACCAGGATCACATCGCCCGGGGCGGTGATCGCCTGGGCCATGTTGGCGAAGCCTTCCTTCGAACCGAGCGTCGCGACAACCTGGGTATCGGGATTGAGCTTCACGCCGAAACGGCGGTCGTAGTACGCGGCTTGCGCCTTGCGCAGGCCCTGGATGCCCTTCGACGCCGAATAGCGGTTGGCCTTGGGGTCGCGGACTGTCTCCACCAGCTTGTCGATGATGTGCGGCGGTGTCGGCATGTCGGGATTGCCCATCCCGAAGTCGATGATGTCGTCGCCACGGGCGCGCGCTTCCGCCTTGAGCTTGTTCACCTGCTCAAAGACATACGGCGGCAGCCGCTTGATCCTATGAAATTCGTTCTGCACGGACGGTTATCCCCACCCGATCTTTCTGAAATTGGGAGTCTGAAGTTGAACCACGAAAAGGCCCCGCCCGGCAAGCATCTCGGACTTAAGACCTTCGGTCGGTTTGCTTTGAATTTAGTTCGTTTTCGGGGTGCTCTTCACCTGTTTGAGCTGAGCGTCTTGCCGGTCCTTCTCCTGCTTGAGATCAGAGATCGCCGCTTCACGCTCCGACTTCGTCAGCGTGTTGTCATAGCCACGGATCGCGTCGCTGAAACGCTGCAAAGGGCCCTGATCCGGCAGGCTGCTCGCACATCCAGACAAAAGGATGACGGACAGGACTGCCGCCAGCCGGTAAGCTGACTGTAAAAAAAACACTACGTTTTTGCTCTAGTGGAGTTTCCCCTGGCGAACCCAGCCGCCAAATCGCTATATTGCATAGCACAATGACGAGTTCGGCGGAAGCTGGCGCAACCACGCTCCGACAAGGCGGCGGAAATGTGGTCCTGGGAGAGAGATCGAGGCATTCCAATGCGTGACGACGGCCGGGATGGAAAAGCAGGTGCAGGGGGTCCCACGGGCGGCGACAAGATCGAAGGCGAAGCGCAGGACACGATGAACTTCGACGAGTTCGCGCGGAACATGGTGCGCCTATTCGATCAGGGTGCGAAGGTCGCCTCCTCCCTAGCCGAGCGCAACGCGTCGAGCGGCAAAAGCCCCTACAGCGTGGCCTCCGAGGTTGGCGAAGCCGCCAAGACCTTCGGCTCGGTGGCGCAAGCCATGGTTTCGAATCCCAGCAAGTTGGCCGCCGCCCAGAGCGAGCTCTTCAACAGCTACGCAAATCTTTGGGGACGCTCCGTCCGCAAGTTTCTGGGTGAGGAGGTGGAGCCGGTGGCCGAGCCCGACCCCGGCGACAACCGTTTCAACGACCCGGGCTGGTCGGAGAATCAGTACTTCGATTTTTGGAAACAGGCTTACCTGATCACGTCGCGTTGGGCCGAGGACGTCACCAAGAACACGGAAGGCGTCGATGACAAGACGCGGCGCAAAGCCATGTTCTATCTGGGCCAAGTGCTGTCGGCGGTGTCGCCCTCCAACAACCCCTTCACCAACCCCGAAGTGGTCCGAACGACGCTGGCGACCAATGCGGAGAATCTCGTTCAGGGCATGGCGCTCCTGGCCGAGGACATCGGTCAGTCCAAAGACCTTCTGCGTGTCAGCCAGACGGATCTGTCGGCCTTCGAGGTCGGACGGGATTTGGCAATCACGCCGGGCAAGGTCATCTTCCAGAATGAACTGATCCAGCTGATCCAATATGAGCCGACCACGGAAGAAGTCTCGAAGACACCGCTGATCATCGCGCCGCCGTGGATCAACAAGTACTACATCCTCGATCTCAAGCCGGAGAAATCACTGGTCAAGTATGCCGTGGATCAGGGCTTCACGGTCTTCATGATCTCCTGGGTGAACCCCGACTCGACGCTCGCGCAGAAGACGTTTGAAGACTATATGCGCGACGGAATTCTCAAGGCCGTCGAGATCGTGAACCGGCAGCTCGGGCTGCATAACGTGAATCTCATGGGCTATTGCGTGGGCGGCACCCTGCTCGCCTCGACACTGGCCTATTGCGCAGCAAAGGGCGACGACAGGATCGCAACGGCAACCTTCCTCACGGCGCAGGTCGACTTCACCGAGGCCGGTGACCTCCTGATGTTCATCGACGACGCGCAGTTGAAGTCGCTGGAAGAGATGATGGCCGAGCGCGGCTATCTCGATGGGTCACGCATGGCGGCGGTGTTCAACATGCTGCGACCCAAGGATCTGATCTGGCCCTACGTCGTGAACAACTACCTTTTGGGCAAGAAGCCCTTCCCCTTCGATTTATTGTTCTGGAACGCCGATTCCACGCGGATGCCGGCCGCGAACCACGTGTTCTATCTGCGCGAGTTCTACCACGAGAACCGGCTCAGCAAGGGCGAGATGGAGCTCGGGGGCGTGAAGCTCGACCTCTCGAAAATCAAGATCCCGGTCTACGAGCTGTTCACGCGGGAAGACCACATCGCACCTGCTTCCTCGGTCTACCGAGGCAGCAGGCTCTATGGCGGCGACGTACGCCATGTCATGGCGGGATCGGGTCATATCGCCGGTGTCGTCAATCCTCCGGCCAAGAAAAAGTACCAATATTGGACGGGTGCGCCGCGCGAGACGTTCGAGGCGTGGGTCGACAGCGCAACCGAGCACCCCGGCTCGTGGTGGCCCGACTGGGCGGTTTGGCTTGAGAACCTCTCCGGCGAAAAGGTGCCGGCACGCGACCCCTCGAGCGGGCCGTTCCCGCCGATCGAAGACGCGCCCGGCAGCTACGTGAAGTCCCAGGGCTAGCCGTGCCCGTCGTTGTCGCGTCTACGGGAACAGCGGCAGCTGTTCCAGCGCTGTCGTCTCCTCGAGGCCGTACATCAGATTAAAGTTCTGAAGCGCCTGGCCGGCCGATCCCTTCACCAGATTGTCGATCGTCGAAATCACGATCGCCCGTCCCGGAATCCGGTCGGCGAACACGCCGATATGGCAGTAGTTCGAGCCGCGCACATGCTGTGTCGCCGGAATGACGCCCTCCTCGACCACGCGCGCGAACGGGCTTTCCGCATAGGCCTTCGCCAAGCCCTCCCGGACATCGTCCGCGGAGGTGCCGTCCGCTAGCTGGACGTAGCAGGTGCACAGCTCACCCCTCGTCATAGGCACAAGATGGGGCGTGAAATTCACGGTCACGGACTTGCCGGCCGCGGCGCCGAGTTCCTGCTCGATCTCCGGCACATGGCGATGCGTGCCGACGCCGTAGGGCGACAGCCCCTCGCCCGCCTCGGAGAACAGAATGTTCTGCTTCAATGAGCGGCCGGCACCTGAGACACCAGATTTTGCATCGATGATGATGCCGTCGGCGGCGATGAGACCGGTCTTGGCGAGCGGCAGAAGAGCCAGGAGCACCGCCGTGGGATAGCAGCCGGGACAGGCGACGAGACGGGCGTCGGCGATGGCGTCGCGATAATGTTCGGTCAGCCCGTAAACAGCGCCCTCCGCCAACTCGGGGCGCCATGCTCGCCGCCGTACCACTCGGCGTAGGTGCCGAGATCCCGCAGACGGAAATCGGCAGACATGTCGACGACTTTGACGCTGTCGGGGAGCTTGGCGATCTCGCTATGGGCCGTGCCGTGCGGCAGCCCGCAAAAGGCCACGTCCACCTCGTTCCAGTCGACTTCGTCCGACGTCACGAGTGCCGGCAGGTCGAGGCTCGCGAAGTGCGGATAGACCTTGGCGAGCGGCTGGCCCGCATGGGCCTTCGCGATCAAGGCGGTGATTTCGATATTGGGATGTCTGGCCGCGAGCCGGATCAGATCGGCGCCGGTATACCCGGAAGCGCCGAGCACGGCGGCCCGGATCGTCTGTGTGCTGGTCATGTCCGACCCCGGAAATGTTGACCCGCTTCGGGCGGGATTCGACGGCTCAAAACGAAAAGCGGGAGAGAGGCAGCGCCCCTCTCCCGCAACAATTCAGAACAAGCGTGAGAGTTACTAGCGCTTGGAGAACTGGAAGCTGCGGCGGGCCTTGGCCTTACCGTACTTCTTACGCTCGACCGTACGGGCATCCCGGGTCAGGAAGCCGGCCCTCTTGAGAACGGAGCGGAGCTCCGGCTCGAAATGGGTCAGCGCCTTGGAAATGCCGTGACGCACCGCGCCGGCCTGGCCGGAAAGACCGCCGCCGGAAACCGTGCAGACCACGTCGATCTGTCCGTCGCGGGCAGCCGTCACCAGAGGCTGCTTCAGGATCATCTGAAGAACGGGGCGGGCAAAATAGGCCGTGTGGTCCTTGCCGTTCACCGTGATGTTGCCGGGGCCCTGCTTGACCCACACACGGGCGACAGCGTCCTTACGCTTGCCGGTGGCGTAGGCGCGGCCGAGGGAATCGACCTTGCGCTCATAGACGCGCTCGGCAGTCGGGGCGTCGCCCTCGGTCTGCAGCTGAGCCAGATCTTCTAGCGTGTTGGTTTCGCTCATGGCTCCTAGACGCTCCTTGCGTTCTTCGTGTTCAGGGCGGCGACATCCAGCGGCACGGGGTTCTGCGCCTCGTGGGGATGCTCGGGACCCGCATAGACTTTGAGGTTCTTGAGCTGCTGGCGGGCCAGCGGGCCGCGCGGGAGCATGCGCTCGACGGCCTTGTGCAGCACGCGCTCCGGATGCTTTCCGTCAAGGACCTTCTCGGCGGTGCGGCTCTTGATGCCGCCCGGGTGGCCGGTGTGCCAGTAATAGGTCTTGTCGGCGCGCTTGTTGCCCGAGAAGATCACGTCGCCGGCGTTGATGACGATGATGTTGTCGCCATCGTCCATATGAGGCGTATAGCCGGGCTTGTGCTTGCCGCGCAGCCGCGTCGCAATAAGCGCCGCGAGTCGGCCCACCACAAGGCCGCTGGCGTCGATCAGAACCCAGGACTTTTCAATGTCCGAGGGCGTGGCGGAAAAGGTTTTCATGGTTCGCGTCACTCTTGCGTCTCAACCGAAAGATCGGCGCTTCTACCGGTTGGATTCGGAGCGGTCAAGCGGATTAAATTATCCACGCAACTTCAATGCACTAGGTATGTGGTACTAAAATACCGCGACGGAGACGTCTGAATTTACGTGAGTTTCCGGCCAGTTGGTGTAAGCGAGTTGGCGACAAATCCAAAGAGCGATCCGAGGCATCGATGAGCGACGACGAGAACATCCTTCTGAGCGAAGACCAGGACGCAGTTCGGGTGCTGACGCTCAATCGCCCTAAGGCCCGCAATTGCCTGTCGATGGATCTCATGACGGCTGTGCGCGGGGCCCTCGCCGAGGCAGCAGAGACCGATAGCGTCCGTGCCGTCGTGCTGACGGGTGCAGGACCCGCCTTCTCGTCCGGCCATGACCTCAAAGAGCTCACCGCACACCGCAACGACCCTGACAAGGGCCGTGCCTTCTACGAAGAGACCATGCGAACGTGCGCTGAGATGATGCTGGCCATCGTGCGCCTGCCGAAGCCCGTCATCGCCGCGGTGACCGGGATTGCGACCGCGGCCGGCTGTCAGCTCGTAGCGACCTGCGACCTTGCCGTCGCGGCCACGGATGCGCGCTTCGCCACGCCCGGCGTGAATATCGGCCTGTTCTGCTCGACACCCATGGTGGCGCTGAGCCGCAATCTGTCGCGCAAGGCAGCCATGGAGATGCTGCTCCTCGGAGAGATGGTAGGCGCTGAGGAGGCCATGCGGCTTGGCCTCTTGAACCGTGTGGTCGCCGCCGACCGGGTTGTGAACGAGGCCGTCGCCTTCGGCCGCACGATCGCAAGCAAGCCCGGCCGTACGCTGAAGACGGGCAAGGAAGCGTTCTACCGCCAGGCCGAGATGCCGCTCGACGAAGCCTACCGCTACACGGCCTCGGTGATGGTGGAGAACATGCTCGATGCCGAAGCCGAAGAAGGCATCGGCGCCTTCCTCGAGAAACGCACGCCGAACTGGCCGCGCTAGTAGCTGAGCGATAGTCCGAGCTTCGCCAAGTCCACGTCCTGTCCTGTCTCGATAAGCTGGCCCTTACGGTAGCTCAGCGTGAGACCGAGATGCCCTTTTTCGTCGAGGGCCATCGTGACCGACGAGTCCAACAGCTCATAGTCCAGTTCGGAGAGTGTGTCGTAGAGCCAGCCATAGGTGACTTCGAGGCTGAACCTTTGGGCCCACCAGGGAACGTCGTCGAATTCCTTGATCCCATAGAGATTGAGGGTGACCGTCGGCCCTACCCGCAAAGCCTCATCCCGGTCCGCGAAGATCGGCTGCTCGGCGGCATCCGATATTTCGGAGACGTACTCGCCGTAAACCTTCGGGGTGATCGTCCAGAGGAAGTTTCGTCCGAGCCCCAACGGTTGGCCGAAATAGCGGAGGAACGTCTTTCCATGGCGCAGATAGCCGATGGGCTGCCACTCGGCGCCAATGGACCAGTTCTTCGCGTCGCCGGCAAAACTGGAAACGACTTCGGCATCGATATCGAAGTAATGAGTCGCTCCCAGAACGTTCGCAACGGAGAGTTCGAACACGGCCCCGTAAGCCAGATTGTCTATGCCGTCGACGACGCTGCCCCCGCTCGCGACCCTGTCAAAATAGGCGTAAGGCGCAAACGCGAGGTTCTGGACATAAGGGCTGTATCGCTGCGTCTGTCCGCGATGCATCAGCCGCGCCGCGACGATGCCTTGCGCGGACCAAACCTCGGAGTTCGATATCGCGTCGTCTGCCCATGCGAATTGCGCGCCCTGCGCATCCTCGAAACACGTTGGCGAGATGATGCTACCAATCGCGTCCTTGGACCGCCGGAGCAGGATCGTTCCCGCGCAGTCTCCCCCAAACCAGGACGCGAGCGCTCCGGTACTCAGTGACTGTCCCACGTCATCCGGCGCACCCGACAGTCGCAGAGGTTCTGTCCCCGTGCTTTGAGCGGCGGCGCCTCCAATGCCCATGAAACCGATTGCGGCGCTCAGAATGGCGCCAAACAGTCCTCTTGCCATTGTCCCACCCCCCTGTTGGTAGACCGGCGAACTCGATCGTCGTGCCCCTCGTTGCCGCCTTCTCCCTCGTCAACTCTGCTTACGGCGCGTCCGCACGGTTTTCTTGCGGGCCGCTGCATTGCGGGTGATCGTTTTGCGCGGGGTGGGCCGCTTACGCCGCGACTTGGCGGCGCGTGACGTTCGCTTCGCCGTTTGGGTCGCACGGACCGCTTTGCGGGTTCGCGTGCGGCTGCTCGTCTTCTTGGCGGAACGTTTCGACCAAATGAGATCCACGATCTCTTCGACGGTCTTTAGCGGCGCCATCTCATGGGCATCCAGCAAGACGCCGAGCTGGTCCATCCAGCCGTATTTGTTTATGTCGTTTGCGACTTCGGCCCACGCTCTATCCGAATAGCCGTAGGCCCGTCTCACGTTCATGCCCGGCGTGGGCATCCGGCGCCCACGCGCAAAATAGGCGATGACGTAGGCACGTACTGTGCTCTTGGTAATGGAATAGAGTTTCATGCTCTGATCCCCCAAGAGACTTGTATACACGCGATACGGGTGTATATGCAACTCACACTCGGAATAGTAATGCACCACGACAGCTATCCGGACACCTATATTCGCGACATTCTCCTGAACCACCGGACATTCGCCGTGGTCGGCGCGAGTGCGAAGACGACGCGGCCGAGCTACTTCGTGATGAAGTATCTTTTGTCCAAGGGTTACGAGGTGATCCCGGTCAATCCAGGTCTCGGCGGACAGTCTGTCGTGGACCGAACCGTCAGCGCATCGCTTGGCGAGATCGACAGGCCCGTGGATGTGGTCGACATCTTCCGCAACTCCGAAGCGGCGCTCGGCATCACCGAAGACGCCATTCGCATCGGCGCGAAAGTGGTCTGGATGCAAATCGGTGTGCGCAACGACGAGGCCGCGCGGCTTGCCGAAGAGGCCGGTCTCAAGGTGGTCATGAATCGCTGCCCGAAGATCGAATACGGCCGGCTGTCCGGCGAGATCGGTTGGGCGGGCGTGAACTCCCGCACGCTATCGAGCAAGCGGCCTGTCCTGTCCGCGAAAGGTGGACAGCAGAGAACTTTGCGCGACGACAACTAGCGTGACACGCGAAAGCGTTCGTCACTGTAAAACACAAGACGCGCGTGGCTTGATCCCCTAAGGTCGCCTGGCTCGCAAAAGTTCGACGGTTAGATCGGCAGATCGTGGGAGGAAAAAATGTCTGAAGAGCGTACCCCTGGATTCAACACACTTGCCATTCACGCCGGTGCACAGCCGGACGCGTCAACGGGCGCGCGCGTGACGCCCATCTATCAGACGACCTCCTATGTCTTCGACGATGCGGATCATGCCGCCGCGCTGTTCAATCTCGAGACCTTCGGCAATATCTACTCCCGGATCATGAACCCCACCCAGGCGGTTCTCGAGGAGCGCGTGGCGGCCCTCGAAGGCGGCACGGCCGCCCTCGCAGTTGCGTCCGGTCACGCCGCGCAAGCCATCGTCTTCCACACGCTCATGGAGCCAGGCGCCGAGTTCGTGGCCGCGCGTCAACTCTATGGCGGCTCGATGAATCAATTCGGCGAGGCCTTCAAGAAGTTCGGTTGGCACGTGAAATGGGCCGACACCACGGACGCGGAGTCGTTCCGCGCCGCCATCACCCCTAAGACCCGGGCGATCTTCGTGGAGTCGATCGCAAATCCGGGTGGGATCGTCACCGATCTCGAAGCGGTTTCGGCCGTGGCCAAAGAGGCCGGCATTCCGTTCATCGTCGACAATACGCTGGCAACGCCCTACCTCACGCAGCCGAAACAGTACGGCGCCGACATCATCGTGCACTCGCTCACCAAGTTTCTCGGCGGCCACGGCAATTCAGTCGGCGGTGTCATCGTCGACTGCGGCACGTTCGACTGGATGGCGAGCGACCGCTATCCGTCTCTCTCGGCGCCCTGCGCCAGCTATCACGGCATGACGCTCGGCGAGACGTTCGGGAACTTTGCATTCGCGATCGCTTGCCGGGTGCTCGGGCTACGCGATCTTGGCCCTGCGATCTCGCCCATGAACGCCTTCCTCATCCTCAACGGGATCGAGACGTTGCCCTTGCGGATGCAGCGGCACTGCGACAACGCCAAGCAGGTGGCGGAATGGCTCGCCGGTCACGACAAGGTGGCCTGGGTGAACTACGCCGGCCTTCCCGGCAACAACTTCCATACTCTTGCCCAGCGCTACGCTCCGAAAGGCGCCGGCGCCGTCTTCACGTTCGGGCTCAAGGGCGGGTATGAGGCCGGCATCGCCCTCGTCGGCAAGGTGGAACTCTTCAGCCATCTCGCCAATATCGGCGATACGCGCAGCCTTATCATCCATCCGGCCTCGACGACCCATCGTCAGCTCGGGGACGAAGCACGCGAGCGTGCCGGTGCGGGAGCGGATGTGGTGCGGTTGTCGATCGGGCTCGAGGATGTCGACGACATCATTGCAGATCTGGATCAGGCACTCGCGGCTGTCTGACGCCGTGCCGGCGCCTCGCCCGCCACACACCGCCAGAAATGGTAGAGGGCGGCCGCAAAGACCGCGATCGCGCCTGCCTGGTGGGCGAGACCGAGTTCGATCGGCACGAAGCTGAGCAAGGTCCAGATCCCGAGTGCGACCTGTAGCAGCGACAGAAGTGCGAGCGCCGCTGCGCTGGCCCGCAGGCCGGCGGCATCGGGTTTACGCGCCAGCCACAGCGCTTGGAGCACGGCTGCAAGAACAACTGCGTAGCCGAGGACGCGATGGTCGAATTGCACCGTCAGCGGGTTCTCGAAGAGGTTGAGGTACCACGGCTCCGCAGCGCCGAGCCCCGCCGGAATGACGGCCCCGTTCATCAGCGGCCAGGTATTGAACCCCATGCCTCCGTCGATGCCGGCGACGAGAGCGCCGGCCAGAAGCTGAAGAAACACTAGGAGCAGGATCAGGCCGGCCACGATCGCCGGCGTTCTGGCAACAGCTCCTCGTCGCTCAGTCCGTCCGAGCCCAAGAATGAGCCACAGCGTGTAGCCGAAAATCAGGACAGCGACGCCGAAATGGGCCGCCAGACGGTATTGGCTCACGTCGATCCGGTCCACGAGCCCGCTTTTGACCATGTACCAGCCCAGAGCGCCCTGCAGTCCCCCGAGGACGAAGAGACCGAGCAGACGCGGCAGCAAGGGCCGCGGGATATAGCCCGCGAGCCAGAAGGCAACGAACGGCACGAAGAACACGAGTCCGATAAAGCGGCCCAGGAAGCGATGAGCCCACTCCCACCAATAGATCGCCTTGAACCCTTGCAGGTCCATGCCCTGATTGACCTGAGAATATTCGGGGATCTGCTTGTAGGCGTCGAATGCCTCTTGCCAATCGGTGTCGGATAAAGGCGGTATGGCGCCGACGATGGGCTGCCATTCGGTGATGGACAGGCCGGAATCGGTGAGGCGCGTGGCGCCCCCAACGAGGATCATGGCGACGATGAGCAGAGCGACGAACGACAGCCACAGGCGCAATGCCCGGACATGCCGTGTCGGCATTTCCTCGGTGTCGAACGCTGCCGCCATGGGCTGTGTACCGGTAACACTCATGGACGCGGTGATAGCGGGCTCTCGGCAGGAACTCAATGGCCGGACCGCGCCGGGCTCGCGGGGTGCGACGCTATGAGCGGGCACGTGCGCAAGCTGGTCGGCACGATCGTGCTGTTGGTCTTTCTGCTCGTCTATATCGCGGTTGCGGCGGCAATCGGATCCGGGCGCATTGCCGAGGCGAACAGCGTCTTCCAGTTCCTTTATTTCCTGGTTGCCGGGCTTCTGTGGGTTGCCCCGGCAGCGCTGCTCATCCGGTGGATGGCCCGTCCAGACTAAGGCCTTCGAGAGCCGTTTCAGCTAGGCAGCATCGACCTGCTGGAATCCGTTCCAGATGGCGAAGGGCGCGCCGGTCAGATACAGGGCCGTGTAGGACAGGTCCTGGAATTCCCCATTCAGCGACACGCGCGGCAGCGCCGTCAGATGATCCTTGTGGGCGGGAAAGAGCATGCCCTTGCGCGTGGTCACCGCCGTGCGGAAGCCCGCGCCCTCGGTGAGCGCGAAATCCCGTGGGCCAGCGCTCCCCGGATCGCCGTACGGATAGGCAAAATGGGCCGGCCGCTCGCCGAGTTCGGCCTCGATGCGATCGGCGCTCTCCACAATCTGCGCTAGCGCTTCGTCTTCCGGGAGCTTCGCGAGTGCCAAATGATCCTTGGTATGAGCGCCCATCGTGACCAGAGGGTCCGCCGCCATGTCGCGTAGCTCGTCCCACGTCATGATGAGATCGCGGCATTGTTTCGAGAGGTCGACGCCGTGCCGTTCGGCAAGGTCGCGAATCTTGGCGCGCATGGTTTCTTCCGGCAGTGCGCGCAGCCACCAGTAGATCTTCTCGTAGGTGCGGGTCTTGTCCGCGTCCGTCCCGGTGGGCAGCCGCCAAGCCTCGCCGTCGCGGTCGATCGCGATCTCGTCGGGTGCCCTGTCGATGGCTTCCTCCAGCGCGACCCACCACAACTCGCCATGGCCGCCCGGATAGGCTGTTGGAATGTAGAGCGTGAGCGGCACGCTGCGCGCCTGGAACAGCGGCAGGGCATGTTCCTTGTTGTCCCGATACCCGTCGTCGAACGTGAAGCAGGCAAAGCGGCCCCCTTCCCCATGCGTGAGACGGTCCGCCGCTTCATCGAGCGTGATGATGTCGAGCCCCGCTTCCAGAACCTGGTCGAGGACGTTGCCCAGAAACTCCGGGCTGACTTCCAGAATGCGATTGGGCGCGAACTCCCGTGGGACACCTGTTTCAGGTTTCACCCGATGGAGCATGAAGATCAGGCCCTGGCCTTGGGTGAAAGGCGCAAGCAAACGGCCGGCGCCCGTACGATGGAGGCCGGTGAGCGCGGCCCGCATGACGGCGGCTTTACCCTTGGCCATGGTTTTTTCCACCTTTTCCGAGCATCAACCGTTAACCTCGCCCTGCCATTGTCCGCGCATCGTCTCGGCCAGTCTGACGCTGGTTCCTTGAGAAAGAATTGCCGGGGGGCAAGGCTTGCTCTCCGCTATCTACTAGACTGGCACGATGGGATTCAATCGATGGGTTCAATGACTTTGGCTCGGTCCAGCGCAGACATTTCGGACATGGACGCGGCTGGGGGCGGCGATATCTCTTTCAGCACGTCCGCAGGGCCGGTCTCCATGAAGATCACCTCCGATCTTCAAACCATCGCTTCGGAGTGGCGGGAAATCGAGACCGCGGTGACTTGCACCAGCGCGCAGACCTTCGACTGGGCCCGTGCCTGGTCGGTGCATATGCTCGCCGCGCAAGGCCGGGCGCCCGTTATCGCCATCGGATACGACGGCGACGGACAAGTCCAATTTCTACTGCCGTTCGAGTCGAAGAAGGTCGGTGGGCTCACGGTTCTGAGTTGGCTTAGTCAGGAGCACGCCAATTACCTGTTCGGTGTGTTTCGTCCCGCGTTCGCGGCAGCGCTGACGAAGACGGAAATATCCCGCATCCTCAATGAAGTCGGCCGGTGGTCCGGCGCGTCGGTTGCAGCGCTCGAGGCGCAGCCTTTCGAGTGGGGCGGCGCACCCAATCCATTTGCCCTGCTCTCGCACCAGCCTGCGCCCAACAGCGGCTTCGCGATTCGGCTCGGCGACTTCGAGACGCTCTATCGCGAGCGGTTCAAGAAGCGCGCCCGGCAGGGTCTTTTGCGCAAGGAGCGGCGCCTTTGGGAGGCCGGTACGCTCAAGTATGGCTGGGCCGAGCGCACGCAGGAAAAGCGCGACGTGCTCGAGACGTTCTTTGCCCAAAAGGCGCTCCAGTTTGCCGCCATGGGGGTGACGGACATTTTCACGCCTGAGGCGCGCGCCTTTTACGCCGCCCTGGTCATGCTCCCCGAAGACAGTCCAAGCCGCTTGCGGCTCGGTTATGTCGCGTTGAACGGCGAGATCCTCGCCACCTTCTCAGGCACGGTCGTCCACGACCGAGTGAACGTTCTCTTGTCCTCCTTGGCGGACAGCCCCTTCCAGCGCCAGTCGCCGGGTGCACAGCTCCTGCGTCACCAAATCGAAGAGGCATGCAATGACGGCCTCGCCTATTTCGACCTGGGTGTCGGGGCGGCGCGGCACAAATCGGAATGGAGCAACGAGGTCTATTCTCTGTTCGACAGCTATCTCGCGCTGAAGCCCCAGGGGCTTGCGGTGACCTTGCCCTTTACAGTCAAGAGCGCCCTGAAGCGCAAGATCAAGTCCAATCCGCGGCTTTGGGCCTTGGCTCAAACAGTGCGCAAGACGATCAAGGGCAGCCACGCCTAAGACGCGCCGGCCATTCGGACGACGTTCCATATCTCGAAAAGATGATGGCGTTCCAGTCTGCCTGGAATGCGTTCGCTAGACCGCGACCTTGCGGCCGAACAGCGAGAAGCGGCGCTGTCTGTGCTTCATGGGCGTGCCGTGCACGACGATCGGACATCCCAGACGCTGAATGACCGATAGCGGGTCGCGCTCCTCTTCCGGCGTTGTCCGTGGCGGCAGGACCGCGACAGCGACGGGAAGTTCGAACTTGAGCGCCGGCATCAGGCTATCGATCGCCGCCATGTCGGCGTGCAAGACCACACAGTCATAGGTCTGCGTCAGCGCCTCGAAAACACGCATGAACTTGTCCGGGGCGTCGTATCCGTCACTGAGGGTCGGATTGCCCGCGGGAATGACCTGCAGCGTCGATCCGTCGTCGAGATTCACGACATCGGCAAAATCCACTGCGCCTACCGCAAGATCGGAAAAGCCGGGTACCCGCGGCAAGTTCAGGCGTCCCGAAACGACGGCCGCACCCTTCGCAAGATCCACGAGCGCGACCTGCTCATTACGGCTCGCGAGATCCCTCGCGATACCGATGGCCGCCTGTGGTGACGGCGAACGCGCAGATGTTCCGGCGACCAGCAACGCACGGGGAAGACCGCCGGTCGAACTCTTCAGTACCGTGCCGACGACTTCGTGGAGCGATCCCATGACGGGCCCGAGGGCCTCGACGTCCGGCTCGGCGACAGGCTCTGTTTCCAGTTCTTCATTCTCATCGGATGCCGCGATCCGTTGCGTCAGGTAATGGCGCAGGTCGTTGGGACTGAGGGCTGCCATCTCACTCTCGTTTTCATATTGTGGTGCACCAGCGTCTTGCGCCGCTTTCGCGGTAAGCGCTGACTCTTCAGCGGCCCCTGTCGTTTTTTCTTTGGTCGGTTTCCCGCGCAAGCGGCCGAACAATCCAGCGGCCCGGCGTTTGGCGGATGTGGCTGTCTCTTCCGCTTCACTTCGCTTGATCGCGTCTCGGCGCATCCGTTGAACGAAATCCGTCGACGGCGAAGCCGGTTGCGCGGGCTTGGAACCCGCACTGTCTTCAGCTTCTTCGCCGGACGGTTTGTCGGCTGCGGGTTCCTCATCTGGGATCGATCTCTTCTCCGGCTCCGACATCGCAGCTTTGGCGGCAATGGCTGCGGCGGGCGCCGCTAGGGCTGCAAGAACGCCCGCGCTCTTGCTGTCCCCCTCTTCCGTCGGCGCCTCTGCGCGTTCCGGCGTTTCGTCGGCGGATGCCGTCTGGAGTTCGACCTTTTTAGTAGGCGCTGTCTCCGTGAGCTGAGCCTGGTCATCGGAGGACGGCGCGTCCGCCTCTGCTGCCACCGGTGTGGCTTCCTCCGGTGTATCGAGCGTAGCGCTTCGCGGCTCGCTGACGGCGAGCCATGACGGCCGCTTCGCGGGTTTTGAAGCGCGCCAGACGGATCTTTGACGCTTATTCGGACTGTCGGCTGGCTTCGGCGTCTCGGCGGACTTTTCAACTCGATCCGGCTTGGTCTCCGCGGCTGCTTTCTGTGCCGCCGCCGGTGCTACCTCGCTGGCAGGCTCAGGCTGTTTGGGCGCAACCGCCTCGGCCGGCTTTGCGGTTGCTTGCGGGCCGTTCGGCGTTTGCTGTTTTGGAGACCCTTGTTGCGGCTGGGAGGGCCGTTGCTTTGCTTTGGGTTTCCCGCGCGTTTCGGACATACGCCGGTTCTCGATGATCGGCTTCGCTGTGGTGCCCGCAGGCTTGTCTTGTGACGGCTTGGGTGGCGCCGGCTGCGGCTGAGCCGGCTTTTGCCGCTGCGCATTCATTCTGCTGAGGGCCAGCATTTCGGCGCGCGACATATACTCGGGTTCGCTGGGGACGAGTTCCTCTGCTTCTTCCCCATAGAAGTCCGACGGTCTTTCCTGCCGTTGGGGCGCGCCGCTGACGATGATTGTCTTGGCAAGCACCGTCCCGATGGACAGCAGCGCGGTCGCGGCAATGACCAAAAGCGTGATGGGTCCGCGCCGCGGGAAGGACGGCAAGACCGACGCGTGGGCGCGCGAGACGATCGCCGCTTGCGCGGGCACGGCGCCGACGTCGTGACGTGCCGACGCGTCGCGATAGCGTGCAAGATACGATTCCAGCAGGTCCCGGTTCGCCTTCGCCTCACGCTCGAGGGCGCGAAGCTTGACCTCCGCCTCGGATTGACCCGAGGTCCGGCTCTTCGCGGCGTCGAGGCTTGCCCGCAAGGATGCCTCGCGGGCAGCAGCGATCTGCGCCTGATTCTCCAGGCTTTGGACCACTTTCTTTGCTTCCGAGCGGATCTGCGCGCGCACATCGGCCAGTTCCGATCTCAGCTGTTGAATGCGCGGGTGGGACGGCAGCAAGGTTGCCGACAGTTCCGCGAGTTGGCGCTGTACCAGAACCCGCTGCTCGATCAGGTTGATCACCAACTGCGAATTCAGCACTTCGGGAGTCGCGTCGATGTCGCCGTTGGTTGCCAGCATCTTCTTGATCAGCTTGGCGCGGGCCTGTGCCTCCGATTCTTGCGCTTCCGCCAGGATCAACTGGCTATTGAGCTCCGAGAGCTGCTGAGCATTCAGGGTGATGTTGTTGCTACCGGCATACAGCCCCTCCGAAGCCTTGAACGTTTCCACCGCGGCCTCGGATTCGGCCGTCGCCTTGCGCAAGGCTTTGATCTGCGCGTCGAGCCAGGCGGTCGCATCCTTGGTCTGCTCGATTTTCGCATCGCGCTGCCAGCCGATATAGACATCCGCCAATTTGTTGGCGACCTGCGCGGCGAGCTGCGGATCGCCCGAGCTGTACTCGATCGCGATCACCGACGAGTTCGATAGCTGAAACACATCCAGATGTTCCGCCACGGCATTCGCGGCCCGTTCTTCCAGCGATTCCTGCGTCGAGCCGCCGAGGCCGATGGCTCTGAGCAGCCGGGCGATCGGCGAGCCCCCTGCGTCGCGGAGAAAGGCGGCGTTCTGCGTGAGATCGAGATCTCTCACGACCTGCAGAATGAGATCGCGCGAATTCAGAACCTGGACTTGGCTTTGGACCGCCTGCTCATCGAGGGTTACGCGATAGTTCGACGTCGACTGTTCGTTCGTGGGGCGCGTGAACGCCGTTTCCTCATTCTGAACCAGGATGCGCGCCTCGGACGTGTAGAGCGGACGCATCATCGACAGGGCGATGAACGTGATCGCCCCCGCCAGCAGCGACAGCGCGATGATCCGGCCCTTGGCGCGCCATAGCGCGGCCCCAAGACTTCCCAGGTCGATGTCGTCTGCAGGCGGCACGCTTGAGGAATTCGTCACGGTTCAAAACTCGTTCTTGGAATCAACAAATCATTAGCAATAAGCCCAGATTGCCGTAACCAAAGCTTTAAGCGCCGCATCGGTTTAGTACGGCCGCGCTCTGAGCATAGGGATTGTGGCGCAAATCATAATGGCACGGCAAATCAGCATTTATTAACCATGCGAGGGGTAGGTTCGGGACGTATCGACGTTCTCTGTCGGCGTCGTTCGCCGACGTCCTGGAGCCGCTTGTATGACCACGTGCCGTATCACGGTCAGTGCCAAGAAGATCCTCACCCTGTTGCTCGCGCTCCTGGCGTGCGGCCTGTCGGGGTGCAAGGGTGGCGCCATCCCGGGGCTTACGACGCCGGATCTGGCTCTTTCCACGCCCGCGCCCCTACCCTGGCCCGGCCAGCTGTTTCCGCCCGGCGCAGGCCGCGCACCGCCGGGCGTCCCCGTGGTGCCCCACGCCAACTACACGCTCGATGCAGGCGACCGCGTCCGCATCATCGTGTTCGGGCAGCAGAATCTCTCGAACGTCTATACGGTCTCAGCTTCAGGCACGGTAGCCGTCCCCCTGATCGGACAGGTCCGTGCACGGGGCCTCACCGCCGACGGGCTCGCGCGGCAGGTCGCGAGCCGGCTGCGCAGCCAATACATCAAGGATCCGAAGGTCACCGCCGAGGTGATCACCTACAGGCCCTTCTACATCCTCGGACAGGTGACGCGGCCCGGCCAATATCCCTTCGCCCAGGGCCTCACCGTGGAGAACGCCGTCGCCATCGCCGAAGGCTACACGCCGCGCGCCAAGCAGCGCTTCGTCCGCCTCACGCGCAAATTCGACGGCGTCATGTCGACCGTCATGGTCCCGACCGATTATCCCGTCCAGCCGGGCGACACTATTTACGTCCTCCAACGCGTGTTCTAATGCTCTGAGCGAGATCGCCACTCCTCCTCAAGGCCTCCGGTTCCCGTGAGCTCAAATTTCCGGATACTGCATTGTCTGCGCGCGCCCGTCGGCGGGCTCTTTCGCCACGTGCACGATCTGGCGCTCGGGCAAGCGGAACTCGGGGCGGAAGTGGGCGTTGTCTGCGATTCCACAACGGGGGACGCGGAAAGCGACGTGGCGCTACGCCGGCTTCAAGACAACTGCAGCCTGGGGGTCACGCGGATCCCCATGGCGCGCAAGCTTCACCTCAGCGATTGGAGCGTCTATCGGCGGATCGCAAAAATTGGCCGTAAGCTGGGAGTCGATGTGCTCCACGGTCATGGTGCCAAGGGCGGTGCCTATGCGCGCCTTGCCGGAAAATCACTCCGCAAGAAGAAGAACACGAAGGTCGTCTACACGCCCCATGGCGGCGTCATCCACTATTCGCCCTCGTCTCTTTCCGGGAAGCTCTATTTCAGGCTCGAGCGCAAACTCATGCCGCTGACCGACGGCTTCATCTTCGAGAGCATGTATGCCGGCAATCGCTATGCGGAACTGGTCGGCCGTCCCGAGTGCCCGGCCCGGGTGATCTACAACGGGCTGCAACGGCACGAGTTCTACGAGTCGCTCCTTGCCGACGATGCGGTCGACTTCGTGTTTGTCGGCGAACTGCGCAAGCTCAAGGGCGTGGACGTGTTCTTGGAGGCGCTGGCCCAGCAGCAGAGCGTCTTTCCCGGGCGGGCCATCATCGTCGGCTCCGGGCCGGACGAAAAACATTTCAAGCGACTGGCACGTCGGCTGGGGCTCGCAAAGCAGGTCACCTTCTCGGGCCCGCAACCCGCGCGAACCGCGTTCGTGCGTGCCCGGTGCGTGGTCATTCCATCGATTGCGGAATCACTGCCGTACATCCTTCTGGAGGCAGCGGCCGCGCAAATGCCGATCATCGCGACGAAGGTTGGCGGCATCCCGGAAATCATAGGCGACATCCCCGTGCCGCTGGTGCCGCCCGGAGACGTCGATGCGCTCGCCGGCCAGCTGCGCAGCTTCCTCTCCGATCCGCGCCCCTATTTGCGGCGGGCCGCGGAACTGCAGAAGCATGTGGCGGAGGTCTTCTCGGTCGACATGATGACCCGGGAAGTGGTCGATTTTTACATCACCGATCTCGGTGCCGGCTTGCACAAACTCCCGGAAGAAGTTGCCTAAACCGCTTCTTAACCCTGGCCTTACTCAGTCGGCCGATAGGCTATACGCTAAACCGATCCAAAAGCTGCTCCATGCGAGAGTGCCGGTCGGGACAATGCGACAGCGCACCGTCCGTTGGTGCGCACTATCGGGTTCAAGCGGCCGCAGATGCCGCATTTCGGGATCGAGCAAGGATGAGCGAGTTAGACGCAGCTGCACAAAAACGCACTGCAGACCGCCGGGCGCAGCAAGGCGGTAACGAGACCCCCTTCCCGGATCGGCGTAAGGCCCCGCGCCCGCCACTTGCCGAAATTCGGCGGGGCGGCACGCTGCGACTAATGCCGCCGGTCGTGGTTTCCGGCGTGGTCCGTGTCGTCGAGTTCCTGCTCATCGTTCTGCTCGGGCTTGCGATCTATCTCAGCTATGTGGAGTACGAGGGAGACCGGACCCATCTCTTCTATCTCGCCGCCATCTTCGTTGCCGCCCTGGGCTACATGATGATCGCGGATGTGTTCAGTCTCTATCAGGTTCCCTCCTTCAACACGTTCGTACCGAGTTTCACGCGCGTCGTGATCGCCTGGACCATCGTGATGGCTGGCCTGATGAGCATCGCCTTCTTCAGCAAGATCAGCGCCGACTTCTCTCGTGTCTGGATCGCAACCTGGTACGTGTCGGGGCTCGGCGTGCTCTTCGTCGAGCGGCTGCTTGTCTCGGTCATGGCCCGGCAATGGCTCAAGGAGGGGCGCCTCTACCGCCGTGCCGTGATTGTCGGCGGCGGGCCGGAGGCCGAGAATCTCATCAAGGCCCTCGAGGCATCCGCCGATGCGGACATTCGGATCGTCGGGGTTTTCGACGATCGGGGCGCCGATCGTGTTGCTCCCATCATCGCCGGCTATCCCAAGCTCGGGAACATCAACGAGCTCGTGGAATATGCGCGCACCTCACGTCTGGATTTGCTGATCGTCACCCTGCCGATCACCGCGGAACAGCGCTTGTTGCATCTGCTGAAGAAGCTGCAGGTTCTGCCGGTCGACATTCGTTTGTCCGTACACGGAAGTCCTCTCAGGTTCCGGCCGCGCACCTATTCGTATATCGGCAACGTGCCTTTCATCGACCTGACCGACAAGCCCATCGCCAATTGGGACGTCGTCAAGAAGTGGCTGTTCGACAAGATCGTCGCCTCCATCGCCGTGGTGGCGCTGGCGCCGGTCATGGCGTTGATCGCGATCGCCGTGAAGCTGGATTCGAAAGGTCCTGTCTTGTTCAAGCAAAAGCGTTTGGGCTTCAACAACGAGACGATCGGCGTTCTGAAATTCCGCTCGATGTATGTCGAGGGCGAAAGCCCGGATGGCCTCGAACAGGTGACGCGGGACGATCCGCGGGTGACCCGTGTTGGGCGTATCCTGCGCCGGACGAGCCTCGACGAACTGCCGCAATTCTTCAACGTGCTGAAGGGCGATCTCTCCCTGGTGGGCCCGCGCCCGCATGCGCTCCAATCAAAAGCCGCCGACAAGCTCTATCACGACGCAGTGGATGGGTATTTCGCCCGCCATCGGGTGAAACCCGGCGTCACGGGCTGGGCGCAGATCAACGGCTGGCGCGGGGAAACCGACACGGCGGAAAAGATCGAACGCCGCGTGGAACACGATCTCTACTACATCGAGAACTGGTCCGTGATGTTCGACCTCTACATCCTCCTGATGACGCCGCTTGCCCTCGTCCGCGGCGAGAACGCCTATTAGGAGCGATCCCGTGTCCCTGGCCTTCGGCGGAGTCGACGCTCAAGTCCCTGCCCCGATGCGTTCGGTGGGGCAATCAGGCGGTCATATCCGGCCCGGCTTCAAGCGCTTGGTGCTGATCTATCTCTGGCTGGTCATCGTCACCGGCTGCTTTGTGTACGTCGAACCGTCGCCCTATGACGTTCTGCTGCTCGGCGCCATGGTCGTCCTGCCGGTCGCCGGCCTCATCGCGCTTCCCCGTGGCTTGTCCGTCTACCTGCTGCTGCTTTGCGGCATCGTCGCCGGCGGCTTTGTGGCTTCGACCCAGGCAGGCATCTTCGCGGTGCCGGTCAAACACGTCACCATCACTCTCTATCTCGCTCTCACCTCGTTTGTTCTCGCGGCCTTCGTCGCCAAGAACCCGACGCCGCACACGAAGCTGATCATGTCGGCCTATGTGACCGCGGGGCTGATCGCCTCCATTGCCGCTCTGATCGGCTATTTCAATCTGGTGCCGGCCCTCTACGAGGTCCTGACCGAATTCGGCCGGGCGCGCGGCACCTTCAAGGACGCCAACGTGCTGGGCGCGTTTCTGGTGCCCGCGATCCTCTACGCCTTGAACGGCATGCTGAACGGCCGCACCTCGCGTGCTCTTCTATGGAGCGCCGTTCTGATGGTGCTGGTCCTGGCGACCTTGCTCAGCTACTCACGCGGCGCCTGGCTCAATGCCGCCGTGGGGCTGGTGGCGTATGGCTTCTTTGCGTTCGTGATGTCGGAATCGAACCGCAAGCGCATGAAGCTGCTGGCGCTGGGGATCCTGGGTACCCTTGTTGTCGTGGGCGGCTTGGTGGCAATCGCGACGGTGCCGGAGATCTCCGAGAGGCTCGGCGAACGCGCGAGTTTCGAGCAGTCCTACGACGTCGGACCGGAAGGACGTTTCGGAGGCCAGCGGAAGGCGGCCGCGCTTGTCGCATCACATCCGCTCGGCATCGGCGCACTGGAATTCGCCCGGCTGCATCATCCCGAGGACGTGCATCAGGTCTATCTCAACATGTATCTCAACACCGGATGGCTCGGGGGAACCTTCTACCTGCTGCTGGTGCTCGCAACGATCGTCCTGGGGCTGCGGCTCGTCATCCGCGACCGCGGGGGCGACGGCATCAGTATCGTACTGCTGGCGGCATTTCTCGGAATGGTCGTCGAGGGGCTTGTGGTCGACACGGACCATTGGCGGCACTTCTACCTGATCATGGCGCTGATCTGGGGCATGGCCTTGGCGCCCTCCTCACAGCGCAGAACCGCGCCCTAGGGCTGGGTGGCGCCTGGCAGGCTTCTGCTGATGCACTTGGAATACCGGACAAAAGAAAGCCCCGGACGGGGGGCTGCCGGGGCTTTCAAAATGGTTCCTATTTGGGGGGGAACCTGGACGGAGGAGGGAAACTCCGCCACTAGCACGGATAATAGCACCGGCCCGGACCCCAAGAAAATGACAAAATTGTGTTCCGAACACCAGGGCTGTGGACCGCCCAACCGTCACCCATCTGCAACAGGTTGGGGACTTTCTCATCAATGAGTCCGACTGCCCGATATTCGCCCAGATTGGGACAGTAAGATTGCTTCCAACGCGCGTTGACGCGGGGGCACGAGGGAAACGGAGGGAGCCTTGCCATCTGGCAGGGCTTCTTCTGGTTTGAGCCCCGGCTCCGCCTCTCCACAAAGCAATCATCACATCGAAACAACGACGTCTTTGGCCGGCCGAGCAGCCGCGCGCTGTGTATTCCGCGCCGACAGTCTGGCGCGGCGCAGGTAATGTCATTTGGCTTTGTGGGAGAAGAGTGGTCGGAGCGGGGAGATTTGAACTCCCGACCCCCGGTCCCCCAGACCGGTGCGCTAACCGGGCTGCGCTACGCTCCGACATTCCGGTATTGGGCGACCTGCATATACCGGTTCGCGCCATAGAGACAAGCCAAAGCAGCCTGCCCGCTGGAATTCTTTGCCCTCAGTCCTGGTCTTCAGTCCTGCCGGTCGGCATTTGCGAGAATCTGACGGCAGCTCTCGAGCTCGTCGATCAGCGCGGCAAAATCGTCCTCGTCCGAGCCAAAGCCTTGCGAGATCGAACTGCGGACTACCTCTGCGGCCACGTCGGGAATATCCGGCGCCATCGTTTCGTCGTCGGTACCGCCCGCTTCGCTAAGTCCCTGATACTCCATCACGTAGCGTGGGCCCTGCTCGCGCAGGATCTTCTGCACGCCGCGAATGGTGTAACCGTCGCTGTAGAGCAGGAGCCGAATACCCTTGAGTAGCGCCACGTCCTCCGGACGGTAGTAGCGGCGGCCGCCGCCCCGCTTCATGGGCTTAAGTTGGCTGAACTTGGCTTCCCAGAACCGCAAGACGTGTTTGGGGACGTCCAATTCATCCGCGACTTCGCTAATCGTGCGAAAGGCCTCGGGTGCCTTGTCCAAAGCACTCCTCCCGGCGGATCGATGGCGCTCGTCTCGGGAACCCCCTAGTCTTGGGAGTTGCCCCCGGACAACGACTCGTTGATCCGCTGCTTCATGATGTTGCTGGCCCGGAAGACTAGCACGCGCCGCGGCGTAATGGGCACTTCCTGGCCCGTCTTCGGGTTCCGGCCGATCCGCTCGCCTTTTTCGCGGATTCCGAACGACCCGAAGGACGACAATTTGACTTGGTCCCCGTTCTCCAAGCTCGACACGATCTCGCGGAGCACCAGCTCCACGATTTCCGCCGACTCATTTCGCGGTAGCCCAACTTTTTTGAACACGGCTTCCGCAAGGTCAGCTCGTGTTAGTGTCTTCCCGCCCATCGTCGTACTGCTCCCCCAAAGTCGCGGGACGAGCAGGGATGCTAGCCGAGCGGGCAAGCATGGGTCAATTGCCCGTCGTATCAAATTCCTGATTTTGCGTCATAATCTCGACAGGTGTGGCTTTCGCAGCACTTACCAGCGGATCAGTAGCGCGCCCCATGTGAAGCCGCCGCCCATCGCTTCCAACAGAACGAGGTCACCTTCCTTGATGCGGCCGTCCGAGCAGGCCGTCATGAGCGCAAGAGGAATCGAAGCCGCTGATGTATTCGCGTGCTTGTCGACGGTCATGACAAGCCGTTCGCGCTCCAGACCAAGTCTTCGGGCCGCCCCGTCCAAGATGCGTTTGTTTGCTTGGTGCGGGACGAACCAGTCGATGTCGGCCGGGGTCAGATCCGCTTTTTGCAATGTTTCCAGTATTACGTCGCTAATCTTGGTAACGGCGTGCCGGAACACCTCCGGTCCGTCCATGCGGAGATGACCAACCGTTCCGGTTGAGGACGGTCCGCCATCCACGTAGAGCTTGTCGCGATACCGGCCGTCCGACCGCAAGGTCGTCGCCAGCACCCCTCTTTCGAGAGGCGCGCCATTCGGCTTCTGCGCTTCGATCACGAGCGCGCCCGCTCCATCGCCGAACAGGACGCATGTGGACCGGTCCTCCCAATCGAGGATCCGCGAAAAGGCTTCGGCGCCGACCACGAGGGCGCGCTTGAATTGGCCGCTCTTCAGGTAATTGTCGGCTGTGGCGAGCGCAAAAACGAAGCCCGAGCAAACTGCCTGCACGTCGAAGGCGGCGCCTTCCGTAATCCCGAGTTCGGCTTGGATCGTGACCGCCGTGGCCGGGAATGTCTGATCCGGCGTGGAGGTGGCAAGCACGATCAGGTCGATATCCTCGGCATCGACCTTGGCGTGATCGAGCGCCCTCTTGGCGGCCTCGATCGCCATGTGGGATGTGAGTTCGCCGTCGGCGACGATGCGGCGTTCGCGGATGCCGGTCCGGGCCACGATCCACTCATCGGAGGTGTCCACGGTCGCGGTCAGGTCTTCATTGGTGACAATACGGTCCGGCAGATAGCCGCCGACCCCCTTCACCACTGACCGCAAATTCGACAAGTAACCTACTCCGCCCGCTTAAGCCGCGCCGTCCAGCTCGAGCTTTTCATGGAAATGCGCGACGTCGGCGCCAAGGCGTTCGACGACGCCACTGAACGCCATTTCGTAAGCGAGGTCGACCGCGCTCGCGAAACCCGTCTCATCGGTCCCGCCGTGGCTCTTCACGACAATTCCGTTCAGGCCGAGGAAGATACCGCCATTGAGTTGCCGGGGGTCCATTTTTTCTTTCAAGGCCCGGAATGCGCCTTGCGCCAGCAGCGCCCCAAGCCGGGACAGGAACGATTGCCCCATGGCCGCTCTCAGGTATTGAGCGATTTGCTTAGCCGTTCCCTCGGCGGTCTTCAAGGCGATGTTCCCGGTGAATCCATCGGTCACGACGACGTCCACGGCACCATGGCCGATGTCGTTGCCTTCGATGAATCCGTGGTAGCGGATGGGCAGCGGCGCCGACTTGAGGACCGCCGCGGCTTCGCGGATCTGCTCGACGCCTTTGACCTCTTCGACGCCGATATTCAGGAGGCCGATAGAAGGCTTCTCCATGCCGAGAAGCGCCCGGGCCATGGCGGCCCCCATCAGCCCGAATTCGACCAGTTGCCGCGTGTCCGCGCCGACATTGGCGCCCACGTCGAGCACGATGCATTCGGCGTCCACGGTGGGCCAAATGGCGGCAATGGCGGGCCGGTCGATGCCCTTGACGGTCTTCAGGCAGAATTTGGACATGGCCATCAGGGCGCCGGTATTGCCGGCCGAGACGACGGCATGGGCCTGTCCGTCCCGAACGGCCTGGATGGCGAGCCACATGCTGGATTTCCACCGCCCGCGGCGAAGCGCCTGGCTGGGCTTGGCATCCATCGCAATGGCGACGTCGGAATGGATGATCTCGGACTTTGCCGCGAGGTCGGCATGGCCCTGCAGCTCAGCCTCGATCTGAGCCTGATCGCCCACAAGGATGAAGCGCATGTGCGGATGCCTGACGAGGGCGAGAGCCGCCGCCGGTATGACCACGCTAGGGCCGTGGTCCCCGCCCATGGCGTCGAGCGCTATGGTGACTGGAGCAGCCATTCTCCACTACCGATCTGGAAGATTAAGGCCAGGCGCATACGCCGTGGCACCCCCGGAAACCGAACCCGAATAGACGTAAATGCCGGTCAGTGACAACCTGATTTTATGCTTGCACGCGGAACTCAGGACTTCTTGAGGTCCTTGAGGACCGCAAATGGGTTGTTTTTTGGCGTTTCCCCCAACGGTTTGGGGTCCGACCACGCAAACTCCGCACCCGTCTTTTTCGGGTACGGATCGAGCGCCGTCGCGAGGGTCTCGTAGACGAGCGGGCCGAGGTCGATCGCGTCGCCTTCAATGGGCTCCGGCCAAACGATCTCTCCGGCCTGAGCGGGATCCTCTGCGCGCTCCTGCAGCGCCACGATCTTATCCTGGGGCCAGAATTCGGCCTGCACCGGCACGTCGATCCTGGCCGGGACCGGCTCGAGGCTCACGACGCATGTCTGGACCACGTCCGCCCGCAGACGGCCTGTGACGTGCAACCGCTTGCCGGCACCCTGGCGCACACGGTAGTCGAACCTAAGCCCTTCGAGATCCAACAGGTCGAGCAGGTCCATGATGGCCTTGCGCTCGTCCTCTCCAATCTCGATCGTCTTGTCGGCGCCCGGCTCCACGGTTCCGAGCTTGACTTTGCGAGTCAGCGGCGGGGGTTGGACGTCTTCGTTCACAGATTGAGTCATGGTCAGGAGCCTCGTTCGCCGGGAATTTCGGGGAACCCTACCCGGCCGGCGCAAATTTCCTCGATCGGTTGCGCCTTCAAGTCTTCTAGCACCGCGTTCACATAGGGCGTGAGCTTGGCACTGGCTGCCCTCGCCTTGTCCTCATCCAGCGGCAAACTCTTGGCGATCGCCGTTTCCAGAGCTGTCCCTCCGGCGGCAACGGCACGGTCGTAGCTTTCAATGAGATTGGCGCCGCCCGCCACGAGCTTGCGGACTTTCTTGGGGACCGCGAGGTCCCCCACGCCGATCTCACGCAGGACCGTGTCCATATCGGCCACAAAGCGGTCCGCAAGGGCTTGAGCGGTGGCCGTCGCCTCGGCGCCTCCGCCTTTCAGCCGGCGGAAGACAGCGAAGAGATGGAGCGTCAGGATCGAGAACCGTCCTTCAAGCGTATCGGGAATGCCAAGTGTCTGGTAATAAATTGGAAGTCGCGCCTGCGCCATAATCGCATCATAAAGATCGTCTGCATGAGGAGCGCCTCTGCCCAAGGTTTTGGCCCAAGATTTGGCCGAAGGCAGCAGGTTGGCGAAAGGCTTTAGGGACCAAGGCATTTCGTCTAGCTTCTACCAGAGATTCTCGGCCACTTCAGGCCTATTGGGGATCCTGATCGAGGGGAACGCATTATTTTGCGAAACGTCAAGCCAGCACCGACAAGGGCAACCTGGCCCGTGCTCGCGGCACTGTTTCTCGGCGCGGCCCCCATGCTCGGCTGCGCCGGTCAGGTCGACCGCCACGGCCACGTGTTCATCGATGTCGATCTCGATCAGGTGCGGCCCGGCATGTCCAAGGCCGACGTCAAGACCGTGCTCGGCTCGCCGGACACGACGAGCGCCATCGGCGGCGATGCCTACTATTACATCTCGTCGACCATGAAGACCGTCGCTTTCATGAAGCCCAGGGAGATCGACCGGCAGGTCGTGGCCGTCTACTTCAACGGCTCGGAACGCGTAACCGACGTGGCCCGCTACGGCATCAAGGACGGTCAAGTCGTCAATTACTACAAGGGCGAGACCCCTGCCCGCGGTAAGGATCTGAGCTTCGTCGAGCAGATGTTCGGCAACCTCGCCAACCGTCAGCTCTTCAAGGATCAGACCGGCGCCGGCCAATCCGGCATCCCCGGCATTTAACCCCCTAAAGAAAAGCCCCGCTCCTAACGAGGAACGGGGCTGGTATTCTGTTGGCGCGGCCCAACGGCCGCCTGCCGCTATTGGTGTGCGAGCACGGCCAGGAGCAGCAAGGCCACGATGTTCGTGATCTTGATCATCGGGTTCACGGCGGGACCGGCCGTATCCTTGTAGGGATCGCCGACCGTATCGCCGGTCACCGCGGCCTTATGGGCCTCCGAGCCCTTGCCGCCGTGGTTGCCGTCTTCGATGTACTTCTTGGCGTTGTCCCAGGCACCGCCGCCCGCCGTCATGGAGATGGCGACGAACAAGCCCGTGACGATCACGCCGAGCAGCATGGCGCCGAGCGCCGAGAAGGCAGCACTCTTGCCGGCAATCCAGTCGATCAGGAAGAAGAAGATCACCGGAGACAGGACCGGCAGGAGCGAGGGAACGATCATCTCCTTGATCGCCGCCTTGGTCAGCAGGTCCACGGCACGGCCATAGTCCGGGCGATCCTCGCCCTTCATGATGCCCGGCTTCTCCTTGAACTGACGGCGCACCTCTTCGACGATGGCGGAGCCAGCTCGGCCCACAGCCGTCATGGCGATACCGCCGAACAGATACGGCAGCAGACCACCCAGGAAGAGCCCGACGACCACGTACGGGTTCGACAGCGTGAAGGCGGGATCGACCCCTTCGAAATACGGATACGTCGCCGCATTGGCCGCGAAGTATTTGAGATCTTCCGTATACGCCGCAAACAGCACCAGCGCGCCGAGACCCGCCGAACCGATGGCATAACCCTTGGTGACGGCCTTGGTCGTGTTGCCGACGGCATCCAGAGCATCCGTGGTTTCACGCACGTTTTCCGGCAGCCCCGCCATCTCAGCGATGCCACCGGCATTGTCGGTCACGGGACCGAAGGCATCGAGCGCGACCACCATGCCTGCCAAGGCCAGCATCGTGGTTACCGCGATGGCGATGCCGAACAGGCCGGCCAAGTTAAAGGTGACGATGATGCCTGCCATGATCACGAGCGCGGGCAACGCGGTCGACTCGAGCGACACGGCGAGGCCCTGGATGACGTTCGTCCCATGCCCGGTGACGGACGCTTTCGCGATTTCGTGCACGGGCCGGAACTTGGTCGAGGTGTAATACTCGGTGATGACCACGATCAGAGCCGTCACGATGAGCCCCGCCACGCCGCACAGATAAAGCGACATGCCGGTGAAGCTGACATCGCCGAACGACATGGTCGTATCCATGCCGATCATCAATGCGGTAACCGGCCACAATGCGATCAGGGACAGGATGCCCGTCACGATGACGCCCTTATAGAGCGCCCCCATGATGGACTTGCTGGCTCCCAGGCGGACAAAGTAGGTGCCGATGATCGACGTGATCACGCAGGTCGCGCCGATGGCGAGCGGATACAGCATCATCGGCTCGGTCAGGGCGCCGGTGAAGTAGATTGACGCCAGAACCATGGTGGCCACGACCGTGACCACATAGGTCTCGAACAGGTCAGCGGCCATGCCGGCGCAGTCGCCGACATTGTCGCCCACATTGTCGGCGATCGTTGCCGGGTTGCGCGGATCGTCTTCGGGGATGCCCGCTTCGACCTTGCCGACGAGATCGCCACCCACATCCGCACCCTTGGTGAAGATGCCGCCGCCCAAGCGGGCGAAGATGGAGATCAGCGAGGCGCCGAAGCCAAGCGCCACAAGCGCATCGATCACTTGGCGGGACGATGCGTCGTGACCGAGGATCGTTGTCAGCACCCAGAAGTAGATCGTGACGCCCAGAAGCGCCAAACCAGCCACCAGCAGACCGGTGATGGCACCCGACTTGAACGCGAGGCTAAGGCCGTCCGCGAGGCTCTTGGTAGCGGCCTGCGCAGTCCGGACATTCGCCCGGACCGAGACGTTCATGCCGATATAGCCCGCCATGCCGGAGAGAATGGCGCCGATCGCGAACCCGATGGCCGGCAAGATGCCGAGCAGGAAGAAGAGGATGATGAAGATCACGACCCCGACCAGGCCGATGGCCTGATACTGGCGGGAAAGATATGCCTGCGCCCCTTCTTGGATGGCGGCGGCGATTTCCTGCATCCTGGGTGTGCCTGCATCGGCGGCCAGGATCGCATTCCTGGTCAGAACCCCGTACGCGATCGAAAGCGCGCCGCAAGCCATGATGAGATAGAGAACCCATGTCATAGAAGACCGTCCCTGATTATTGAATTTGTTGGACTTTGAATAAATCGCGGCTGCTTGAACGACATGGCAAGTGTCCGCCGCTTGTTTCCCCCGTGTGTGGACTTAGGCCGCCGCGGAAAATGCCAAAATTGGGGCATAGAAGCAACAGACGCACGCGCCCCTAGTACGAAGGACGGAGAAACCTGGTTTCGGGGCTAGAAGTGGCTAAAGCCCTTGTTTTTCAGGGTCAGTTCGTTGCCGCGCTCATCCAATACGCGAATCCCGTCCGTGTCCGTGACCGCGCCTAATTGCGCAAAGTCTACCCCCTGCTCATCAACTTCTGATTCGAAAAGGTCCGCCGAGCTCTCCGAAACGGCGATCACCGGCACGTAGTCGTCTCCAGCCGACAGCAGGTCCGGCAGTAGATCCGGTGCGGCCTCGAGCGCTTTACGCGCCGCCGCCGAGACCGGCACGCGGCCGGCCTCGATTTTGGCCCCGACGTGGGAGACGGCACAGAGCTTCTCGATATCGGCGACGAGCCCGTCCGAGACGTCGATCGAGGCCTTGGCGAAATTCCGGACCAGGAGCGCCTCGAGCGTGCCGATCGGCGGACGGCGATAGCACTCCGTCAGATAGGCGACGTCCTCTTCGGAAAGCCCCCAGCTCTGGCCGAGCGATGGGTCCTCTAGAAGTCTCAGGCCCAAACACGAATCCCCGATCGTGCCGCCAACATAGAGCCGGTCGCCCGGCTTCGCGCCAAGACGCGTGATCGCCGCCTCATGCTGCACGAGGCCGAGCGCGGTGATGGTGATGGTGAGAGGGCCGGACGTTGCGGTGGTGTCGCCGCCGATCAGAGAGATGCCCGTCAGATCCTGGACCTCGGCGAGCCCGACAGCGAAGGCTTCGAGCCAATCCATCTCCGTGTCGCGCGGGAGCGCGAGAGAGAGCGTGTAGGCATAACCGTGGGCGCCTTTGGCCGTCAGGTCCGACAGATTGACCGCTAGGGCCTTGTAGCCGATGGAGGCCGGCGGATCGTCGCTGAGGAAGTGAATGCCGCTGACGAGCGTGTCACAGGTCACCACGAGCTGATGATCGTCGGTGACGGTCAGGACGGCGGCGTCGTCCTTGAGGCCGAGCGCCCCGGTCTCCTTGGCAAGTGGCGCAAAGATGCGGGCGATGATGTCGAATTCTCCCGCAAGTGCCATGGTGCCAGCTCCCTTTCCCGAGATCAGCCCTCACGCAACGCGGCGCGGGCGAATTCCTCCGACCTTACCTTCCGTGCCAGCCGATCCAAGACCCCATTGACCACTTTGGGCTCCTCGCCGTCGAAAAAGGCGTGAGCGATGTCGACATACTCGTTGATCACCACCCGGCTTGGAACGTCGTCGCGGATATAGAGCTCGAACGCGGCGGAGCGGAGCAAGGCCCTCAGAATGGAATCCACCCGGTTCAGCCGCCAGCCCTCGGCCAGCTGCTGATCGAGCATGGGATCCAATTGGCGTTGTTCCCGGACCACGCCGTCAACGAGATCGTGGAAAAACTCGGCCTCGGCCTCGTGATAGTGGTCCCCCTCCACGACCTGGCCCAGCCGGTGCATCTGGAACTCCGCGACCACATCGTTGAGGTCGATGCCGGTCATGTCCATCTGGTACAGGGCCTGGACAGCCGCGAGGCGCGCCGCGCTTCTGGAACTGGCGCGGTCCGTGGTCTTTTTCTTTTGTGCCATAGCCTTCGAAGCCTTGGTCTTTAGCGCCGGCTCGCAGACGAAAACTGCTCTTCTAGGCGCATCAGGGTCAGACAGGCACGAGCCGCATCGCCGCCCTTGTTCCGCCCGTCGACGCTCGCGCGCTCCCAAGCCTGTTCCATGTTCTCGCAGGTGATGATCCCGGAGCCGACGGGCACGCCATGCTGCAGGGCGAGCTGACTCAAGCCAGCGCCGGACTCGCGCGCGACGATATCGAAATGGCTGGTTTGTCCGCGAATGACACATCCAAGGGCGATACAGGCCCGATGCCGGCCGGCACGGCCGACGAAACCGTTGGCGAGCGCGAGACTGAGCGCCAGCGGAATCTCGAGTGCGCCCGGCACAGAGATCTCCTCGAACTCCACGTCGTTGCCGCGGAGCTCCTCGGTGGCGCCGCGTGTGAGCTCGTCCGCGATGTCTTCATAGAAACGCGCCGAGATGATGAGAACGGAATTGGGGCCTTTGCGGCTCATAAGTCTTACTCCAGTCCGCGATGACCAACGACCGTCAATCCATAGCCTTCAAGGCCGACGATCTTGCGTGCGGGCGAGTTCGATAGCAGAACCATTTCACGCACGCCAAGGTCCAAAAGGATCTGCGCACCGATTCCGTAGTCCATCAGCCGCGGCTGACCGTCGCCATTAGCGCCTTTGGTGAGGCCGGCCGAGATCGCGTCGGGCCGGGACTCCCGGATCAAGACGACAACGCCCCGCCCTTCCCGCTCAATGATGTCCATGGCCTTGCGCACGCAGTTGTCGCAACCGGGCGTGACCATGTCTTCGAGCGTGTTGACCGCGTGCACGCGAACGAGAACCGGGCCGCCTTCGGTGATGTCCCCTTTGACCAGGGCCACATGCTCGACCGGGTCGACCGTGGTGGCATAGACCTTGGCCTGGAACGGCTCCCCATGCGGCCCATCGATCGTCGTGTCCGCGACGGCCTCGACGAGATGGTCGTAGCGCAGACGATACGCGATCAGATCCGCGATGGTCGCGATCTTCAGATCGTGGTGCTCGGCGAAGGTCACGAGGTCAGGCAGGCGCGCCATGGTGCCATCGTCGTTCATGATCTCGCAGATCACGCCAGCCGGGTAGAGACCTGCGAGCCGCGAAATGTCGACGGCCGCCTCCGTATGTCCGGCGCGCACAAGGACACCGCCCTCTTTGGCCAGAAGCGGAAACACATGGCCGGGTGTGACAATGTCGCGATGATCCTTGGTCGGATCGATTGCGACGGAAATCGTGTGGGCGCGGTCATGGGCGGAGATGCCTGTGGAGACGCCTTCGCGGGCTTCGATCGAAACCGTGAACGCCGTCGAATGGCGGGAACGGTTCGATTGAGACATGAGTTCGAGGTGCAACTGCCTGGCGCGTTCGGCAGCAACGGACAGGCAGATAAGTCCGCGTCCGTACTTGGCCATGAAGTTGATGGCGTCGGGCGTGGCCATCTGTGCCGGGATAACGAGATCGCCCTCGTTCTCGCGGTCCTCCGCATCGACAAGAATGAACATCTTGCCGTTGCGGGCGTCCTCGATCACTTCCTCGATGGGCGACAGAAGCCGTTTGAGTTCAGTGGTTTCCGCCGCAGTCAAAGCCGTCACGAATGCATTCCTTCCGCTTGCGCCAGCCGTGCCACGTAACGTGCGAGCAAATCGACTTCAAGGTTTACCAGATCGCCGGGCTGCCGGTCTCCCCAACTCGTATGTTCGAGCGTGAAGGGGATGATGTTGACGTCGAAACGCGTGCCTTCGACTTCATTGACCGTCAGCGAAACGCCGTTCAGGGCCACCGAGCCTTTGGAGGCAACGTATTTGGCGAACTCTCCAGGCACTTCCAGGAGGAACCGGACGCTGTCGCCGTCGGGGAAACGCGAGACGACCTTCGCGACGCCGTCCACATGTCCCGTGACGATATGCCCCCCCAACTCTTCGCCTAGGGCCAAGGCGCGCTCCAGGTTCATGCGGCGCCCCGTCTCCCAAGTACCCATGGTCGTATGGCTGAGGGTCTCGTTCGAGACGTCGACCTTTACGGTCGCCCCGTCGCCTTTGACTTTTTCGATCTCGGTGAGCGTCAGGCAGCAGCCGTCAAAGGCAATGGAGGCGCCGAGTTCCAGGCTCTTGCTCTTGTAGGGTGTCTTGATCTTGAAGGTGCCGCCCTTGCGGCCGACAAGCGTGCCTAGGCCGCTGACAATTCCAGTGAACATGATCTTATCCTGCGCCAGCGCGTCATTCGGTCAGGGCCGAAGGTGCGCGTGGCTATGAATGTGAAATGCCCGTTTTCAGCAAGGCGATCAAGGCCTTCGCCGCCAAACGGGATTAGTCCGCCGTCTCCGACGGGATTGGGACTTTGATAGATCACCGCCTCGTCCACAAGGTCGGCGGCCACAAATGCTTCGGCGATCGACGGTCCCCCTTCAATCAGGACGCGTGTGATCCCACGGTGGGCCAGTGTTTCCAACGCATCCTGAGGGTCGATCATGCCGAGATCGTTGACCGGCACGGGTACGATCTCCGCGCCATGGTCGTGCAGCTGATCCGCATTGGGCTGAGGTTCGCCCGCAGCGCACAGCAGCCAAACCGGCACCATGACATCGTCAAACAACGTTGCGGTTGGGGGCGTACGCAACCGCCGGTCCATCACCACACGCACCGGCGAACGGCATGACATGCCCGGCAGCCGGCAAGTCAGGGACGGATTGTCCGCCTCGACGGTGCCCCGCCCCACCAGAATGGCGTCGTTCCTCGCGCGCAGGAGATGGCCATGAGCCCGGGCCAGTGGCCCGGTGGTCCAGACGGGCTCGCCATCGCCTCGGGGAATGCGTCCGTCGGACCCGACAGCAAGTTTCAGCGTCACGGCCGGCCGGCCTTCGGTGACCCGCATCAGATGCCCAAGGGTCACGGAGGCGGCCTCGGGCGCCAACACGCCTTCGGTGACCTCGATACCCGCGGCCTTGAGCCGTTCTATGCCGCATCCGGCCGTGCGCGGATCGGGATCGCGGATGCCGACAACGACGCGCGCCACCTGTGCCGCAATGATGACGCTGGAACAGGGGGCGCCGCGTCCGCCTTCATGATTGCAGGGCTCGAGCGTGACGTAGAGCGTGCTGCCCTCCGCGCGGTGCCCTGCCCGGTCCAGTGCGATCGCTTCGGCGTGGGGACGTCCGCCCGGCGCCGTCCACCCCCGCCCGACAATCTCACCAGACGGCGCGACGACGACAGCGCCAACGGCCGGATTGGGCCAAGCGAGCCCCAGCCCGCGTCTTGCGAGCCGGACAGCCTGGGACATGTAGTGCGCGTCGCGCGAGGTCATGAAAGCGCGCCTTGGTCAGTCGTCGAGAGCGTTCGAGCTGCCTGCATCGTCCTCGCCGTCTTCCCCTTCGGTTCCGGCGAGTTCCCCGAGCAGCGCTTCGAAATCCTTGGCTTCGCGGAAGTTCTTATAGACCGAGGCGAAGCGGACATAGGCGACGTCGTCGAGGCCCTTCAGCGCCTCCATCACCAAGTGACCGATGGTCTCCGAATGGATGTCACTCTCGCCCATGTTCTCGAGCCGGCGGACGATGCCGCTGACCATCCGTTCCGTCCGTTCGGGATCGACCGGCCGCTTGCGCAGCGCGATCTGGACCGAGCGCATCAGCTTGTCGCGATCGAAGGGAATGCGGCGTCCGCTCCGCTTGATAACCGTCAGTTCACGGAGTTGTACGCGTTCGAAAGTGGTAAAGCGGCCGCCGCAGTCTGCACAGACGCGGCGGCGCCTTATCGTCGTGTGGTCCTCGCTTGGGCGCGAGTCCTTAACCTGGGTGTTGGGGCTGCCGCAATAAGGGCACCGCATGGGCGATCGCCCTCCTCTTCGTCAACACCAACCGAACCGAACCTAGACCTTGTAGATCGGGAAACGGCCGCAGAGCTCGATGGCCTGCTTCTTCACCTTCTCCTCGACGGCGCTGTTGCCTTCCTCGCCATTGGCGACGAGACCGTCGAGCACTTCGAGGATCATGCCACCGATCTGCTGGAACTCGGCAACACCGAAGCCGCGCGTCGTGCCCGCAGGCGAACCGAGGCGAATGCCCGACGTGACCATGGGCTTCTCAGGATCGAACGGCACACCGTTCTTGTTGCAGGTGATGAAAGCGCGGCCGAGGGCTTCCTCGGCGGCCTTGCCCGTCAGTCCCTTGGGACGCATGTCCACGAGGATGAGGTGCGTGTCCGTACCGCCGGAAACCAGCGCCAGACCGCCGTCGACCAGGGTCTCGCCCAAGGCCCGGCAATTGTCCATGACCTGCTGGATGTAGCCTTTGAAGGACGGCTGCAACGCCTCACCGAAGGCGACGGCCTTGCCGGCGATCACGTGCATCAGCGGTCCGCCTTGCAGACCCGGGAACACGGCCGAATTGATCTTCTTGCCGATGTCGGGATTGTTCGAGACCACAAGACCGGACCGCGGACCCCGCAGGGTCTTATGCGTCGTGGTGGTGCAAATGTCCGCATACGGCAGCGGGCTCGGATGCAGACCGGCCGCGACGAGACCGGCAAAGTGAGCCATATCGACATGCAGGTAGGCGCCGACCGCATCGGCGATCTCGCGGAAACGCTTGAAGTCGATCTGCCGCGGATAGGCGGACCCGCCGGCGATGATCAGCTTCGGCTGGTGTTCCTTGGCGAGGCTCTCGACCTCGTCATAGTCGATGAGGTTGGTATCTTTGGTCACGCCGTACTGCACGGCGTTAAACCACTTGCCGGACTCGTTCGGCGGCGCGCCGTGGGTCAAGTGACCGCCGGCGGCCAGGCTCATACCCATGATCGTGTCGCCCGGCTTGATCAGGGCAAGCATGACGGATTGGTTCGCCTGAGAGCCCGAATGGGGCTGGACGTTGGCGAATTCGCAGTCGAAGAGCTGCTTCGCGCGGTCGATGGCCAACGTTTCGACCTCGTCCACGTATTGGCAGCCGCCGTAGTAACGGCGTCCCGGGTAGCCTTCGGCGTATTTGTTCGTGAGGAGCGTTCCGACAGCGTCCAGTACGGCCTGCGAGACAATGTTCTCCGACGCGATCAGCTCAATCTCGTCTTGCTGGCGCTGCCCCTCGCGCTCGATCGCGCCCCAAACCGCCGGGTCTGAATCCTTTGCATGCTTGCTGAAAAAATCACTGGCCGTCATCTCAAACTGCTCCTCGAGCTCAAACTTGTTTTGGGCCTGCGCAATACCGCTGCTGAAACGAGCTCAGGTGGCGGGTTCAGGCTGATTTGGCTGGCTCTACCACATGTCGCACGGCGACGCTAGCAACACCCAATTCGTAGAACGGGGCTGCCCGGAATAATTTGTGAGCAAAGGAAAAAACGGCGTGCCCCACCCATTAGCAAGTGAAATTCGCACCCTTGTTCAGCCCGTGCCTAGAAGCGCGAATGCCGCGGCCGCGATGATGCGGCCGCGGGATCAAAACGATGACGGCTATTGAAGATGGCCGGCAGCGCGCCCGACCCCAACAAGAGGGATACGGGCGCCATGCCAAGTGGCGTGAACGTCAGGCGCCGACCGCACTGCGGTTCCAAGGCATGAGCGCAAGCACTTTGGCCATGCCGCAGATCCCGGTGATCCCGGCAAAGACGAGGCCTGCGCCAACAAAGCCGGCGAAGGCGAAGAACACAGGCGAAACGAACAGCCCGAGAAGGACGAACGAGAGAACCAGGCTGCCCGCGCCAATCATCACTTGGCGCTGCATCGGAAGGGGCTGGCTCTTGTCGACTTGCACCGGCAGTCCCGCCTTCCGCCAGGCCTCCAGTCCGCCTTCGAGGATGTAGGCCTCACACGGTGCCGCCGCCCGGAGGCGAGCCGCATTCTGCGCTGTGCGGGCGCCCGAGTGGCAATGATAGATGATGGGCGCCGACGTGTCCGACAGTTGGTTGAGGTTAGAAAGAGCGTCGTGCTTCGAGCCTGGAATGAGTTCGCGGGCGCGCTCGTCGGCATTGCGGATGTCGACCAATGTGCCGCCTTGGTCGATCAAACGCTTGGCGTCCTGGGGGCTAATGGTGGGAAGGCTCATCGTACTGCTCCTGATCCAAAATTGGGGTTAGTCGTTGGGGCAATAGAGCTTCTGGAGATATCCGAGCAGAAGCTCGGTGCGCGGCTCGGCGATGCGGTACCAAACCGTTTGACCGTCCCGGCGAAAATCGACGAGCGCTTCATCCCGCATCTTGGCGAGATGCTGAGACGTTGCCGATTGGGACAGACCCGCCGCCTCCGACAAGGTGCTCACGCTGGCCTCGCCCCATTCGGCCAGCTTGCACAGGATCATCAAGCGGCGCTCGTTTGCGAGTGCGCGCAAGATGCTCGCCACGAGGGCGGCATTGGCTTCGAATTTGGCGAAATCCTTCGGGGCGCCTGTCATGGTGCTCTATTGGCCTTTCATTAGATGCCACTAAATTAGGTGTACCTAATATAATAGTCAAGCAGTTGATTTTGCGTCCATTCGAATCCCCTCCTCACGCACGGGCCGGAGGTTGCGGGGCGCGCGCCGCGAAGGGTGCGTAGGCGAGCCGATACGAAAAGGGCCGCTCCGGCTTCAAACCGGAACGGCCCACATTGAGTGTTCTTGCAAGCGCTCCCAGCGCTGCCCTGAGGCGCGCCTAGTAGTTCGAGGCGTAGGTTCCGCGCGTGTCGAGATTGTAGATGTCCGGCCGGAAATGCACCAAGCCGTCCGGCGTGCCCCACGCGCTGATATACGTGAAGTAGACACCGATCGTTTGCGTGGCAGGGACGTTCTCCTGCTGTGACGTATGCCGCAGCGATTGGATGCGCGACAGGTTCCAGGACGGATTGTTGTCGAGAACCCAGGCTGCCAGACGATCGACGTTGTGCGTGCGAACACAGCCGTGACTCTCGAAGCGCACGGCCTTGCCGAACAGGCTCTTCAGCGGCGTGTCGTGAATGTAGACCGCGTCCTTGTTCGGGAAATCGATCTTGATGTAGCCCAGCGAGTTCTCTTCCCACGGCCTCTGGCGATAGCGGTAGGTGTAGACCTCGTTGCCGTACCAGTCGATCGTGCGGGAATCTACGATCTGACCGTTTCGATCCAGGGCTTCCATGTGATAGGCGGCAAGCATGTCTTGTCCGCGGCTGGCGAACTGCCGTCCCTTCGGGATCAGGTCGGCTTTGACGATGCTCGTCGGCACGTTCCAATAGGGATTGAACTTCACCTGCGAGACCTTGCTCGCCAGGGTCGGCGTCTGGTGCTCGACCTTGCCGACGACCGCCGTGTTCCGCAGTTCCACGCGTCCGCCGCGCACCGCTTCCACCTGCGCCGCGGGAACGTTCACCTGAATATAGCGGTTCGTCGTCTTGCCGGCTCGGCGTTGGAGGCGCTTCAGGCTCGCCTCCAGCTGCGCCAGGCGCGTGCTCGCCGGAACGTTCAGCGCCGCAACCGTGGCCTTCGAGTCCACGACGCCCGTGGCCGGGAGACCGTGGCGGTATTGGAAACGCTTCACGGCCGCGACGGTCGCGTTGTCATAGCGGCCCGGTTCGAACGTGGTCATCAGGTCGCCACCGATCTGAAGCCGGCGCTGCAGCGTCTGGATGTTAGTGCCGCGCCGTCCGGGTTTCATCGCGACCGGTTGAACCATCGGCCATCCACCCTGTGCGACGATCGCCTTGTACTGCTGTATGGCCGTCCTGGTCGCTGCGATGTTTCCTTTGGCGAGGGTCGGCGTGCCGAGGCCGGGATTGAGGATCATGGCGACTTCCGGATCGCCCGTCGGCAATTCGGAGCGCGTCACCTCCCCTTGCGGCTGCGTGTTGCGCGAGCCGCCATTGAACAGGCCGCCGAAGAGACCGCCGCTTCCACCGACGCTCCCTTGTGTTGCCGCTTCGGTCTGGGCATCCCGGGACTTGAACATGTTGAACGGACCGGCGCTCAGAGGCTGCGCGCTGACGCACAGCAGCGTCACCGCGAGTCCACCGATCGTCAGGCGTGACCCGTACTTAAAAACCACATTCAATTTGGGCATGCGCCGCTCCCGTCAGCTGCGGCAACTCCATTCGCTTTAGTATAGCTGAATGGTGCCGTAGCTCTACCCGTTTCGGGCGCCATTGAATCCGGCTGAAACCTTACAAACCATTAACCAGCGCAAGGTGAGCCCTGCTCCGGTCCGCCGGATCTATCTGCAGCCCCTTGGACTCGATTGTCCCTCACTGCCGCGCCGAAGCACGGCCCACGTGTCATTTGGGTACGATGAAGGAAAAATCAGGCGAATTTGAGTGCTGCGCCGCGAAGGCACATGGCAAGGCCATACAGGACCGCCGGGAGCCGTCAGGCTCCCGGGCCAGCCACACTCTGTCCAGGGCGGATTTTTCTAGAGCTGATAGCGGATCTGGTCGGACCAAAAACGCTGCAGGCGGAACATCGACTTGTTCAGGCTCTCGAGATCGTCTTGAGCCACGCCGCCGACCTGCTCCAGCGAACCGAGCTGACGCTCGAACAAGCGGTTGACCACGTCGGATACTTCACGGCCTTTTTCAGTCAGACTCACACGCACCGAACGTCGATCGGTGGTCGAACGCTGATGATTCACGAAGCCGGCCTGAACAAGCTTCTTGAGATTGTAGGAAACATTCGAGCCGAGATAGTAGCCACGGCCCGTCAATTCTCCGGCTGTGACTTCGTCATCGCCGATATTGTAAAGTAGCAATGCCTGGATACTATTTACGTCCGTGCGGCCAAGACGCTCGAACTCATCTTTGATGACATCCAAAAGCAACCGGTGCAGTTGCTCGATCAATTTCAACGAACCAATGTAAGAAGACTTGAGGTCATTTTCCTCAACAGCAGTTTCATCGGCTCCAATTTTCAGAGCTACATTCATTGCCAACCCCATTTAGTTGTTGTTTATCCCCAACTTGGCGATGAGTATAAAAGCCTTCCGACTAAGATGCGCTTAATTGGAACGCTTAAGAGTCGATAAAATTCTAAGCTTAATTCTTGTTGATGTTTGCGCGACGCCGTTTGATTCCAACAATTATTGGAAAATCTGCTTTGGCTCGTTAAGTTCGAGTTCACCATCCACTGGTGTTTCGAACAGGCTTGCAATGCGGGAGTCGTCAACGTCGGCCACCGTCTCCGGCGTCCATTTGGGGGCCCGCCCTTTGCCGGCGATCTTGGCGTCGATGCCCTCCTTGAAGTCCGGCGTCGTGACGAGGTGCGATGCGAGACGGAACTCGAGCTGGAGGGCTTCCGCCAAGCTCAACGCCTTGCCGCGCAGCATCTGCTGAAGCGCGATCTTGAGCGAGGTGGGCGACTTCTGGCGCAGCGTGGCGGCCGTCTCCCGGGCCCAGGTCTCATAGGGCCCTTCCGGTTCCGCATCGAGCCGCTCCAAAATCTCTTCAACCGTGGGGGCCGAGAAGATGCGGTTGATGGCGGGGGTGAGCCGCACGAGGTCGCCTTCGCCGGGATCTTGGTGCAGCCCGTCGAGAAGGCGGTCGATCGGATGGTTGTCGGCCAGCGAGGTCTTGATCACATCGAAATAAGGCGATGGAATATAGTGAGTTACGAGGCGTAGACGATGTGCATCCGCAGGGCCGATCTCAGCTCCGGTAAGAGCCAGATACGTACCGACCCAGCCGTCGAGGCGTGGGAGGAAGTAGGTTCCTCCGATGTCGGGCAGGAATCCGATCCCGACTTGCGGCATCGCGAACCGGTAGCCCTCGCCGGCGACGCAATGTGTCCCCAACAGGGAAATTCCGATGCCGCCGCCGAAAGCGAGACCGTTGATCAGCGGGACGTTGGGCCGGATGAATTTCTCAAGGACCCAGACATGGGTATAAGCAGAACGGTAGAATTCGCGTATCTCGTCTACGGCACCGTCATGGTTGAGTTGGTTCAGGACTTTCAGATCGCCGCCGCTGCAGAAGACTTTGGGGTGGGTCGACTCCATCACCACGCCGTAAATCTGCGCGGCGGGTTCCCAGCGCCGGTAGTTGGCGCTCAGGGCTTCGAACATTTCGCGCGTGAGCGCGTTAAGCCTTGCGGGCCGGTCGAGCGTCACGACGCCGGCGCGGTCGTGTTCCTCGAAAGTGATCCCAAGCGGTTCGGACAAACGCGTAAGCCCTCAAGAATGACTGCAAAAGATGCGGGGTTGGCTCGTCCGGCGCAGCTACCATTCCAAGACGCAAACCACAAGCCATCCGCATGCGGCAACTTCGGACGGGGACCGCTATGACGGGACGGAGGGACCGGGGGTGGCGGCGTGCGCGTCGCCGGGGAACGATCCTGTGGGCGCCGCTCCTGGCGGGCTTGTATGTTGCCGCCGCGATCGCGGAGCCGGTTATCGCGCGGCCCTCAACCCCTTCCAGACCCTTGGCCTGTCGGTTCCGGATCTCCGCCCCAAACGCCGCGCCGCGCCACAGAGGCAAGCGCCGGTGCAACCGGGGCTGCCTTTGCGGAAGCCGGCACCCCCCGTCCCTTCGGCTGAAGCCGAGGCCGCGCCCGAAGAGACTCCGGCCGAGGCAGCAGATGTCCCAGCGGCTCCGCTAGAGGCTCCCGAGGCGCCGGCGGAAGCCGACACCGCGGCGACGCAAGCGCCTCCGACAGAGGAAGTAGAAAGCGCAGAAGAAACAGCTGAAGCGCCCGAGGAAACTGCTGAAACTGTTGAAGCGCCCGAAGAAACAGCTGAGGCTTCAGCGTCGGAGACTGCGAGCGAACCGGCACCGCAGCCGCCCCGCAATCCGGTGCGCACGGGCGAGGATCCGGACGCCGCGGTTGATCCCAAGGTCGCGGCGGCACTCGACCAATGCGTCAAGCTGCTGGATGGGCTCGACTTGGAGTATGAGCATCTGGACCCGATCCGCAGAGGCGCTTGCGGCTCGTTGGCGCCCATCAAACTGAAATCGATCGGCGACCATCCCAAGATCGCCGTGTCTCCACCGGCGACCGTCAACTGCACCGTCGCCGCGACGTTGCACAAATGGTTCGCGACCTCCGTGCAGCCGACCGCCGAAGCGCTGGGAAGCAGCGTCGTGAAGATCAAGAACGCGGCGTCGTATATGTGCCGGAACCAGTACGGCCGGCCCGACACCAAGCTCAGCGAGCATGCGAAGGCGAACGCCCTGGACATCAAGGCCTTCGTGATGGCGTCGGGGCAGACGATCCCAGTGCTCGGCAATTGGCCCTACGGCTATCGGCCCACCCGCCCGCAACTGGCGGAGGCTCCTTGGCCGAACCCGCTGCGCGATCACTCCACCCTGCCGCCGCGAAGCCGCACGCCCGGCATCAGCGTCCTGAACAAGGATCTCGAGTACAAGGAGTTCACCAAGGAGGCGGACGAGTTCGGGGAAATGGCGACGCACCCGTTCTTCAAGCCGGTGTTCGCCGCGCCTGCGGAACTGCCCGGTCTCGAAGACGAGGAGCCCGAGGGGCCGGTCCCGGAAGGCAATCTCAGCCGCGACGAGGCGAAGAGCTTCATGCGGACGATCCACGGGGATGCGTGCAAGGTGTTCTGGACGGTTCTCGGTCCCGAAGCGAACGCCGCGCACCGCGACCACTTCCATCTCGATATGCGCAAGCGGCGCTATGTGAGAATTTGCCAGTAGGCGCTGGACTTAGACACGAAACCGGAGAAAACCATGTTCGCTCCGGGCCCTGGCGGGATACCTCTATTGGGTGATAGTCTCGCGCCCCTTCAACGCCTCTTCGGGCCGAGCCCGGCAATCGAGGGATTTGCATCGCGTGGCATCACGACCTGACGACAAGACGGTTTCACTCCGTACCGAACGCGCAAAGCGCGGCACGGTGGATGCGCCCAAGGAACTGGGACCGGGCTATCCCGCCTCCCGCCTACGGCGGAACCGGCGGGCGGACTGGTCTCGGCGTCTCGTGCGGGAAATGCAGCTGACCGCCGACGATCTGATCTGGCCGATCTTCGTGATCGACGGTGACAGATCGCGCGAGGAAGTCGATGCGATGCCGGGCGTCGCCCGTCTGTCGATCGATCTGGCCGTCCGGGCCGCCGAAGACGCCGCCGAGATCGGCCTGCCGGCGATCGCGCTGTTCCCCAATACGGACCCCTCCTTGCGGGACGAAGCGGGTAGCCAGGCTTTCAACCCCGGCAATCTGGTTTGCCGGGCGGTGCGCGCCATCAAGCAGGCGGTCCCGGAGATCGGCATTGTCTGCGATGTCGCGCTCGACCCCTATACGAGCCACGGTCATGACGGGCTTCTGGACGACGAAGGCCGGATCGACAATGACCGCTCCGTGGAGGCGCTCGTCACCCAAGCGCTGGTTCAAGCCGAAGCCGGCTGCGATGTACTGGCGCCGTCCGACATGATGGACGGCCGCGTCGGCGCCATCCGCGCGGCTCTCGAGGCCAACGGTTTCGCCGACACGCAGATCATGAGCTATGCGGCGAAATATGCCTCTGCGTTCTACGGCCCCTTCCGTGATGCGGTCGGTTCCGGCGCGCAACTGCGAGGGGACAAGAAGACCTATCAGATGGATCCCGCCAACGGTGCCGAGGCGCTGCGCGAAGTTGCGTTTGACGTGTCGGAAGGCGCGGACATGGTCATGGTCAAGCCGGGCCTGCCCTATCTCGATATCGTTTGGCGCGTGAAGGATGCGTTCGGCCTGCCGACCTTCGCCTATCAGACCTCCGGAGAATATGCGGCTCTCGTCGCGGCCGCCGAGCGGGGCTGGCTGGACCGGGAACGGGTCGTGCTGGAGACATTGCTCGCGTTCAAGAGGGCGGGCGCAGACGGCGTGTTCAGCTACTTCGCACCTGAAGTGGCGCGGCTTCTGAAGAGCCAATACTGACGGCGGAACGAGTCCTTAGTCCGTGACCTTCATGTTCGTGAAGAGCACGGTCGCTTCGTTCGACTTGTCGAAATTGTCGCCCGATACGCCGAAGCGCCAACTTCCCTTCGGCGCCTGGCCCCTCAACTCGCGGACCTTCGTACCGTTGATGAAAAAGGCGAGCTGGCTGCCTTTGGCATCGACGCGCAAGGTGTTGGCCGCGCCGGGGGCCGTCTTGATGGCGGGACTGTCGATATTCGCCGCGATCGTGCCGACCCACGCGCCGTCCTGCTTACGCGCGATCCAATAGCGGCCGTTGCTGAGAATGCCGAACTGATAATAGGTCCGGTTGTTCTCGCCCCAGAACAACAGCCCAGCCCGAGGATGCGGCCGTTATCCTCGCCGTTTCCGACGCCGTGCGGCCACACGGCTTCGACGCAGACATCAGCGTCCTCGACGGAAAACATGACGTTGAGATTGGACTGCATGTCGTCGGCCGGCAGCGTGAATGTCAGCGCGCCGTCGCCGATCGCGACCGTCTTCTTCTGCGACCAGCCGCCTCCATTGTCCTGGAACGTGTCTTCGAAAATGACGTCGCTGCCTTCGCATGCCAGGCCTTGACCGGCGCTTGCGAGGAGACTCGCAACCGCGACTGCAAAAACCGTTCTCCGCATGCGTGCGTCCCTCCAATCCTCGGGCATCAGAGACGAATCTGTGTCGCGTGGAGCCTAGGACGTCACCTGACGGACGGCAACCGAGCCCCCCGCGGACAGCGGCTTACGTTGCGGAAATGGGGCGCAATTCCCATATGAACAGTAGCTATGCATCAATTTGGAGACCCAATGTCGGACCCTATGACACCCAGCACCGCGACCTTCCCCGCGCAAATGCATGTCTACAACCCGGTGACGGAACCGCAACTCTTCAGCGCCGTCATCCGTAAGCGTTGTGTCGCGTTCCTCATCGACGCCGTCATGATTGCCATCCTCACGGTTATCGCATTCGTGGTCGTAGCCGTGCTCGGCGTTCTCACCTTGGGGCTGGGTTGGCTCCTGTTCGGGCTCATCTTTCCGTTTGTGGGCCTCGCCTACAACGCCTTCACGATCGGCGGCCCCAAGTCGTCCACGCCGGGTCAGCGCATGATGGGGCTCGCGGTGCCCATGTGGTATGGCGGCAAGGTGACACCGCTGATCGCCGCGTTCCACGCGCTCCTGTTCTGGTTTTCGCTGACGCTGTTCTTCCCGATCCTGCTGTGGTGCTTCTTCGATTCCCGGAAGCGCTGCCTGCACGACATCCTGGCCGGGGTCGTCGTGATCAACCGGCCGGGGTCGGCTGAGACCCTCTGACGCGGGTTATCCAAACTCTGTGCGGCGCGGGCGCGGCGCCGATTGCGCCCGCCGCCGATCCTCGCTTAAGCTGTCGGAGGATTGACGTGGATTCGCTTCCGGTCCGGTACCCGTGACAGAACACAAGAACAATTTTCCGGAGTTCTACATCACCGCCCCCAGCCCTGCCCCTACCTGGCAGGCCGGATGGAGCGGAAGCTCTTCACGCACCTGACGCGCGACAAGCCCGGCTTTCTCATCGACAATCTGCTCAAGGGCGGTTTTCGGCGCAGCCAGAACATTGCCTACATGCCCTATTGCGACTCCTGTTCGGCCTGCGTGCCCGTGCGCCTTCTGGTCAACGAGTTCGAGCCGAAGCGGTCGCTGAAGCGGATCGCGCGCGCCAACGCCGATCTGGTGGTGACGCGCCAGGCGGCCACCCCCAGCTCCGAGCAATACGCCCTCTTCCGCGACTATATCGAGGCACGGCACGGGGACGGCGGCATGGCCGAAATGAGCGTCCTCGACTTCTCGCTCATGGTCGAGGACAGCGTGGTGGAGACCTTCATCACCGAGTACCGACAGAAGCCGGACCCGGTCACCGGCGAGGCCCCGCTGATCGCGGCTGCGCTCTGCGACCGTCTGAGCGACGGGATCTCGATGGTCTACAGTTTCTTCGACCCGGCTTTCGCCCAGCGCAGCCTCGGCACATACATGATCCTCGAGCATGTCGAGTACGCCCGCTCGGTCGGCTACCCGTATGTCTATCTCGGCTACTGGATCGAGGGCTCCCGGAAGATGCGCTACAAGGAGCGCTTCCAGCCCCAGGAACGGCTGACCTCCAGAGGCTGGGTCCGTGGGTCTGTTACCGACGCCCTGAAGCGCTAGAACTTCTCGCCGAACTTGCCTGACTTGGGGAAACCGCGCGGCGGCAGCCGGCCCGCTGCGGCACGAGCACCCCACCAATCGCGCAAATTCGCCGAGGCAAGCGTGAAGCTGCGGCCCGCCGCATCGATATAGACGAGCCCTTCCTTCTTCGAGAAGGTCTTGGCATCCGCCAGCCCGCCATCGCGATAGCGCTGCAGCCGCACGCCCTTGCCGCGCGGCATCTCGGGCAGTTCCGACAGCGGAAACAGCAGCAGCTTTCTGTTGTCGCCGATCACGGCAACACTGTCGCCGGAGACCGGCGCCAAGACCGCAGCCTCGTCGTCCCCCTTCACGTTCAGAACCTGCTTGCCCTTGCGGGTCATGGCAATCACGTCGTCCTCGGCGACGACGAAACCGTATCCGGCCGTCGAGGCGACCATCAGCTTCCGCCGGGCTCATGCACGATCAGCTCGACGCAGTCGCCCGCGTCTTCGATGTCGATCATCAGCCGGAAGGGCTCGCCGTGTCCGCGCCCGCCCGGCAGCTTGTCGGCGCTGAGCGAATAGAAACGGCCGTTCGTGGCGAACAGAAGCAGCGTGTCGGTCGTCTGCGCGTGCAGAAGCTGCCGCAGCCTGTCGCCATCCTTGAACGACAGTTTCGATGTGTCGGTGTTGTGCCCCTTGATCGTCCGTATCCATCCTTTATCGGACAGGACGACGGTGACGGGCTCCTTCTCGATCATCGCTTCGGCAAGAACGTCGGCGACGTCTTCGGGCGCCTCGTCGAAGGTGGTGCGACGGCGGCCAAGCTCGGTCTTCGGGCCGAAGGCGTCTTTGATCTCCTTGATCTCGTCGGAGATGCGCTTCCACTGCTTGTCTTCGGATTTTAGGAGCGCCTTCAGCTCTTTGCGTTCCTTGGTGAGATCGTCGTGTTCGCGGCGGATCTCCATCTCCTCCAGTCTCCGCAAAGCGCGGAGCCGCATATTGAGAATGGCCTCGGCCTGAACGTCGGTGAGCTTGAACTCCTTCATCAGGACGGGTTTCGGCTCGTCCTCTTCGCGCACGATCTGGATGACCCGATCGAGGTTCAGATAGACGATCAGGTAGCCTTCCAGCACCTCCAGCCGGTGATCGATCTTCGACAGGCGGAAATTGGAGCGCCGGACCAGCACTTCCTGCCGGTGATCGAGCCATTCGAGCAGGACCTGGCGCAGGCCCAGCACGTTCGGGATCTTGCCTTCGCTCAGCACGTTCATGTTGAGCGAGACGCGCGTCTCGAGCTCGGTCAGCTTGAACAGCGACTCCATCAGGAGCGCGGGATCGACGCTGCGGCTCTTCGGCTCCAGCACAAGCCGTACGTCCTCCGCCGACTCGTCGCGCACGTCGGCGAGCAGCGGCAGCTTCTTGGCCTGGAGCAGCTCGGCGATACGGGCCACGAGGCGCGCTTTGGGCACCTGATACGGAATCTCGGTGACGACGACCTGATAGGTGCCGCGGCCTGCGTCTTCCTTCTCCCAGCGTGCGCGCAAGCGGAAAGATCCTCGCCCCGTCTTGTAGGCTTCGACGATCTGCTCGCGCGGCTCAACAATAATGCCGCCCGTGGGCAGATCCGGCCCGGGCACGAAGGAGACGAGCTTGTCGGCCGTGGCATTGGGGAACTTGATGAGATGGAGCGCCGCGTCACACAGCTCGCCAACATTGTGGGGCGGGATGTTCGTCGCCATGCCGACGGCGATGCCGGACGCACCGTTGGCGAGCAGGTTCGGGAAGTTCGCCGGGAGCACGGACGGCTCCATTTCGCGCCCGTCGTAGTTCGGGCGGAAGTCGACCGTGTCTTCGTCGATGCCTTCCAGGAGCCGGGCGGCGATGTCCGTCAGCCGGGCTTCGGTGTAGCGGTCGGCGGCGGGGTTATCCCCGTCGATATTGCCGAAGTTCCCCTGCCCGTCGATGAGCGGGTAGCGCACGGCAAAATCCTGCGCGAGCCGCGCCAGCGCGTCGTAGATCGCCTGATTGCCGTGGGGATGGAAGTTGCCCATCGTGTCGCCGACGATCTTCGCGCATTTGCGGAATTCGCCTTGCGGCTGCAGGCGCAATTGCTGCATGGCGTAAAGCAGCCGCCTGTGCACAGGCTTCAGCCCGTCGCGCACGTCCGGGAGCGCCCGGTGGGTGATGGTGGACAGCGCGTAGGCGAGATAGCGCTCTTCCAGCGCCTCTTTCAGATTGATCGGCTCAATAGGCCCCTGCTCGGGGGGCGTCGCGCGTTTTCCCATGTCGTTTGGCTAACCCATCGCGTGAGTCGCCTCAAGCGGCGTGAGGCTCCCGGCGCAAGAGATCGAGCAGGCGGTCGCGCGCATCGGGGAATTTGAGGCCGTGCGGCGCCAGCGCGTCCCGCTCCAGAAAGAAGCCGGTGAGACCGAAGCCCGCGACGACGTCCGAGGGGGCGAGCGAGGCCGAACTGTCGATCAAAAATTGCGGCAGCGGCAGCATCTTGTCGGCATAGGGCGCGCCCGCCTCGCGGCTGACCGCCCGCCCCGACTTCGGCGACACGTAGACAAGCTCCTCGGTGCTCCCCGTCGCGGCACAGGATGTGAGGTCGAGACCAAAACCGATCTCCTGGAGCAGTTGCATCTCCCAGTACACGAGCAGCGCCGGCCAAATATCGGGTTCGGCGAAGGAGCGGAGCACATGCAACGTCGTGGCGTAGAGCTCGGGATGCGGGTCCCGCTCGGGCAGGAGCTTCACGAACTCCCCGAGCATGCCGATGGCTGCGAGAGCGCGCGGGTCGTCGAGCGCGCGGGCCCCGTGGGCTTCCATCAGTTCGACATTGTAGCCGCCCAGATGCTCGGCAAGACGCGCGCGCCAGGTGACGCGAACGAGGTTGCCGGGCTGGAGAGTCGGGCGGACACGGCGGGACCGGCCGCCGCGCACGAGGCCGAGATGGCGGCCATGTTCGAGCGTCAACACCTCGGCAATGAGGTTCGCTTCGCCAAGAGGCTTGCCGCTCAAGAAGATGCCTTCGTCGCTCCAGTCCATAGCGGCAGCTTGGCCTAACTTTCGCGGCTTTGCCTAGTCCGGCGTGACGGCGCCAGGCGGCCTATTTCTTGGATAGTCGAGACCCATCTCGCGGAAGCGCTCGGGATCTTCACCCCAGCGTTCGCGGACCTTCACGAACAGGAACAGATGTACGGGGACGCCGGCGATCTCGGCAATGTCCTCGCGCGAGGCTTGGCCGATCTCCTTGATCATCTGGCCCTTGGCGCCGAGTACGATGCGGCGCTGGCTTTCGCGCTCGACGAAGATGGTCTGCTCGATGCGCACGCTTTCGTCCTTGAGGACCTTCCAGTCCGTCGTTTCGACCGTCAGTGCATAGGGCAGTTCTTCGTGGAGGCGCAGAAAAAGCTTTTCGCGCGTGATCTCGGCGGCGGTCTGCCGAAGCGAGGCGTCCGACAACTGGTCTTCCGGAAACAGCCACGGTCCTTCGGGAACGGCGCCCGCGAGATACGCCCGAAGGTCGTCGACACCGTCGCCCGTCAGCGCCGACACCATGAAGATCTCCGCGAACGCCTTGAGACCCAGAAGTTCGGATGTGAGCTTCAAGAGGTCCGGCTTCTTCACGAGATCGATCTTGTTGAGCACCGCGATCACGGGGCGATTCAACTCCGGCAGCTGCTCGACAATGGGTTCCAGCTTCTCGTCCAGCCCGCGCGCCGCATCCACGACGAGAGCGACGATGTCCGCATCCCCTGCCCGTTCCCAGGCCGCTTGCGCCATGGCGCGGTCGAGCCGGCGCTTGGGCTGAAAGATACCGGGCGTATCCACCAGAATGACTTGCGCATCGCCTGCGAGCACGATGCCGCGCACGGGGCCGCGCGTCGTCTGCGCCTTGTGGGTGACGATCGACACCTTCGCGCCGACAAGCGCGTTGGTCAGCGTGGACTTGCCACTATTGGGCGCGCCGATCAGGGCAACGAAGCCGCAGCGCGTCGGGGTGTCTGTGGTGTCAGTCATTGGCCCCAAGCTCAGTCATTGGCGGAAGCCTGCCAGACGCCTTCCCGCAGGAGCATCGCCAGCGCCGCGGCTTGCTCCGCCGCGCGCTTGTTCAGGCCTTCGCCGCGTTCTGGCGCCACCCCCTCTACGTGGACCTCCGCCGTGAAGAGCGGCGCATGGTCCGGGCCTTCGCGCGAGACCTCGATATAGTTCGGGAGCGGCAGCTGACGCCCTTGCGCCCACTCTTGCAGGACCGATTTGGCGTCCGGCGCGGCCTCCTTCAGTTCGGCGAGATACGGCGCCCAGGTGCGCCAGACGAGCTCGCGCGCCGCGTCATAGCCCGCGTCGGAGAACACCGCGCCCAGCACCGCCTCGCACGCATTGGCGAGGATCGTCTTCTTGCGCCGTCCGCCCGAACCCGCTTCCCCGCCGCTCATCAGGATGAAGTCGCCCAGTTGCCAGCTTTGGCCGGCTTCGGCGCAGGTTTCCGTCCGGACGAGATGGTTGAACCATCGCGCCAGTTCGCCTTCGCTGGCTTCCGGATAACGTTCCGACAGCAACTGCGCGATCGATAGCCCCAGCACGCGGTCGCCGAGAAACTCGAGACGCTCGTTGTCTTCGTTGGGCTTGGAGCCGGGGCGCGCACTTGCGTGAGTCAGCGCCAAGGTCAGCAGCGCGGGCTTGTTGAATTGGTGTCCGAGGCGCTCGGCTAGGACACCGACATCAGAGATGCGCCGCTTGGCCACGAGCCTAATTCACCGTCTTGAAGATGCGGTCCCACCGGACATCCGTCGGCCACCGCCAGACCTGCCAGAAGCTGGAGTCCTCATCGATGGAGAAGAAGATGACCTGCGCTTTGCCGACGAGGTTCTCGAAGGGCACGAAACCGACCTCGGACAAGAAGCGGCTATCCGTGGAGTTGTCGCGGTTGTCGCCCATCATGAAGAAATGCCCTTCGGGCACCTTGTAGACGTCGGTGTTGTCGCCGGCCCCCTCATTGACGAGGTCCAGCACCGGATAGGTGACCCCGTTGGGGAGGGTTTCCATGTAGCGGGTGAAATGACGGTCGCGCCCGCCCACGGCTTCCGTGACGAAATCGTCGACCTTCACCTTGTCCACGGCCTTGCCGTTGATGTTGAGCACGCCGTGGATCATCTGGATCTCGTCGCCGGGCAAGCCGATGACGCGCTTGATGTAGTCGGTCTCGTTGTCGCGTGGCAGCTTGAACACCACCACGTCGCCGCGCTCCGGCTCCGCCGCCCAGACGCGTCCCGAGAACAGGTTCAGTCCGAACGGAAAGGAATAGCGGCTGTAGCCGTAGCTGTATTTCGAGACGAACAGGTAATCGCCGATGAGCAGGGTCGGAATCATAGAACCCGACGGGATGTTGAACGGCTGAAACAGGAACACGCGCACGATCAGCGCCAGGATCAGCGCGTGAATGACGACGCGAACCGTCTCCCAATTACTTCCCTTTGAAGCCGTCTTTTCCGCGTCCACGCTCATGCGGCGCTCTCCTCAGGGTACAAGGCCCGCGCAGCGGGCCACCCTCTCAGCAAGTGTTGTTGGAGCCCCTATAGCCCCTCCCCAGGTCCTGAGCAAACCAAGGACGCGGACACTGGCGCAATTTTATGGCGACCGCCGGATTGCGGAGATGATCACAATCGCCTGGGCCGTGGGGAAGTCGTCGGTAATAGTGAGATCGATTTGGGCTTCGTGGCCGTCCGGGAGCAGTTCGTCCAGGATGCGCGCGGCACCGCCCGTGAGCGCCATGGTGGGACGCCCCGACGGCAAATTGACCACGCCGAGGTCATGCCAGAAAACGCCGCGGCTGAAGCCGGTCCCGAGCGCCTTGGCGCAGGCCTCCTTGGCCGCGAAGCGCTTGGCATAGGATGCGGCTCTAAGCTTGCGCCGGTCCGATTTCACCCGCTCGGTCTCGGTGAAGACGCGCGTGAGAAAGCGTTCGCCGTAGCGCTCGATGGTCTTCTCGATACGCCTGATATCGATGATGTCGTTACCCAGGCCGATGATCATGATGCAATGCGGCCCCCCTCACCGAGGCGCAGCGCTTCACGCCCTCGGTCCATCGCCGCGCGAATCCGCCGAATGGATTCGCCAAGGCCCACAAAGACCGCTTCGCCGACCAGGAAGTGGCCGATATTGAGTTCGACGATTTGCGGAATCGTCGAGATCTTTTCGGCGGTCGCATAGTTGAGCCCGTGGCCGGCATGAACTTCTAGGCCAAGGGCATCTGCGTATGCGGCGCCGTCGACGATGGTTTGCCATTCCTTCTCGGCGTCGTCTTCACGGCCCTCGGCGATCGCGTCGCACCAGCCGCCCGTGTGTATCTCGATCGCCGGCACGGCCAGCCGCGCGGCCGCCTCGATCTGCGGACGCTCGGCCCCGATGAAGAGCGAGACTTCGATGCCGGCCTCTGCCAAGGCCGCAACAACGGGCGCCAGCGCATTGTGCTGCGCGACCACGTCGAGACCGCCTTCGGTCGTCCGCTCCTCGCGCCTCTCGGGCACGAGACAGGTCCAGGGCGGCCTGGCCTTAAGTGCGATGCCGGTCATCTCGTCGGTCGCGGCCATCTCCATGTTGAGCGGGCAGTCGACCTCGGCGAGCAACCGGGCAATATCGTCATCGCGGATGTGCCGGCGGTCTTCGCGCAAATGCGCGGTGATGTTGTCGGCGCCCGCGTCCGCTGCAAGCTGCGCCGCCCGAATTGGGTCCGGCAGTGCGCCGCCGCGCGCGTTTCGCAACGTCGCCACATGGTCGATATTGATCCCCAGCCGGATCTTCTGGACGGTTGTCACCTTGTCCACCTCACCTCTCCTTCCGGCGCGCTCACACGACTTCGTTTGCGGAGCGAAGATCGCGGCGCCGATGCTGGTAGGCGTTCACGGCCGGCCTCACCAAGGCATAGCTCAGGAGACCCAGCACGATGCCGATGGGAATCGAGCCGAGGGTCATCGGTTTCAGAAGCGTCCAGATCTGGTCGGTCTGAAAGATGCCGGCGGAAAGATCGAGTTCGACCTTGTTCTCGCCCCGACCCAGCATGAGCGAGCCCACTTCATAGCTGCTGACCCAGAACAGCGGATAGGTCAGCGGATTGCCGATGAAGGTGCCGAGAAGCGCGGCGACGATACTGCCGCCCACGATCCACGCAAGCGTGGCCGACAGGATCATGTGAAAACCGATAAACGGCGTGGCGGAGATAAAGACGCCCGCGGCGAAGCCCAAGGCGACGGCGTGCGGGGTCGCGCTCAAGCGGCGCACCCGGTGCACCACGTAGCGCGTCGAGCGGCCCCAACTGCGGCGCGGCCACAACGACACCCGTACCCGGTTCACCCAACTTTCCGCCTCGCGGCGCTTGAACAGCATCTCTACCTCGTTGCAGGCGAATTCCCGCATTCGTGCTTACGGGCGCGTGCCCTAACATATTTGGGGTTATTTTTCGCTTTGCGCCAGTATCTTGCAGGCCGTTAGTCTTCGGATCGGGTGGCGCTGCTGACAACGTCGCGCGCGCGCAAGCCGGTCAAAATCTCGTTGAGATGCTGCAGGTCCCACACGTCCAGGTCGATCAGCATCTCCGTGTAGTCGGCAACCTGGTTGGTCATCTTGATATTCTGGATATTGCCGTCGACCTCGCCGATCACCGTCGCGATCTGCGCGAGACTGCCCGGCTCATTCATGGCCGTCACCGCGATCTTCGCGGGAAACCGCTGGGGATTGTCCTCGTCGATGTCCCAGGTGACGTCGATCCACCGCTCCGGCTCGTCGTCGAACGCTTTCAGCGCGGCCGCATGGATCGGATAGATCGTGATCCCGTGTCCGGGCGAGAGAATGCCCACGATACGATCGCCGGGAATGGCGCCCCCGTCGGCGAAATGGACGGGGAGTCCGCTTTTCAGACCGCGAATCGGGATGCCTTCCGGGCCCTCGTGACCTTCGGCGCGGCCCTTGTTCCCCGAGCCGGGCCAGCGGAATTTCAGTCCCATGACCTTGCCGAGGCCGAACCAGCCTTCGTCGCTGCGTTTCACCTGCCGGCGGCGCTTGGGCATCGGGCCGGCGATTTCCTCCGGGAAAGCCGCGCGAAACACATCGGTCGACGTCAGTTCGCCCCGGCCTACGGCGGTCACGACATCTTCGGCCGTCTTTTGTGACAAGCGCGGCAGCGCCTTGGCGATGGCCTCCTCGCTGAACGCCTGACCGTGGCGGCGGAAGGCGCGATCCAGGATCTCGCGGCCGAGCTTGTCGTATTGGAGCCGCACGGCATCGCGCGACGCCCGCCGGATGGCCGAGCGGGCCTTTCCGGTGACCGCTAGACGTTCCCAGGCCACGGGCGGCGACTGGGCGTCCGAGCAGACGATTTCGACCTCGTCGCCGTTCCGCAGCGTCGTCGCGAGCGGCATGGGACGTCCGTTGATCTTGGCGCCCACGGCGGTGTTACCCACCTGGGTGTGGACCGCGTAAGCGAAGTCGATGCAATTGGCGCCGCGCGGCAGCGCGATCAGCCGCCCCTTGGGCGTGAAGCAAAACACCTGGTCGTGGAACAGCTCGAGCTTCGTGTGCTCCAGGAATTCTTCCGGGTTGTCGCCTTCGAGCAAAATGCCAACGAGATGGGTCAACCATCTGTATGCGCTTGAGTCTTGCGCCGGGACCCGCTTGCCGCTGCCCCCCTCCTTGTAGAGCGCATGCGCGGCGACGCCATACTCCGCAATCGAGTGCATCTCCTCGGTGCGGATCTGCAGTTCCACGCGCTGATGCTTGGGGCCGACGATCGTCGTGTGGATGGACTGATAGTCGTTCTGCTTGGGATTGGAGATGTAATCCTTGAAGCGTCCCGGCACGGTATGCCAGCTCGTATGAACCACGGCGAGCGCCCGGTAGCAGTCGGGCATCTTCGGCACGACGATGCGGAAGGCATAGATGTCCGACAGTTGCTCGAGGGAGATCTGCTTCCGCTCCATCTTGCTCCAGATGGCGTAGGGCTTCTTCTCCCGCCCGGCGACGATGGCCTTCACCCGCGCGGCCTTGAGCTTCGAGGTCAGCGCGCCGTGTATTTCGTCGATGAGGCCCTGATTGTCCTGCCGCAAGACCCGCAACCGCTCCGATACGGTGGCGTAGGCTTCCGGGTTCAGCCACCGGAATGACAAATCCTCGAGCTCTTCGCGCAGCCATTGCATGCCCATGCGGCCGGCGAGCGGCGCATAGATGTCCATCGTCTCTTCGGCGATGGTCTTCCGCTTTGCCGGCTTCATGTGCTCGAGCGTCCGCATGTTGTGCAGACGGTCTGCGAGCTTCACGAGGAGCACCCGGATGTCGCTGGAGATGGCGAGAAGAAGTTTGCGGAAGTTCTCCGCCTGCTCGGCCTTTTTGGTAACGAGGTCGAGCTTCTTGATTTTGGTTAGCCCGTCGACGAGCGTGCCGATTTCCGCGCCGAACAGTGCATCGATCTCGCTGCGCGTCGCCTCGGTATCCTCGATCGTGTCATGGAGCAGCGCCGTCGCGATGGTCGCATCGTCCAGGCGCATGTCGGCCAGAATCGCGGCGACTTCCAGCGGGTGCGAAAAATACGGGGCTCCCGACGCGCGCCGCTGATTGCCGTGCGCCTTCATCGCATAGACATAGGCGCGATTCAGCAAGGCCTCGTTGGCCGAGGGCTGATAGCTCAGTATGCGTTCGACGAGTTCGTATTGGCGGGTCATCTCAGCCCGCCAGAATGGCGCGCCAGACCATGGCAGCACAAGGCCCTAGGAGAACCAGGGTTGCCGTAAATCTAATGTCGCGTGTGAAGTGAAAGGCCGGCGAGTGCTGCGGTGCGCGTTCTCGCCGGTCTCTTGTCCGTCCGTTAGCGCGCGCGCGGGCCCGCATTGGAACCATCCGAAGGCGCCTGGGTCGCCATGCGGCGCAGAAGCTCTTCTTCGGTCATCCGGTCGATCTGCGTATCGGTGGACTGATCGTCCTGACCGAGAACCGGCATGCGCGAATCCTGCGTAAGAGCGGGAACGGCTTCGGCCTCGGGCTCGTCCACTTCCACGTATTTCTGCATGGAGTGGATGAAATCTTCCTTGAGATCGTCCGGGGTGAACTTCTTCTCGGCGATCTCGCGCAAGGCAACGACGGGATTCTTGTCATTGTCGCGCGGCACGGTCAGCTGAGCACCGGCCGAGATCGTCCGGGCGCGGTGGCTGGCCAGAAGTACGAGCTCGAAACGGTTTTCAATCTTGTCGACGCAATCCTCGACGGTGACGCGAGCCATCTGAAAGTCCTTTTAGAATGGGCGGAATTTAGACCTTATGTATGCAAATCAGGCGCCCGTGGCAAGTCGTGTCTCGGGAGCCAAGACCTTAAGAACCTGCCCTTCCCAGCCTTGCGCGACACGGCGCCACAGTTCCTGAGCCGACTTCTTCGTCACCGGATGGCGCCAATCCGGCGCCACATCCAGCAACGGCCGCAGGACGAACGGCCTCTTTTCTATCCAAGGATGGGGCAAAACCAGGGGGCGCGGCCCTGCCCGGGCGAATCGCGGCGTCCCGCCCTGCCAGTTCTGAACCCGGCCCTTGAAGTCCAGAATGTCTATATCGAGGCTCCGCGGTCCCCAGGGGCTTCCGCCTCGGCGCCCGGCGGCGCGCTCGATCTGTTTCAGGCGGCGGAGCAAGGCCTCCGGGGGCATCGCCGTCTCGATCTGCGCGACCGCGTTCACATAGGGCGGCTGGCCGGCGCGGCCCACGGCCGCCGTCTCGTAGAAGTTCGAAACCTTCAGCAGCGAAACGCCCTTCTCGTTGAGTGCGCGCAGCGCCCGGTCGATCGTCTCGGACGGCGCACCCCACGGGCCGGGATAGTTTGCCCCCATTCCTACCAGTATCTGAGACATTGCGACCAATTGCGGAGCCTCCGCGCGTAACCGAAAGTAACTCGTTGTACGCGTTTGATTTCCCGTACCAACACGAAATTTGATCGTTAGGACCGGTGATGCACTTCTATCCGACGGAACGGATTGCTTTGTTTATCGACGGCGCGAATCTGTACGCCGCTTCAAAGACCCTTTCGTTCGATATCGATTACAAGCGGCTGCTGGCCCTGTTCCGCTCCAAAGGGCAGCTTGTGCGCGCGCTGTATTACACGGCCCTGGCCGAGGATCAGGAGTATTCCTCGATACGTCCGCTGATCGATTGGCTCGACTACAACGGCTACACCATGGTCACGAAACCGACCAAGGAGTTCGTCGACGCCACGGGGCGGCGCAAGGTCAAAGGCAATATGGATATCGAGCTTGCCGTCGATGCCATGGAGCTCGCCGAGCATCTGGACCACCTGGTGATCTTCTCGGGCGATGGCGATTTTCGCTCGCTCGTCGAATCCCTTCAGCACAAGGGCAAGCGCGTCAGTGTGATCTCGTCGCTCTCGACCAATCCACCGATGGTCGCGGATGAGCTGCGGCGGCAAGCCGATCAATTCATCGATCTGGTCGATCTGCAGCATGACATTGGCCGCACGTCCTCGGATCGCTCGCAGCGCCGGCGGCCGGACAACGAGTCGGAAGCCACGGACGCCTACGACCCGTCCGATCTCGTCGAGACCTGAACCGCCGCGCCCTGCCCTGACTTCTACTGCCGGGCTTCGCCCTGCTCCCTCACACGTTGCTCTCTCGCGGCCTGAAGGCTACCCATTGGGTCTCCTCAGTCTTCAAGGTGCTTCGTCCAGCATGGTGGCCACCGACATAACTGCCGAGCCAAAGACGGACTGTGTCTTGTGCGAGCGCCTGGTCGCCTTCCGCCACGACAACGCCGTGGCCCATCCCGATTGGTTCAACGGCGCGGTGCCGTCCTTCGGCCCGGAGACGGCCCGGCTGTTGATCGTGGGTCTTGCACCGGGCTTGAGAGGCGCGAACCGCACGGGCCGTCCCTTCTGGGGCGACTTCGCCGGCGACCTCCTCTATCCCACACTCCTGAAGACGGGGCTTGCCCGCGGCGAGCACGATGTTTTGAGACCGGAAGCGCTCAGCCTCGTCGACTGCATGATCACCAATGCCGTGCGCTGCGTGCCGCCGCAAAACAAGCCGACGGGCGGCGAGATCAAGTGCTGCCGCCAGTTTCTCGATGGGCGCAAGGCGGCACTGCCGAATTTACGCGCGCTGCTCGCCATCGGCCGGGTGGCCCATGACAGCATCTTGTCCAGCTATGCCGTCAAAAAGCGGGATTATCCGTTCGCCCACGGAGCCCGGCATGAGCTGCCCGGCGGCCTCCGTCTGTTCGACACGTTCCACTGCTCCCGGCTCAACACCAATACGGGCCGTTTGACCCCGGAGATGTTCGAGCGTGTCGTTGCGGATGCGGCGGCGAGTCTGCGTGACTGAGTTGCTGGGATGGGCTAACTCAGGCATGGTTTCGGTATAGTCGCGACGTCCAAAGAGAGGAGCCGTTCTTCGGCGCAGATCCAATGGCAGGCTTGGAAATATCACCGACGAAGGTCGGCTTTGTCATCGTGAAGGCGCGCGAATACGACGCGAAAGTCGGGGCCTGGGACGACGGCGACACGACCGACCGCGACGCCGAATCCATCCTCGAAGATTTCAAGGACGATTCCACCGTCGTCGAATTGCGGGGCTTCATTCGGGAACTGAATATCGACGAGCAGGTCAGCCTGGTCGCCTTGGCCTGGATCGGCCGCGGTTCCTTCGCGGCTGACGAACTCGAGGACGCGATCGAGACCGCCCGCTCCGAGCACAACAAGCGCACCGCCGAGTACCTCTTGGGCATGCCGCTGCTCTCGGACTATCTCGAAGAGGGTCTCAGCGCCTTGGGCTACTCGGTCGAGGACGCCGAGGACGACGCCCTGGGAGACTGAGTTCTCAGCAACTCCCGACGCGTCACGAAGTCTCTTCCCTCAAGCCTGATCTTTCAGCCAATCGACCACTTCGGCCGCGTGCGCTTCCGGATCCTCGATCGGAAAGAAGACGTGCTCGATCTGCCCGTCCCGGACCACGAAGGTGAGTCGTTTCAGGTAGCTCTCCGGGCCGGCTTCGAAAGTGGGTAAATGGAGCGCGCGCCGTAACGCCCCCTCCGCATCGCTCAGAATCGGAAACGGCAATTCGAGCCGCAGCGCCATCTCGCGCTGGAAGGCCGTGCTCTGTCCGCTCACCGCGAAGAGGCGCGCACCGGCATGAGAGATGAGGTCGAACACGTCGCGGAAACCTTCCAGCTCCGGCGTGGACCCGTGGGCGCCAGGGATATCGTCCCAGCCCGGCGGATTGGTGACGCCGGGGCGGCCGGTCCAGGATAGACGGCGACGATGCTGCGCCCGGGGAGCGTCGCGAGGGTAATCTGCGATCCATCCGTCGCCGGCAGCGTCACGGCAGGAAGCGGCAGGCCCGGCGTCAGTTGGATTGGTCCTCGTTCCTCCACGACCTAACCTCCGGCGTTTAGCCCTTCTCGCGCATCAGCCGGCCCTTCTGCCGGTTCCAATCGCGTTTCTTTTCGGTCTCGCGCTTGTCGTGCACCTTCTTGCCGCGCCCGAGGCCCAGCAGGAGTTTGGCAATCCCGCGCTCGTTGAAATAGAGCCGCAAGGGCACGAGCGTCATGCCCTGGCGCTGGATGGCCTCGAGCAGCCGCGCCATCTCCTTCTTATGCAGAAGAAGCTTGCGATGCCGCGTCGGCTCGTGGCCGAACCGGGCCGCGCCCTTGTACTCATCGATACGGGAATTGATCAGATAGAGCTCGCCGTTCTCGTTGGAGGCGTACGACTCGGCGATATTAGCCTTGCCGGTGCGGAGGGACTTCACCTCCGAACCCGTCAAGACGATGCCGGCCTCGACCGTGTCTTCAATCTCGTAATTGTAGCGGGCCCGCCGATTCTCGGCGACGAGCTTTCCGCTCTCGCGTTTCGGCGCCATGGTTCGGGCCCTTCCAAGATCCTAGGCAGGCTTCAGGCCGGCCGCCTCGATGGCCGCGTCGACAGTCTTGCGCGTCCCATCGGTGATGGGTGCGAGCGGCAGGCGGGTCGAGCTTCCGCACACCCCCAGTCTTTCGGCGGCATACTTCACCGGGCCGGGGTTCGACTCCACGAACAAGGCTTCATGTATTGGCATAAGCCGGTCCTGCAACTCCAGTGCCCGCTTGAAGTTTCCCGCAAGGCAAGCGAGCTGGAATTCCGAGCAGAGCGCCGGTGCGATATTGGAGGTCACCGAGATGCAGCCGATCCCGCCATGGGCCATGAAGCCAAGCGCGGTGGCGTCTTCGCCGGAGAGCTGGATGAACTCGTGGCCCATTGCGGCCCGCTGCTGGCTGACCCGCGCAAGATTGGCGGTGGCGTCCTTCACGCCCACGATGTTCTTCAGCTTGAACAGCCGCGCCATGGTCTCAACCGACATGTCGACGATGCTGCGGCCCGGGATGTTGTAGATGACGATCGGGATATCGGCGGCCGAGTTGACGGCCTCGTAGTGGAGATAGAGGCCCTCTTGGGTCGGCTTGTTGTAATACGGCGTGACGACGAGCGCGCCGTCGGCGCCGGCGGCCTTGGCATGACGCGTCAGCTCAACCGCTTCTGCCGTCGAGTTGGAGCCGGTCCCGGCAATCACAGGCACCCTGCCCGCGGCAGCTTCGATGCAAAGCTCGATGACGCGGCGATGTTCGTCATGATCGAGGGTCGGCGACTCACCGGTCGTTCCGCACGGCACGAGCCCGTGCGTGCCCTGGTCGATCTGCCACTCCACAAGTTTGCGGAAGGCGTCCTCGTCCACGGAACCGTCCTTGAAGGGCGTGATGAGGGCCGTAATCGACCCCTGAAACATCGGCTTAGTCACAACTCAAACTCCTTGGCGCGATAAGAGGCGCGGAGGCGATCATCTCGTTTGTTATCGCTCGGTGGGCCGGGACAATAGGATTTCGGGGGTGGCCGGGCAAGCGGCCCATTGCGGATATCGCGTGACAGGCAGCGCACGATCCAGCGTTTGGGAGCATACGGAGCGCGGGACGAAATAAGTGCCGTGAGGGCGCGTGCTAGCACGCCTTCTTGGCAAGGAACCTTACCTTTCCAGGCGCAGCTCAGTCATCTTTCCGCCGAAATCTTTGAGACAGTGTAGACTTTCGTTAAACTGCGCGGACTTTACCCGTCGCGGCTCCTGGGTAGTGGGGGACGTTTAAGCGCTGGGCGCGGGTCGTAGCCGGTAACAATCGCCGATCATGAAACGCACAAACGCGTACAATATTGCGCTTATCATGGCCTTTGCTTGGGCCATTCCAACGTGCGCTGTCGCCAAACCGGAAGCCGTTGCGCTGCCGGAGCGTAACCCCGATCGACCGGAAACGGTTCCAAGCGGCACGGAATCGGCGGATGCCGCCGCCAACACTGCGGCCACTCAAGAACAGACGTCGGACGCAACTGCGACGCCTGAGCCGGAGCTCAGAGGTCCGATCGAAGCCACGGCGGGCGCGCCGCTTAAGAAGTCGTCTGCCGCACAGCCGAAGCCGGCGACGCCCGGCACCACAGTTCAGAAGCAGACCACGGCGACGAAGGCCTCCCCCGACACCGGCGGGACCACAACGATCGCGGCGATGCCGCAACCCGCCGCCAATCCAGAACGTGCCGCCGAGCCAGCGGAGTCCCAGGAAGCCGACGAGCCTGCCGCGGACAGCGCGGAACCCGACGAGACGGCAAGCGAGTCTCCAGACGAGCCTGCGGAGGACAAGGCGGACACTGCGGAAAAAGCCGACGACAAGAGCGACGACGCCGACAAGATGGCCGCGGCGCCCGCGTCGTTCATGCCGGACACCGTGCCCGAACCCGACATTCATCCGCGCCGCGACAAGATGTTTCCGCCGGAACCGGAACCCGCACTGGACTATGTCTCGATCCTGAAGCCGCTGATGGACTACAAGCTCAGCAGCGCTGACGAGAGCCGCGTCCGCTTCGTGATGCGCCACAAGGGAACGATCGACGATACGCTGGCAAAGATAGAAGACCCGGCCGCGCGCGACTTTGCGCTCTGGTACCGCTTCGCCCACACGAAGAGCACCTATCTCAAGGCCGAGGCGGTCGAGGCCTATCGCAAGTCCCATCCGATGTGGCCACGCCTCGAAACGCTTCGCGAGAAGGCCGAAGCGTCTCTGTTCCTTGCCGATGCCTCCCCGGAACGCATCAAGGCGTTCTTCAAGGACTCCGAACCCGAGACCGGCGCGGGGCGCGCGGCTCTTGCCGGCGTGTATCTGAAGGAAGGCGACAAAGAGCGCGCCGAAGTGGCCGTGGATGCGGCTTGGCGTGAGGACGATCTCAGCGAGGACACCGAGAAGAAGATCCTCAGCGAGTTCGGCAGCATGCTCGACGCCGAGGACCACCGCGCCCGCATCGACGTCCTGCTCTACCCGGACAAGTCGAAGATGTGCAGCGCCGCCTTGCGTGTGGCGAAGAACCTGTCGGAAGCAGAGCAGAAGAAAGTCCAGGCGCGCGTCGCCGTGGTCAAGCGCAACGACAACGCCGGTAAACTGCTCAAGGCGCTACCGGCCGACGCGATCAAATCGGATCTGGGACTGCGCTTCAACAATATCCAGTGGCTCCGCCGCACGATGGACAAGGAGCAGCGGCTCACCGCCTGGAAGCTCTTGCTGGATGTTCCGCTGGAACCGGATCTCCTTCTTGACATGAAGGAGTGGTGGATCGAGCGCCGGGTCAATGTCCGGGCCGCGCTGAACGACGGGCAGCCCCGCACCGCATACGAGATCGCCGCCAAGCACGGCCTGGCGGCCCTGCAGCATAAGCTTCCCGACCAGTTTGTGGAGGCCGAGTTCCTGGCGGGCTGGGTGGCGCTTCGTTATTTGGACGAGCCGCAAACGGCCCTACGGCATTTCATCTCCATGCGCCGCGCCGCGACGGATTCGCGGGACATCTCCCGCTCCGAGTATTGGCTTGGGCGCACAGCCCTCGTGTTGGGTGATCGCGGGTCGGCCGCCGTTCACTTCCACGTTGCCGCCAAGTACCCGCAATATTTCTACGGCCAGCTCGGCCGTCAGGCGCTCGACCCGCGCCCTGCCCGGCTCGATGTGACGGCGACGCCGGTGCCGACCCAGGCTGACATCGACAAGTTCATGTCGAACAACGCGGTCCGTGCCCTCGGCGTGGCCCGGGCAGTCGGTGTGGGCTGGGTGACGCCGCAATTCCTGCTGTCGCTGTCCCGTACGCTCGAGACCGCGCCGGAAGTCGTCTTGCTGGCCGAATACGCGAAGTCTGTCGGCCATAAGCAAATGGCCCTGCGCTTGTCCAAGATCGCCTTCAACCGCGACCTTCCCATGGGCGACTATGCCCTGCCCGTCGGAGTCATGCCCACGTACAAGAGCCTGCTCGACGAGCGGGTGGACCCGGCTTTGGTCCATGCCTTGTCCCGGCAGGAGAGCGAGTTCAACGCCGCTGCGCAAAGTCCGGTCGGCGCCAGCGGCCTGATGCAACTCATGCCGGCTACGGCACGGGGCGTCGCGCGCCGCTACAATGTCACCTACTCCAAGTCCAAGCTCACCAACCCGGCTTACAATACGCAGCTCGGCGAAGCATTCCTCAATGACCTGATCACGAACTACGACGGTTCGTACTTCATGGCCCTCGCGGCCTACAACGCCGGTCCCGGCCGCGTGAAGGAGTGGGTTGGGATCTACGGCGACCCCAGGGATCCCGATGTGGACCCGGTCGACTGGATCGAGCGCATCCCCTTCACGGAGACGCGGCGCTACGTGATCAAGATCATGGAGACGCTGCAGCTCTATCGCTCCCGCCTCGCCGGTCCTGAGAACGCCCTTCACCTGGTTCAGGATCTCAACAGAGGCCGGCGCGTGCCTCCCTCCGAGACCGCTTCGGTCCAGCCCGTCTCAACCACGGCAAAAACCCCTTAAGGGACTGCCAAGCCGCTTGCGCAGTTGACTTCTTAAGCATTGATCCGCCATCAAGGTACCGAAAGGATGCGATGCCTTCCGGTACGCATTGTACGGGTTCCACTGAGGGTGCTTCCCCGATTGGCGATGGACTATGCTTGATCTGCAGACCAAGCCTTGGCACGACATCTACTATGCCTCGTCGGACGACTTGAGGCTGTACGCGCGCCACTACCCGGCTCCGGACGAGAGCTATCGCAGTGTCATTTGCCTCGCAGGGCTGACGCGCAATTCCCGCGACTTCCACGCCCTGGCCACTTATCTGTCCACCCATCCCGAAACGCCCCGGAATGTCTATTGTCTCGACTATCGCGGGCGCGGTCAGTCGGAGTTCGATTCGAACTGGCGCAACTACATGCCCAACGTGGAATTGGACGACGTCCTCGACTTCCTGACCATTCAGGGCCTGCACCAGGTCGGAATCGTTGGAACATCCCGAGGTGGTATCGTCACCATGCTGATGGCCGCCGCGCGGCCGACCGTCATGGGGCCCGTCGTCCTCAACGACATCGGCCCGGTCATCGAGACGAGAGGTCTTGCCCGGATCATGAATTATGTCCGGCGCATGCCCACGCCCAAGACTTGGGCGGACGCCATGCAGATCATGCGGGATATCAATGAGCGCGGGTTCCCGGGCAACACCGACGCCCAGTGGGACCAGATGGCCCGCAGCGTTTTCGAAGAGCGCAAAGGGCGGCTCGTTCTGTCTTACGACCGGAAGCTGGCCAAGGCCATGAGCACGACCGATCTCAGCCGTCCCTTCCCGCCCCTTTGGCCGGAATTCATTGCCCTGAGCAAGATGCCCACCTTTGTCATTCGCGGTGAGTATTCGGATATTCTCAGCGCCGAAACGCTGAACGAGATGGTCGAGCGCCACCCGAACTTGCGCTCCATGACAATTCCCGAACAGGGACATGCGCCGACGCTGGCCGAGCGCGATCAGATCGAGGCCATCGCGTCATTTTTCGCTGTGAACGATTAGGGGCGCCTGAGCCCCCCTGTCAGCGTCCCTCGCTGAGCGGTATCAGCGGTGGCAGCGAGCCGCTCCGCCAGCGGCTGCCCTCCTCGGACGGCACTTTGATCCGTGGAATGATCGTGGCAGCGACGTCCTGTGCCGTCTTCGGATCCGGCCCCAGATTCAGGTGCGAGGCGGCTTCCTTCCACTTGATGCTTTCGGATGTCGAGAAGCGGTCAGGCAGATCACGCCGGAGCTGAGACGACACGGCCACGGCCGTACCGTGGTCGGGCGCGATGCCTTCGATGCTCACCGCCACGCCGGAAAGGGCGACCTTCCCGGTCTCGAGCCGCGACAGGGCCCGCAAGGCGGCAGCAACCGCCTTGTCCCAGTTCTTCGGCGCGCCGGAGGCCACTTCCAGTCGATCATCCAGACCGGGCCGCTCGAACAGCTGCCGCGAGAGATCGCGCACGTCCTTGCGCGCGCCCTCGCTTGGCACGCTTCCCGCCAGGCTCAAAGCATTGGGACCGAGGTCCGCCTGAAAGACGAATGGGTCGGCGACCGGCGGACGCACGGCATTTGCCTTGACGGTCAGGCCGGCAGGCAATGTCCCGGCCAAAGCCTTCTTGAGCTTTCCGTACTGTTGGGCATCGGCGGCTTCACCACTCACAGTCAGTGCGCCCCCGTCGACCCGCACCTTGCCCCTCGACATCAGCGAGAGTTGCTGCAGACCGAAGCTGACCGCCGCAAGCCACTGCTCACGCGGCTGCTCGGTCTGCGCGACCGCCACCTTGTCCTCGATCGTGAGGTTCGGGAAATGTGCCTTGACCATGCCGAGCGATGTCTGCCGGTCCTCTTCGGACGGCGCGCTGCCGCGGAGCGTGATCTTGGATTGGTTCAGATTGGCGAACCAGCCCTCCTCGGCGGCAGTGTCGGCGGCGTTCTTATTCGACGTCTTGCCATCGGGTTTCGGCGGCGCCTCCTGGGCGGCCTCGTCGCGGTTCTCCGCGTCGGCCGCTGCGAAGGTATCAGCCGATGAGACGACGAGAAGCCCGAGCAACGCGCCCAGCACGAGCGTCACGGATACGGCCGCGGCGTGTCTACGCGCACCGCGCCCGTGCCTCGGGCAAACTCGACTCGGTCGACCCATCACTCGCTTCATATCCTCATCATCACAACGAGCTCTCGTCATATACTCGCGCACTCGCGCAGCTTGGCGCGCTGAGCGCCCGTCGCCCTCGAACAGACTGTGTAACGTCCTGAGTAACGTCCAGCCGATCCTGGCCGGCACCCTACTCGGCCTCAGATTCGGTTGAACGAAAAATATAGGCGATGCCGACAGCCGGTTCCAGAGCGCAGTTCGTCTGTCCGAGTCTCAAAGAGTGGAAAAGCACCCTAGCAATAAGGATGCTTTTCGCCTCTTCAATCTGTCGTTACTGCTGCTAAACTATTGCAGGTGCTGTGCAAGACCGATGATGCCAATGGCGATCAGGTAGATCGCAACGACATAGTTGAGAATTCTGGGCATCAGCAAAATGAGAACACCCGCGACTAGTGCAATCAACGGATTCAGAAGTACAGGATCCATGGCTCTTAGTCTGACCTCCCCCAGTTAAGCGCATTTGCGCGACGTCCGGTGGGCCAAGCATAAGCGATCCGCTGCCGATTGTCCCCGGAGGAACGATAGAGATCCCGCAAAGAAATTCTGTGGACTGTTTCGTCTAAACCCGATCAGGAACCATGCTGCGAAACAGTTTTTCTGTCCGTTCCTGAATCGGCGCCTGCGGGCCGCGCGCCTGTTTCCCGCTCGACGGCCGCGTTGATCTCCGCTCCGATCAGGACGATGTAAAACGAGATATAGAGCCAGAAAAGCAGGATGATCACGGCGCCGAGCGATCCGTACATCTTGCCGTAGTTGGCGAAGTTCGAGACGTAATACGAGAAGCCCAACGACGCGAGCAGCCAGACCGCCGTCGCGAAGATGGAGCCCGGCGTCACCCAGTGCCACTGCGGGTCTTCATGGCTTGGGCCGAAGCGGTAGACCAGCGCCAGCAGGAACAACGTCAGCAGAAAGAACACCGGCCATCGCAAATAGGTGACCGCCGTTTGAAAGACATGCGGGTGCCCCGTGTTCTCGAACAGCAGCGGTACGGAGATGATGGCGAACAGCATGGCCGTGACGCCGACAATGGCGATGAACGTGTATCCGACAGCCGCGAGATAGAAGTGCACGATGCCGCGCCGCTCCGGCTGGCCATAGGCGATGTTCAGTGCCGAGAACATTGCTTGCGTGGCATGGTTCGCACTCCAGAGCGCGACGAAAAGTCCCGCCGCGAAACCCCAGCCCAGGGTCTGACCGGACGTCTCGGCGATGCGTTTGATCTGATCGAGCACGATCGCATAAGCCTCGGGCGGCAGCACGGTCTGGAAGATGTCGAACTGCCGCTCCACATTCTCTGGATTGGCCGTGAGGCCGTAGAGCGAGATCGACGCTGTCAGCGCCGGAAAGATCGCGAACAGCGCGTAGTACGCACACCCCGCCGAGACCACGGACAGGTGATCCCGGCCGGTGCTGATCCCGACGTCCTTGACGATCCGCCCGAATGCTCTGGTCCGGCGGTATTTGTGCTCGCCGTGGCGCTCGGGGGCAGGCTCCGGCTTGCTCGAGCTGCCATTGTCGGCTGGCGCGGCTTCGCCGGTTTCGCTGGACTTGCGGTTCATGACGTCATGAAGGAATGTGTGCCTCCGACTCGCAAGGAGACCGCGCTTCGGTCTCGAGCGCAAGACACAGCGGGCGGACTTTCCGGAGGGGTGGCCGAGTGGTTGAAGGCACCGGTCTTGAAAACCGGCAGGCGGGCGACCGTCTCGTGGGTTCGAATCCCACCCCCTCCGCCATGCACCCGGCTCACCATCTGTCTTGCAGGTCGTCGTCAGGACGGTGGGCACTCCGCCTACGTCTCTGCCGACGTCTGGCCGCCGGCCCCGGCAATGCAACGGGCCGGGGAACGCCACTCCCTGGCCCGCCAATGTTCTAGGCTAACGACGTTCGACGGAATCGCGCGCTAGTTGCCACCCCGAAGAACGGTGCCTTTGACTAGGCCCTTCGAGCAGGCCTTCTTGAACTCGCGTTTCGATATCTGACCGTCTTGATCGGGACCGTCCGCAAGCTTGAAATTGACGATCCAGGGGGCTGCATCGGCCCTGTCGAGGTGCCGGCCGGACGGCACCGCAGCCTTCCAGACCGCCTTGCAGTCGTCGCGGCTCAGGACCGCCGAGGGGCGTCCGGAGGACATGGTTGCAGCCGACGCGTAGCCGGTCGTCATCAACACAGCGACGCCAGATAGGATCACTAGAGTTTTCATCATACTCCTCCCAATGTGAGGTTCCTGACGGGAGTCAGGAACACCCGCGATTATTGGACGGCTCTGGGCGGATTCAAGTTACGAATAGGTGATGGGTAAACCGCATCTGAAGGTCTGGCGCGCGTCCGCCACCCGATTGACTGTTGCCCCGCCAGGCCTCATTGATCAGGCGCAAAGTTCGGCCGAGCCGCAACTCCTACTTTAACGCTCTCGGGCGGTTCGCCCGATCTCCCCATGTCACGAGGTACCAAATTGATCACGAAAGTTCGCGGCGACATCCTTTTGAGTGATGCCCAGGCCATTGCCCACGGCGTCGCCCCCCACGATCATTTCAACCAGGGCCTGGCCTTGGCACTCCGCGAGCGGCATCCGGCCATGGCCAAGGATTTTCGCCACTACTGCCACCAGGACAACCCGAAGCCGGGGCACGCCTGGCTCTGGGCCGGCCCCGAGCGGGTCGTCATCAACCTGATGACGCAGGAGCCCGCGCCCGACGAAAAGACTCATCCCGGCAAGGCGACCGCGCATAACGTCAGTCACGCTCTGAAAGAGCTGCGCGCCATTCTCGAGAAGGAGAACATCTCCTCCGTGGCGCTGCCCAAGCTCGCAACGGGCGTCGGCGGTCTGACGTGGGAAGAGGTCGAGCCGCTCATCGAGAGCCATCTGGGCGACCTCGGCATTCCCGTCATCGTTTACGAGACGTACGAGAAGGACGTGAAGGCTTCGGAGCCCGTCTAAGGCTCAGCTTCTGATCCGACAGCCGCAGTAGGCGACATCAAGTCGCCTACTCGGTGTTTTCCTCTGTGTACTGGTGCACAACCACGTCGAAGGGCTCGTCCTCGGACGGCGCTACGAAGTGGCGCGTGATCCTGTCGAACTGCTCGTCGGTTGCCGCGAACGGGTGCGCCCCTTCGGCGTTGCGCCGGCGCAGACGCGCGCGGCATACCTCGTCCGGAACATCCAGAAAATGCAGACGATGAGCGCAGCCTGCGTTCTTGAAGATCTCCCGCATCCACAGGCGCGCTTCGATCGTGTTGGCTTGGAAGTCCGCGACGACATTGAGGCCCGCGCGCAGCAGGGCGATCAGATGCGGCGCCAGGACCGCGCGTAACCGGTATGAGCATCTGAGATAGTCCTCGATGGAGGCTATCTCCTCGCCGAACAGAGTGGAGAGCCACTCATCTTCGCTCACGACCACCGTGTTGGGCTCCCGGCCCAGTTCCACCGCGAGCGTCGACTTGCCCGCACCGATCTTCCCGACGAAGAAATGCAGGACGGGCTCATTGTTCGCAGTCATATCCAAGGACCTCGGGCGGTCTATTCGAATCGCCACCGAGACCTAAGCACCAACTGTGACCCGGCTGGGGCGCGGGGCCGCACCGTCTCAGCGGACATTCGGCGGACGATATTCGGGAAGTCCGGGATCGTTGGCGCGATGCTCCTGCATGCGCTTCTTCGCCTCGGTGAGTTGTTCTCCGGACATCTGAACGGCGATGTCCTGCTGGTTCGCCAGCGCACGCTCGCGATGTCCGAACTCGGCGGCCTGGTAGCCCTCGGTGGCCAGTCCGAACCAGGCATAGGCGGCGACCACATCCTTCGGCACGCCCCGGCCGTGTTTGTAGAGGACCCCGAGATTGTTCTGCGCGAAGGGATGACCGAGCTCGGCGGCTTGCGCATACCACTTAGCGGCTTCCGCATAGTCCTGCGGAACGCCCTGCCCCCGCTCGTGCATGTACCCGATCAGATATTGCGCGTGCCTGTCGCCGTCCTCCGCAAACGGCGTCATGGCCTGCATGGCCTCCGGGTAGTCCCCTCGATAATAGGTGGCCATGGCGCGCTCGAGCGACTGCGCCGCGGCGCTGGCCGCCAGTCCGAACATGGCGGTGCCGACGACTGCGCCAGCAACATAAATCGATCTCAACATGGCTTGCTCCGGTGTTGATCTGCCCCCCTGGTACGCACAGGCCCCGAATACGGATCAGCGCAAACCCTCGAGCGGCCGCGACTTGCATCCAACTGTCATCTTTCTCGACGACAATCCGCCGGGCGTGTTTCGAACGCCTGTCGGCCTAAGGACGTTTTATGGAAAATGACAAGAAAAACAGAGACTTGAAGTTAGAAGCCTTTCTCGCCCGGGAAAGCGCGCGACGCAAACGGGCCGCCTCTCTGAACGAATCGTCCAAAGCCGTCGAAAAGAATCTGGAGCGCCTCGTCGAAGAGGAGCGCATTCGACGGATCGCCGAGGAAGACGAGCAGTCCAAGAAGCGGTAGGGCAGCGCGAAGCCTCGGACTCCGGGGTCGCTGCCCTTATTCTACCTCCGTCATGAAGATCCGCCCTGAAGTCCCTACGGACGAAGCCGCAATCGATCGCGTCGTGGATGGCGCCTTTGCGTCCGGTTCCCACGCCAATCATGCCGAAGCGGCGATCGTGCGCGCGTTACGGGCGAGCGGAGACATGACACTCTCCCTGGTCGCCGAAATTGCCGAGACCGTCGTCGGCCATATCGCTTTTTCGCCGGTAGTCATCGATGGCACGCATGGAGATTGGTTCGGCCTTGGGCCGCTCGCGGTTGAACCGGGCCATCAGAGGCAAGGCGCCGGCTCGGCACTGGTCAATCGCGGCCTCGACGACTTGCGCAAGAACGGCGCCGCCGGCTGTGTGGTGCTCGGCGACCCCTGCTTCTATGGCCGGTTCGGTTTCGAGAGCGACGGCGCGCTGCGCTATGGCGATCTGCCGACGCGCTATATTCAGCGGATCGTTTTCGCTGGAGGCACGCCGAGCGGCGAGATCCACTACGCGCCCGCGTTCGATCTGGCGGGGTAACGGCAACTCCTGCCCTTACCGCTGCGGAAAGTTCGGCCGATCGACGTTATAGTTGGCTGCAAGGTAATCGAGGATCACGTCGCGATCCTCGTCGGACGGTGTCGGCATACCCTGCTTTTCGATCATCCACGTAATGGCCTTGTCCCAGTGCGCGCGTGACTTGCCCTGCTGTACGATGATCATCTCCGAATGACACGCCGTGCACACCGCGTAAGTCGTTTCGACACCGGGCGCATCGACCATCAATCCGAAGTCCCGCTTCTTGTCGGCGTCCGAGGCCGCGGCTTCCGCCTCGGCAAGTTCCGGATCCAGACCGATCGGCAGCGGGTTGGCGCTGTTCTGGTTGAGATAGGCGATCAGGTCGGCGCGCTCGGCGGCGTCCGTAACGCCGGGAACCATCATGCGGGTCCCGGAAATCGTGCCGGCGGGATCGGCAAGAAAGCTGTCGAGCCGTTCCGGTTCCCAGTTACCGCCGAAATCTTCCAAGGCCTCGCTGTAGGCGAACCCGTCCACGCTCGCCACAGGCCGGTTGATGACGCTCCATAGATTGGGCCCGATCTTCGTTGGGCCGCCCTCCTCGACCGTGTGGCAGGTCCCACAACGCACGAAGACCTCTTTCCCCTTCGCGGGGTTCGCCTTGGCAAGACGGTCATCCAGGGTTTGGGCGTTCGAGCCGCCACACCCCAGCCCCGCGAACAGAACGCCCCAGCAGACGAGCGCAGCCAACAGTCGGGAGGGGGCGATCGGGCTAGGCCACATTGACGGCCACGCGGTGCATTGAATTGTTGAGGTAGCCTTTCGGGTTCCATCCCACCGCGTAGGGCTGCGTGGCGCCCGCGCTATCGGTGGCGCGCGACCAGATCTCGTAATAGCCCGCTTGCGGGAAGGTGACGGTCTTCTTCCAATTCTGCCAGGCGCCGAAATTGACCGGCGGTGCGAGCTCCGTCGTCATCCAACTCGCGCCAAAGTCGATCGACACGTCCACCTTTTCGATCGTGCGATCGCCGGACCAGGCATGGCCGCGCACGTCGACGGCTTTATCCGAGACATCGGACTTGGTGGCGGGATTGGTGATGAGCGATTTGACGGGCATCCGCATGATGATGTCGAAATCCTCCTCGGGCACGTCTTGACCGGGCGCCACGGGATAGCGCGGCACGCGGTAAGACGTGCCGCCCATCTTCGGCCCGTCATGCACCACGTCACGCAGCCAGATGCGGGTCAGCCATTTTTGCGAACACGACCCCGGCCAGCCGGACACGACCAGGCGCAAGGGACGCCCGTTCAGAACCGGCATTTCCGTCTCGTTCATCTCGAAGGCGATGAGAACATCGTCCGCCATCGCCTTTTCGATCGTCAGCCCGCGGGAGATCGGCAGCCTGGCAGGATCTCCCGAAAGATGCGGATCGGCCCCTTCATGGGCCGTGTAGATGACGCCCTTCTTCACGCCGGCTTTCTTCAGCACGTCGCGCAGCCGCACGCCCGTGAAGTAAGCGCACCCCACCGCTCCATACGTCCATTGGTTCCCGCCGGCCGGCGGGTAGAAGAAGAACCGGCCGTTGCCTCCGCACTCGATCACGAGCGCGAGCTTCACCACCTCGAATTGCTCCTTGAGGTCCGCGATCGTGAGCTTCAGGGGAGTGTCCACCCAACCGTCGATTGTCAGCTCCCAGCCATCCGCGCTGGTGTCGGGCGGCACGTTCCCATTATTCCGCACGAAGAAATGTTCGTTGGAGGTGATGGGCGAGTCCAGGAGATGCGGCGGGGTCTCGGCGTTGATCGGCCGGTCGTTCAACAGGACGAGACCATCCTTGCCTTGCAGGAGGTCGGTGTCCGCCAAGGCTACCGGAACAAACCCCGCGGGCATGTTTCGGTGGAAGGGGATCGCGGCGCCAAGCATGGCACCCATGGCCGCAAGTCCAGCGCCGCCTAGGAAGCCGCGACGGTCGGGATACGACTCACGGCCGAATACGGCGCGATCAGCCTGTTCCGGGTCGCCTTCAAAGAAGGCGAACAAGTTCTTTGCTGCCGACTTTGTCATCGTCGTTGCCCCTTTAGACAAAATCTAAACGTGGCACCGACTCATGACAAATCGACGACGTAGAGGTTCTGCGGCGGATGGACGACAACTGGAGAGCGAAGCCCCTTCTCCGGGCCGGAAAGCGCTACTAATCCGCACCGAGCGCTTGGAGCAGCGCATCCTTGAAACGATCGAAGTCCTCGATCTGCGGAAGGTGCCCGAGCCCGTCGAGTTCGATCAGTTGAGCGTTCGGGATGCGTGACGCGGCTTCCTTGCCGAGCCGGTCATAGCGGCCCAATTCACGCGTGACGCCCGGCCGCTTGTTGGCCCTGTTCGGGCCCGTGCGGTCCCGTGTGCCGATGATCAGCGTGGTCGGAACCGCAAGCAGTTCGAAGTCGTCGATCACCGGCTGGGTCAGGATCATGTCGTAAGTCAGCGCCGACACGTAGGCGAGCTGCTCGGAGTCCGGCCCGTTGATCCAACCGCGCAACGGTATCGTCAGCGCGTCGTACGCATCGCTCCAGGCGCCGTCGTAATAGTTCTTGCGCTGGTACGCGACGATATCGGCACCGGTCAGGCCCTTCTCGCGCTCGAAAGCGGCGGCGATGTCCGGATAGGTCGTGTAGTCAAGATAGTCCTCGAGCCCGATCGGATTGACGAGCACGAGGCGCTCAGTCCGCTCGGGGTAGGCGAGCGCGAAACGCGCAGCGAGCATCCCGCCCATGGAATGGCCGACAATGACGGCCTTATCAATTCTGAGATCGTCCATCAGGGCAGCGGTGTTCGCGGCAAGCTGATTGAAGCTGTACTGATACGACGTCGGCTTGGAGGATTTCCCGAAGCCGATCTGATCGGGCATCAGCACGCCGTAGCCGCGGGCCGCGAGAAACTCGGCCGTCCGGCCCCAGTAGGCCCCGTTGAAGTTCTTGCCGTGCAGCAAGACCACGGTCGGCGCGTCCCCTTTCGCCGGCAGGTACATGTACGCCATTTCAAGGTCTTGGCGCTGGTTCTTCAGCGCCAGAGTCTGGACGTCGAAGGGATATGCGTAGCCGGACAGGCGCGCGTCGAAGGCAGGCTCTTCCGCGGCAACCGGCTCTTCGGCGTGCGCCGGCGTTGACGCAAACCCGAGCGGGACGAGCGCCGCGAAAACCAATGAGATGAGATGGAAACGCGCCACGCGGCGGGTGCCTAGGCGCGATCGCGCCAGTTGCGGGCCGGCCTGCCGGCGCGCCGAGGACCGCCCACGAGCCATGAGACGTGCTTGTTCTCGTTGTCGCCGGGCTCATTGCCCTGTGTGTCGTGGCCGTTCGACCGCATCACAGCCCGCTGAGGCTCGAAACGTTCCGGCGCAGGCTGGGGCCGACTGGCTTCCACCTTGGGCAGCGCGGGTGCCGGTGAGAACACCGTCGTCTCGACGGGCGCCGCTTGAACGGGCTCCGGCTCCGGCTCCGGTTCGGGCTCGACGTAAGCAGCCGGTTCCGGTTCAGGGGTCTCTTCCGGCTGGTACGTCTCTTCCGGTTCCGGTGCTGCGTAGAACGACATGCGCGCCGGTTCCGCAGGCGCCTCGGCTGCGGGGGCCTCGTAGGCCTCCTCCTCGACCGCGTCGCGTGCCGTCTCGATGTGGAGGATGCCTTGGCCGACGCTCCACAGTGCCGGACGCTGCAGTTCCTGGGGAAGAACCGTGCCGAGGTTCCCCTCGGCCTCGCCGATCTGATCGGTCGTCAAATCGCGGACGTCGGCAAGACTGGCGCCGCTGAGATTTGCGGCTTTGAGCACCGCGCCGGACAAGTTCGCGCCGTCCAGATTCGCGCCCGCCAAGTCCGCGCCGGTCAGGTCGACGCCCTCGAGCCGCGCTCCGCGCAAGTCCGCGTTCGTCAGGTCCGTGCCGCGCATATCCGCCCCGGTCAGCGTGGCGAAATAGAGCGTCGCGTCGGCCAGAAGCGCCCTCGACAGATTGATCGGCCCGCCGTTCATCGGGCCCAACTGCCGGTCGCCGATGCTCAGGGCGATGCCCTCGAGATCGGGCACGATCGACGGGTTCTCGGCACGCCACGCGTTCCAAACGCGGGGGCCGCGACGCAGAATCTCTATGTGCTCCGGAATTGTCATTTCGCGACTCTGCGTACTACGGGAAAGGCAATCGGCTCAACGCGATATTTTGTGCGGTGCGACTAAAAAATGCGCAGTGCAACCAATATGCGTGTCCGAATGGCGTACCGGGCGGATGTAACAGTTTCCTAGCAGCGCTCTGCTTGTCCACAATACCCACCGGGGTGAGGCCGATTGTACTGCCGATCGCCCTCGCCCGCCACCGCAACGGCGTGGCTTTGCAGCAACGCCTCGCCTCAGGCCTCCGGCGGCGGCTTCGGCGAGTCGTTCTCGCCCTCGATCGTCCGCCGCTTCTTGCTCGCCAGCACGTTGATGAACTCGACTCCCGCGGAGAACGCCATCGCGAAGTAGATGTAGCCGCGCGGAATGTGGAAGTGGAAGGCATCGGCCACGAGTGCGGCGCCGATGAGCAGCAGGAAGGACAAGGCCAGCATCTTGGTCGTCGGATGGCGCTCGATAAAAGCGGCCACCGGTCCCGAGGCGACATACATGACGGCGATGGCCACGACCACGGCCGCGACCATTACCTCGATGTGGTCCGCCATGCCCACGGCCGTGATGATCGAGTCCACCGAGAAGACGAGATCGATAACGGCGATCTGCACGACCGCCGCGGTCATCGAGGCCGCGATGGGTCCCGATCCGTTCTCGCCGCCGCTCCCCTCGATGCCTTCATGGATCTCGCGGGTGCCCTTCACCAGGAGGAACAACCCGCCTGCGAGAAGGATGAGATCACGCCATGAAAAGTCGTACTCCCCCACCGTGAAGATCGGCGTGGTCATATGGATGAACCAGGTGAGGAAGCCGAGCATGATGACGCGGAACACCAGCGCCAGCATCAGGCCGATACGGCGTGCGGTGAGCTGTTGCTCCGGCGGGAGCCGCTGCACCATCACGGAGATGAACACGACATTGTCGATGCCGAGCACGATCTCCATCGCACTCAAGGCCAAGAAGCTCGCCCAGACATGCGGATCAGTGAGAAATTCCACAAGCGTCATGAAGGTCCGACTGGCGTCGCGTCCGTTGCACCCCGGAGTCCTGCATAACGCAGATTACCGTAGTCGGTCTATTGCCCGTTTCGGAAGACCGGCACCGGTGCTCCGGCGTGACGCCGGCAAACGAGAAAGGCCCACCGGTCAAACCGGCGGGCCTCGCTCTATCAGCCCTTCCCCGAAGAAAAGGCCGCCGCCCGGGACAAGGGCGGCGGCAGTCTGGCGAAAGGGGATGTTCTCGCTATCAGATCGTCCGACTTACCAGTCGATCTGACCGCGCATACCGAAGCCGCTGATGTCGGCACCGTCGTTGTCGTTGAACTCACCGCCAACGTCGGTTCCGATGACGTTGAACATCAGGCGGGTGTAAGCGGTCGGGTACCAGTTCAGAGCGATGGTCCAGCCTTCCTGCTCACCGCACTCGACACAGTCTGCGCCCGCAGCGAGCAAGGCAGAGGCATCGGAGCCGATGTCCACGCTATCCCAGCGGCCGGCGATTTCCCAGGCACCCCAGCCACCGTTCTTCAGGTCGAAGGGATTGTTGGGCTTCACGCGGCCGAATTCACCCTTGTCGGCTTCGTAGTTCCGCATGTCGTCGGTCAGGAACATGCTGCCGAAGACGTACCAGCCGTTGTAGTCAGGGTTCAGGCTGCGGGTCGACATGCTCTTGTAGTACTGCGGCACGTCCGGCGTCAGCTCGGCGTATTCACCCTGGACCGAGAAGCGGCGCCACACGGCGGCACCTTCAAGACCCCAGTACTGGTCGGATTCACCGATCGCGTCCGCCTCAACAAAACGGTCGGACAGGTGAAGACCGGCACGAGACTGGTAGTCGTAGAGGGCCGTAACGCCTTCCTCGGTACCGTTGTTGCGGCTGCGATAGCTGGCGCCCAAGTGAACGACCGCTTCGTCGGTGTTGACGGGAGCGACCGTACCGCGGACAGCCCAAATCGACGGGCCGTCATCCCAAACACCATCGTCGCCGATGTTCGGACCGTTGTAGCTCGACTGGAACGACCAACCGAAGTCATCGTCGCTACCGGCGTGGATGCCGACACCGAGAGCACGAGGCTCGGCTTCGAAGGCCTCGATGAAGAAGGCCCGCTCCATGAAGGTGATGAAGCGCGAGCTGGTCATACCCTCGAGGGAGTTGGCGATCTTGAACTGACCGAACAGGATCTCAAGGTTGTTCCAATCGCTGAAACCAGCGTAGGCGATGTAAGCGTCCTTGATGTCCGTGTCGTTGCCGGCGAAGTCGATTTCGAACTTGTACTTCCAGTCGTACCAGATCTTGCCTTCAACGCCGAGACGCGCGCGGCGCGCTTCCCAATCGTTGATGTCCGGATCGCCGGTGATCGGCTCATCCTGGTCGATCGAGTCGTAATCGACCTGCAAGCGACCGCGAACCTTGAAGCTGAACTTGCCGTCAGCGCTCGAAATCTGCGGCGCGCCCTTCCACTTCACGACAGGCTGAGACTTCTTGTATTCCTCGAACTCCGCCCGGGTGATGTACTGCGCTTTGGCAACCGGCGCTGCCGAAGCAAGAATTGCAAACGCGCTGGCGCTCGCAAACAACGTAAGACCGACTTTCTTAAGTCCCCCGATCATGACCCCTCTCCACTCTGATAGAGTTAAGTTTTCCGTGTGGCTTCATCGCCAGGCCGAGGTGTTCTGTCCCTCTTGAACCCAGCAAAATCAGCGAGCCCGCTTCCTGCGAACCTCGGTTAACGTTCTATTTCCCGAGCCATGACGGGTGTGTGACACTCCGGCGACATCCAGGATTTGACTCAGGGCTGTTGCACATTGGCCACGGGGGTCCCTCGAGCCGCAGAATAGCAGCTTCCGACCCTCTGAACCGGGGCGCTTTAACGCGCTGTTCTGGATTGTGTTTTTGTCTTCCGGGCGATGTGCCGCGGCGGCCGGTCGCAGGCCTCGCCAAGTCCACGATGTCAGTGATCTTTTCGCCCTACCGCAGTCCAAAAGACCTTCGGCGCCCGGGAAATAGGCGCGCCGGTGCCAGATCCGGAAAATCCTGCTCTGAGACAATGACTTAGACGGCATTGCGCGAAGTGGAATCGCAACTTCGCGATTCCGGCCCCGTGACCTCCCTTGGGCCGTTCGGGAAGCCTGCCCAAGCATCAGCGCCAGCCGATGTTGATCCGTGCGTTCCGGCCCCCGCTGCGCTATCAGGAAACAGGAAGGATTGACGATGAGTGCGCAGACGCCGGATACGCCGATATTCGATGTGGTCGTGGTCGGAGCCGGCCCCTCAGGCATCGCGACCGCGCTAGCGCTCCACCACGTGGGCGCGGCCGTGGCCCTTGCCGGCCCGCCGCCCCCTGCGACCGCGCCGGCCAGGCCCGAAACCCGCACGGCGGCGTTGCTGACGAGTTCGGTCGACTTCCTGAAGCGCCTCGGCGTGTGGGAGCGGCTGGCGCCCAATGCCGCGCCGCTCACGGCCATCCGGATCGTCGATGCCTCCCGCAGCCTGCTTCGTTCACCCGATATCGCATTTGAAGCCCGGGAACTGGGCCTCGACAGCTTCGGCTTCAACATTGCGAACGCCGCCTTGAACACGGTCCTCTATGAGCGCGCGCGCGCTGTCCTGCCCAGGCTCGCGCCCGAGCCTGTCGAAACAATAGATCTCGGCCCGGATCGGGCCACGCTGACGTTCCGGTCCGGGGACCAGCTCTCGTGCCGTCTGATCGCGGGGGCCGACGGTCGCCGTTCGATCTGCCGCGAGGCGGCGAAAATCGAGACGCGGGACGTGCGCTATGAACAAGCGGCCATTGCCTCCGGCTTTCGCCACAGCCTGCCCCATCGGGGGGTCGCGACCGAGCTCCACCGGGAGGGCGGTTCGGTGACGAGCGTGCCGACACCCGATCAACACACGTCGAGCCTGGTTTGGGTCACCAGCAGGGAGGAAGCCGAAGAGTTGATGGGTCTCGACGAGGCAAGCTTCGCAGGCCGCCTGCAAGAGCGCTTCGACGAGACCCTCGGTGTCATCTCGGACGTGGGACCGCGCGCCAGCTTTCCCGTCGCGGGGCTCACCGCCAAGCAAATGGCGGCGAACCGTACCGCGCTCGTGGGAGAAGCTGCTCATATCATGGCGCCGATCGGCGCTCAGGGGCTCAATCTCGGCCTTCGGGATGCGGCGGCCCTGGCAGATTGTGTCGCCGATGCCTTGCGCCATGACCGCGATCCCGGCGGCACCGCGGTCCTCGCCCAATATGCCAAGGCGCGTCAGCTCGATGTCCTGTCGCGTACGGTCGGGGTCGATCTCTTGGGGCGCTCGCTGCTGACCAAGCTCCTGCCCGTGCAACTGGCGCGCAGCGCGGTTCTGACCGGGCTCAACGCCTTCGCACCCCTGAAGCGGATGGTGATGCAGGCCGGACTGGCACCGCCCGCTGATCTGCCGCGCCTCATGCGCCCTGTCGACAGCCTGCCTGCTTGACGTTGCTCCGGAGAGTCTTCAAGACGTTGCGCTTCCCGACGCCGCCCCGAAACCATCCCGGCGCTTCTCGCATCAATCGAACGACTGAAGGCTGACACTTGGCGAATTCACTCGACACCTCCTTCGCAACCGATCTCAAGTACCGGCTCGAATATGGCGGGCTTCGCTTTCTGATTGGCCTTGTCCGTCTCGTCCCGCTCGATACCGCCTGCGATATCTCCGCCTTCTTCTGGCGGGTTCTGGGCAAGCGCAACCGCCGCCACAAGCGCGCCTTGGCCAATCTGGAGCGCGCCTTTCCCGAGAAGTCGCCCGAGGAGCGCGAGCGCATCGCTGTTGCCGCCTGGGACAATCTCGGTCGGGTGATGGTCGAAACGATGAACATCGACCGTATCATCAAGGACCCCAGCCGGCTGCACGTGACCAACGGGCACTGGATCGGGCGCTACAAGGACAAGATGGGCCCGGCGCTTATCGTGACCATGCACATGGGCAACTGGGAAATCGGCATGTGGCCCGTGACCCTCGCCGGCGTCCGTCCGGCGGGCGTCTATCGCTCGGTGAAGAACCCCTATGTCGACCGTTATCTGCGCGAGCAGCGCCAAGCCCTTTATCCAGGGGGGCTTTTCGGTCGCGGCCGCACTGCCGGCGATGATGAAACACAGAAAACGGCCAGGCTGATCATGGACTATGTCCGCCAGGGCGGCAGGCTTGGCTTCATCTCGGATTTGTACGACCGCAACGGCATCGAGGTCCCGTTCTTCGGCCATCTGGCGAAGAGCATGCCGATCGCCGCCATGATCGCGCGCCGCGTGGGTGCCCGTATCTGGATCGGCCGTTGCGTCCGGATCGGCAACCGCTCGGTTTTCGACGTCAACGTCAACGAGCTCAGGATCCCCCGGACCACGAATCAGGCCGAAGACATTCGGGCCATCACGGCCGCGATCCAGCGCTATTTCGAAGTGTGGATCCGCGAGAACCCCGAACAGTTCATGTGGTCAAATCGCCGCTGGTCCTAAGGTCTTGCGGTCCCGCGTTGACACTGTGCCGTGCCCGCGATCTTATCTGTAGGATGATGTCCACGGTTCGAAACGCACGATTCCAGATCGGTCAAGTGGTCCGCCACCGGGTCTATCCCTTCCGCGGCGTCGTCTTCGACGTGGACCCAACCTTCTCCAATACGGAAGAGTGGTATGCGTCCATTCCGAAGGACGTTCGGCCGGCAAAGGACCAGCCCTACTACCATCTGCTCGCGGAGAACGCCGACACCGAATACGTGGCCTACGTCTCGGAGCAGAACCTGTTGCCGGACGAATCCGACGAGCCATTGCGGCACCCGCAAATCCCGGAGTTCTTCGAGGACCTGAGGGACGGCGTGTTCCGTTTCCGCTTCGTCCAGGAGCATTGAGCCGATCCCCGGCGGTTTTCCGCTGTCCCATCTCCTCACGTGATTAGACGCTCGACGCGCCTAAGGTGCTCAGCAGCCACAGAAAGGGCCGCGCAGGTGATCCTACGCGGCCCAATAAATTCTGTTGTCGGGGCTCGAGCGCCCGCTGATCTTATTGCTGCGGCGCTGCGCCGGGCTGCGGAGCTGCACCAGGCTGCTGGGCGCCACCGGCTTGCCCCTGACGGGCCTTGGCGGCGAGTTCCTGCTGGCGCTTCCGATACATTTCGATCGTCTGGCGACGCTGCTGCTCATAGGCAGCGGTGTCGGTGGGCGGACCATCGAACGCCGCGGAAAAGCCGGTCAACGGCACCGGGAAGGCCATGGTCTTCTTCTGCACGTTCATCGCCGCGACGACCATCTGCTGCCCGGCCCGCATCTTGGCCAGGAGATCGTCCGTGAGTTCCATGTCTGCTTGGCAACTCGCCGGGAAGCAGACTGAGAACGGCATCGGGGTCGGCTGCTCCTTGTCCACGACAACCTGCGCGCCGGTCGGCATCACCAGCGAGTAGACCGTCGGCATGCGGACGATGAACTGCTTCGTGGGATCGCCTTCCACGGTACGGATGGCCGCATAGACCATCACGATGCCCATGTTGGGATCGAAGGTCTCGTGTTGGATCAGACAAATCTGCTTGTTGCCAGTCTGCTCGTTCTTCACGCACAGCTTGACCAAGAGGGTTGCGCGGATGCCGCCGGCGCAGCTGCGCCGCCAGCCGGGGCGCGCTTGGGTGCTGCGGAGGAATTGGGCTGCTGGGCCATCGCGAGCACGCTGGCGGAAGTGATGCCGAGCACCAGAAGACTTGCGCCCAGCACATGACGCGCCGCTGTGCGGCCAATACTATTCCAGCGATCCTTGGACCAGATCATTAAACGACCTTTCCTCTCTCTATATTTGGACCGGCAATGATCCGCCGACCCTACCGGTGCCCATTCTCCCTAACTAGGGTCAATACCCGAAATGCGGCGCGGGCGTGGCTTTATAACCGCTGTCTCGGGCTTGCCGTAGTCTCGGCCTTCCGGTGATCTAGATTGGGGAAGGATTCGGTACGACGTAAGATTTGTTAGTTAGGAATGTTACCTTTAGCTCGATAGCGTAACGCGCTGGCATCTATAGCCATCCAAGGTCATCGTTGAAAGCCCCTATTTTGCTCCTGTCCGCGGGACTCCTGCTCTGCCCTGCAGGAGCCCTGGCGGACCCCAAAGGCGGAATCGCCATGCACGGCGAGCCGCTCGAGCATGCCGATTTCTCAAACTTTCCTTATGCCAACCCCGCCGCACCCAAGGGCGGCCGGGCCCGTTTCGGCAAACAAGGCAGTTATGACAACCTCAATCCGTTCATTGTGAAGGGTGTTTCGGGCGACGGCGTGCGCGAGTATGTCTACGAGACCCTGATGGCCCGGGCCTATGACGAGCCCTTCACGCTTTACGGCCTGATCGCCGAAACCATCGAAACGCCACCGGACCGGTCCTGGGTCGAATTCACCCTTAACCCTGCGGCCAAGTTCTCGGACGGCACCCCGATTACGGTGGATGACGTCATCTTCTCCCATGCGGTCCTCCGGGACCACGGGCGTCCCAACCACCGCTCCTACTACAAGAAGGTCGTGAAGGTCGAAAAGACGGGCGAGCGCTCCGTCCGCTTCACGTTCGACGACTCCGGGGACCGGGAAATGCCGCTGATCATGGGGCTAATGCCGATCCTCCCGAGCCATGCCCTGACGCCAGAGAGCTTCGAGCAAACCACGCTCGATCCGCCGCTTGGCAGCGGGCCCTACACCGTGGACGCGGTCGATCCCGGCAAGAGCCTCACCTTCAAACGCGATCCCAACTATTGGGGGCGCGACCTGCCGGTCAATCGCGGCCGCTACAATTTCGATGAGATCCGCGTCGATTATTTCCGGGACGCGAGTTCCATGTTCGAGGCATTCAAGTCCGGGCTCGTCGACCTGAGGGACGAGCTCTCGCCCAACCTTTGGGCGCAAGGGTATGACTTCCCCGCACTGCGGCAGGGCAAGGTCGTGACTGAAGCCCTGCCGATCGAGACACCGGCGGGCATGTCGGCCCTCGTCTTCAACACGCGCCGGCCGATCTTCTCCGATCCGCGCGTGCGGCAGGCGCTTATCCGTATGTTCGACTACACCTGGATCGACCGGACGCTCTATCACGACCTCTTCGCGTACTCGCAAAGCTATTTCGCCCGTTCGGAGCTGTCGTCGCATGGCCGCCCGGCTGACGAGACCGAGCGCGCGCTCCTGGCTCCCTTCCCCGACGCCGTGAAGCCGGAGATCATGGACGGGACATTTTCGTTCGCGGCGAGCGAAGGGGCCGGCCAGAACCGCGAGGGCCGCATCGCCGCACTGAAGCTGTTGAGCGAGGCGGGCTATGTGTTGCGGAACGGTACGCTGGTGAACGCCGAGACGGGCGAGCCGTTCACCTTCGAGATTCTGGCGCGCACCCGCTCGCAGGAACGCTTGCTCCTCACCTATGCGGATGCGCTCAAGAGGATCGGAATCGAGGTCCGCATCCGCCAGGTCGACTCCGCGCAGTATGAGCGCCGCAAGCAGACCTTCGAATTCGATATGATCCCGAACTATTGGGGAGCCTCGCTGTCGCCCGGCAACGAACAGTCATTCCGTTGGGGCAGCAAAGCGGCCAAGACGGAAGGCTCGTTCAATTTGGCGGGGGTCGAGAACGAGGCGGTGGATGCGATGATCGCCGCTATGCTCGAAGCCAAGACACGCGAGGATTTCGTCTCGGCGGTGCGGGCCTTGGACCGGGTTCTCCTGTCCGGTGACTATGTGGTGCCGTTGTTCTATCTACCGGATCAATGGGTCGCCCGCTGGACTAAGCTGCGACGGCCGGACGAAACGCCGCTCTACGGTTACCAGATCGACACGTGGTGGTACGACCAAGACCAGGATTCCCGCCGCGAAACCCGGAAGCCGTAAAGCCCGATGAACGACCGTGAGCCGATAACGATCTTGATCCGCCACCAACTCTGAGACGATGACGACCCTAGCCGCGCCACAGCCAGATAGACCGCAAGACAGTGCCCGCATCACGCCGGCCGGCCTGTTGCGCCGCCGTGCCGAGCAATCTCCGGATGCCTTGGCGCTGCTCGACCCGCCGAACCGCCGGATTCTGGCGCCGTCCGCTCCCCGGCGTCTGTCCTTCGGCGAGGCCGACATCGCCGTCGAGGCGCTGGCCGCATATTTCGCGCATGTGGGTCTTGAGCCTGGCGACTGCGTCGCGGTTCAGCTTCCGAACCTCGTCGAATCTCCGCTCACCTTGCTGGCGGCCTGGCGCGCCGGACTGACCGTCGCCGCCGTTCCGATGCTGTGGCGCGCGACCGAGCTTGCAAAGGTCTGTGACTTGCTCGAGCCCGCAGCGCTCATCGGCATGTCGAGTTGCGCGGGTGAACGTCCGGCCAACCTCTTACGCGATGTCGCCGCCACGCGCCTGTCGATCCGCTTCGTCATGGGCTTCGGCACCGATCTTCCCGACGGGGTCGCGTCTCTCGACGATGCGATTCTCGATGGCCCCGCCCCGGGCTTTGTGCCGCGCGCCAATCCAGGCCTGGCCCTGATCACCTTCACGGCCCGCGCCGGCGAGCCCGTGGTTCCCCTCGTCCGGGAGGAGAAGGACCTGCTCCTGCAAGGGGCGATGACCGTGATGGCCTTGCCGCTCGACCGCCACGACGTGATCCTCAATCCCTATCCGCTCACGGGACCCATCGGCATCACCTTGGGGCTCGCACCATGGCTGATCGGCGGGACCGCCCTAGCGCTACACGACCCGTTCGACCACGCCGTGTTCGTCCAGCAGATTTTGACCACGGGCGCGACCGTGACCGCCCTGCCCGGCACGGTTCTGGACCGCCTTCTCGAAGAGGGCGTCGTGACCGATCCGCAATGCGCACTTCGGCATGTCGGCCGGGTCTGGGCCGCACCGAACCTCGGCGATCGGCTGGCCGCAGAAGCGCCGGCGGATCGCGGCGGCTTCGATCTCTATCCATTGGGCGACCTGGCCTGCGTGATCGAGCGCGACGGTAGGAGGCAAGAACGTGGAACACTGCCGGCAGGCGTGTTCCAGATTACCGACCACGGAGAGACAACTGCGTTTCTGGAGACGGCGCTCGTTGCCGGACCGGAGCCGGACACGAAGGACATCGCTGTCCGGGGTCCGCTGATCCCGAAACTGCGTGCGTTCGCGGACACGGCGCACGATTCGGGCGCCCGCGATGCTCGAAGCTACGTCACAACAGGCTTGCGCGGCGAGATGCGGAACGGCCGCCTTGCCGTCCTTCGCGATCCCGAGCTCGTCTACCATGGCGGGTTCACCATCGCGGCCTCGGAACTGGACGGGCTCTATCAAGCGTTCCCAAGGTTTCTCGATGCGGCCTGTTTCGTTGTGGCCGATCCGGTCATGGGAGATCGGATCTTCGCCGCAGTCGTCCCAGACCCATCCATGCCGGTGTCGCTGGCAGCGCTTCGGGACTTTCTGAACGAGCGGAGCGTCGCGTCCTACAAGTGGCCCGACAAACTCCTGATCGTTCGCACGATCCCACGCGACGCCGAGGGCCGCATTCTGCGCGATCAAATCCTGAAGCAGATCTAGGCTGCCGCTTTTGCCGCACCGGCGATCTTGGCAAGCTCTTTGAGGAAATCCCGCGCGCCGATCAGACGATCTTCCGCGCTCGGCCAATTGCCGTAGAAGACCAGCTTCTGATCGGGCTGCACCTTGGTTTTGCGCGCATACTTGCTGATCATGCGCATGAGCCCTTCGGGATTGGCGAACTCATTGTTCCGGAACGCCACGACGAGCCCCTTGGGGCCCGCATCGATCTGCTCGACATTGGCCTGACGGCAGAGCCCCTTGATCTCGACCACGTCCAGGAGGTGGCGCACTTCATCCGGCAACGGACCGAACCGGTCGATCAGCTCGGCGGCGAAGGCCTCGATGGCCTCCTGGGTCTCGACACCCGAGAGACGCCGGTAGAGGCCAAGACGAACCTGCAGGTCCGGCACATAGGCGTCGGGGATGAGAACCGAGGTGCCGAGATTGATGCGCGGGCTCCACTGATCCTCGATCGTGGCCCCCTCGCCCTCGCGTAGCGCGGCAACGGCTTCCTCGAGCATGGACTGGTAGAGCTCGAAACCGACTTCGCGAATATGGCCGGACTGTTCCTCGCCGAGAAGATTGCCTGCCCCGCGTAAGTCGAGATCGTGGCTTGCGAGAATGAACCCGGCGCCCAGCGTGTCGAGCGACTGCAGCACCTTGAGGCGCTTCTGCGCCGCCGGGGTGATACGCGCATCGGCGGGGATCGTGAAATAGGCATAGGCGCGGATCTTGGAGCGGCCGACCCGCCCACGCAGCTGATACAGCTGGGCGAGACCGAAACGGTCCGCGCGATAAACGATCAGCGTGTTGGCGGACGGAATGTCGAGTCCGCTTTCGACGATGGTCGTCGACAGCAGCACGTCGTATTGCCGGTCGTAGAAGGCGTTCATCACATCGTCGAGTTCGGTCGAACTCATCTGACCGTGCGCCCGCGCGACGCGCAGCTCCGGCACGTGCTCCTGGAGAAAGGCGCCGGCTTCGTCGAGATCAGAAATGCGCGGCACCACAAAGAACGTCTGGCCGCCCCGGAAGCGCTCGCGCAACAATGCCTCGCGTAGCGTCATGGGATCGAACGGCGACACGTAGGTGCGCACCGCGAGACGGTCCACGGGCGGCGTCGCGATCAGCGACATCTCCCGTACGCCGGACATGGCGAGTTGCAGCGTGCGCGGGATCGGCGTGGCGCTCAGCGTCAACACGTGCACGTCCTCGCGCAGCTCTTTCAGCCGTTCCTTGTGCTTCACGCCGAAATGCTGCTCCTCGTCGATGATGAGGAGGCCAAGATCGGCAAAGTCGATAGACTTGCCGAGCAGCGCGTGCGTACCGATGACGATATCGATGTCGCCCTTTTTCAGGCCTTCCTTGGTCGCGTTCAGCTCCTTGCCGGTGACGAGGCGGGAGGCCTGCGCGATGCGGACGGGAAATCCCCGGAACCGCTCGACGAAAGTATTGTAGTGCTGCCGGGCCAGAAGCGTGGTCGGCACAACCACGGCAACCTGCTTGCCTGCGAGCACGGCCACCAAGCTCGCACGAAGGGCCACTTCGGTCTTGCCGAAGCCAACGTCGCCGCAGACGAGACGGTCCATGGGACGCCCGCTCGCCAGATCGTCCAGCACCGCGTTGATGCTGGTCATCTGGTCTTCGGTCTCTTCATAGGGGAAGCGCGCGGCGAACTCTTCATAGGTGCCATCGGGCGGTGCGAGCGACGGGGCCGTGCGCAGCTCGCGCATGGCGGCAACCTTGATGAGCTTCTCGGCCATGTCGCGGATGCGCTGCTTCAGCTTCGCCTTGCGCGACTGCCAGGCGACGCCGCCGAGCTTGTCGAGAACGACATTGGTCTCGTCCGAGCCGTAGCGCGTCAGAAGCTCGATATTCTCGACAGGCAGATAGAGCTTGTCGTTGCCCTGGTAGTGGAGTTCGAGACAGTCGTGCGGCTCGCCCGCCGCCTCGATCGTGCTGAGGCCGACGAAGCGCCCGATGCCGTGATCCGCGTGCACGACGAGATCGCCAACCGCGAGGCTGGAGGCTTCCGTCAGCGCATCGGACGCTTTGGGCTTGCGCTGCTTCCGCACCAGCCGGTCGCCCAGAATGTCCTGCTCGCCGATGACAGCGAGGCCCGGCGACTCGAACCCGGTCTCAAGCGGCAGTACGGCGACGGCGACCAAGTCATGCGGCGCGGCAACGGCGTCAGGGAATGTCTCCACGCGAACCGTGCCGTCCAGCCCATGTTCCGCGAGCAGCGCCGCGAGCCTCTCACGCGCGCCCGTACTCCAGCAGGCAACGACGACAACCTTTTTCGCCGCGATCAGCTTCTTTGTGTGCGCCACGACCGCATCGAAAACATTGGCGCCTTCCGTTTGGCGCTCCGGCGCGAACGAACGACCCTGCCGTCCGCCGTAGGAGACAATGGTTGCGCCGTCGCCTTCCGGGCGCTCGAACGTATCGAAAGCGATCACATGCGGCGCAGCGCTCAAGAGCCCCTGCCACTCGGATTCCGTCAGGAACATGCTGTCGGCCGGGACCGGATGATAAGGCGGCGCGCCGAATGCCTTCCGCTCCAGTGCTTCCGAACGGGCGTCATGGTGATCAGTCACCTGTTCCAGCCGGCTCTCGCGCGCATCGTCTGACAACGGATCGAGTGTGACGACGGCGCCTGGCAGATAATCAAACAGCGTATCGAGCCGCTCATGGAACAGCGGCAGCCAATGCTCCATGCCTTGGTGCTGCTGGCCTGCCGAGATGGCCTCGTAGAGAGGGTCGTCACCCTTCACGGTCCCGAACAGTTCCACGTAACGCTGGCGGAACCCGCTGCGCACCTCGGGCGTCAGCGCCACTTCGCTCATGGGCAGGAAATCGATCGCCTCGATGCGCGATTCCGTGCGCTGGGTTTCCGGATTGAAGGCGCGGATGGATTCCAGCGTGTCGCCGAAGAAATCGAGCCGGACTGGCTGCCCTCCCGGCGGGAATAGATCGAGGATGCCGCCCCGCACCGCGTACTGGCCCGCATCGGTCACGGTGCCGGTGCGCACGTAACCTGCAGACTCGAGCCGCTCCACGAGCTTGCCCATGTTCAGGACATTGCCGGCACGGAGATTGAGGCTGGAAGCCTCGATAAAGGCGCGCGGCGGGACGCGCTGAAGAACCGCATTCACGGAGGTCAGCAGCACGAGCGGGGCCGCGTCTCCGTCCTGCCGGGCAGCGAGGGCCGACAGGGCCTCGATCCGGTCGGCGACAATCTCCGCATTGGGCCCGACCCTGTCGTAGGGCACGCTGTCCCAGGCGGGGAAGTTCAGGACGCGCACATCGGGCGCGAAAAAGCGAATGGCTTCTTCGAGCGTCGCCGCGCGCTGCCCGTCCCGCGCCACATGCAGGATGGGCGCACCCGCATGGCGCGCGAGTTCCCCGAGCAGCAAGGCGTCGAGCCCTTCGGGCACGCCGCTCGCGATGGCACGATGACCCGCCAGAAGGCGGTCCACAGGCAGGGACGGCAGAGGATCTTGAGAACTCATGACGCTACGGCTTGCTCGGCTGGCGCGGCTACTGCCGCGTTCCCGGAAAATTGTGGAACTCGCGGATCAGGACGATCAGCGTGTCCAGATCCTTGTCGCCCAGCGAGTATCCCTCATAGACGGACAACTCGATTTCCGGGTCTTGCATCTCGATCAGGCGCTCCAGGACGGCGATCTCGTCGGAATTCATGCTGTCGACGGCTTGCTCGGCAAAGCGGCCAAGCAGATAGTCCATCTCCTTCGTGCCTCTGTGAGAAGCCCGCCAGACGGCCCGGCGGCGCCGCATTCCAAGATCACTCGTCATGATCCAAGCTTCCAATCCTCGTTGCTGCGTTAGACCGAGCGGCCCTTTCGATGTCAAGGCCCCGCCGCGCCACACAGAGCGCATGTCCTGCGCTACAAAAGCCGCGCTTTGGGATACCAGGCCCGTGCCGAATCGCCTGATAGACTAGTCCCATGCGCCCCGCCCGGCTCAATCCGCTCTTCACACCCGTACGCACGCTGAAAGGTGTCGGCCCGCGAATCGAAGGGCTCCTAGACAAACTTTTAGCGCCCAAAGGTGTCGGGCCCAAGGGCGCGGGCAACAAGCATGCGGGGGCTCATGCACGCCTGATCGACCTTCTGTGGCATTTTCCGGTCGGCCTCATCGACCGGGCGCACACACCGTCGATCGCCGAGAGCCCGCTGGGGCAAATCGTGACCCTGACCGTCCGCCTGGCAGAGCATCGTCCCGGCGGCGGGCGAAAGGGGCGCCGGGCGCCCTATCGCATCCTGGTGGAGGACGAAACCAGCGCCCTGGACCTCGTCTACTTCAAGGCCGACCAGCGCTATCTGGAACGCCTGCTTCCGGTGGGCGAGACCCGGATCATCTCGGGCCGGCTCGAATCCTATGACGGCCGCCTGCAAATGCCCCACCCGGACCATGTGGCCCCTGTGGAAGGCGCCGGTGTGCCGGAGCTCGAACCGGTCTACCCGCTCACGGCCGGCCTCTCCAATACGAGCCTGCGCAAAGCCGTCCACGGCGCGCTGCAGGCGCTGCCGGCCCTGCCCGAGTGGATCGACGATACATTCCTGAAGAAGAACGATTGGGCCTCGTTCGCCGAGAGCATCAAGGCGCTTCACGCGCCGACGAGCGACGAAGACTTCCTGCCGGCCAACCCGGTGCGCGAACGGCTCGCCTATGACGAGCTTCTCGCCAACCAGCTGGCACTCGCCATTCTCCGCCAATCGATGAAGCGCCGCGCGGGCCGGACGATCACGGCGCCGGGACGGCTTCGCAAAGCCATCCTCGATGCCCTGCCCTTCGCGCTGACCGGCGCCCAGACCCGCGCGCTCGCGGAGATCGACGCCGACATGGCCGACCCGCTCCACATGCTGCGCCTGCTGCAAGGCGACGTCGGCAGCGGCAAGACGATTGTCGCGCTTCTGGCCATGGCGACAGCAGTCGAAGCCGGTCACCAGGCCGCCTTGATGGCTCCGACCGAGCTTCTGGCGCGCCAGCACCACGAAACCATCTCTCGCTTCGCCGCGCCCGCCGGCCTTCGCGTGCGGCTGCTTACGGGCCGCGAGCGAGGCAAGGAACGGCTGGCGATCCTGGACGCGTTGAAGGCTGGTGAGATCGACATCCTGCTCGGCACCCACGCGCTGTTTCAGGAGGCAATTGCGTTCAAGGATCTCGGCCTTGCAGTCATCGACGAGCAGCATCGCTTCGGTGTGCATCAACGGCTGGCGCTTCAGGCCAAAGGCGTCGGCGCGGGCGCCGAACTCCTCGTCATGACGGCAACCCCCATTCCGCGCACGCTGCTGCTGACCAGCTACGGCGATCTGGACGTGTCACGGCTCGACGAGAAGCCGCCGGGGCGCAAGCCCGTGCTGACGCGAACGGTGCCCCTGGAGCGGCTCGATGAAGTGGTGGAAGGGATCGAACGCGCCGTCGAGACCGGCGCACAGGTCTACTGGGTGTGCCCGCTCGTGGGCGAATCCGAAATGCTCGATCTCGCCGCGGCCGAGGAACGCTTTGCGCATCTGCAGAAACGCTTCGGCGACAAGGTCGGCTTGGTGCATGGCAAGCTGAAGGGCAAAGAGAAAGACGCCGTCATGGCGCGCTTCGCGGCCGGTGAGCTTGCCGTGCTCGTCTCCACCACCGTGATCGAGGTGGGCGTGGACGTTCCCAATGCGTCGATCATGATCATCGAACATGCGGAACGTTTCGGCCTGGCCCAGCTGCACCAATTGCGCGGGCGCGTCGGCCGCGGGGCGGCGCAGTCCTCCTGCGTGCTTCTCTACAAGGCACCACTCGGCGAGGTCGCGCGCGAGCGGCTCAACGTCATGCGCGACACGGAAGACGGCTTCGTCATCGCGGAGGAGGATTTGCGCCTGCGCGGCGGAGGCGAAGTGCTTGGTACGCGGCAGAGCGGCCTCCCCGCCTTTCGCATCGCGCAGCTCCCCGAGCATCAGGACCTGCTCGCCGCCGCCCGTGACGAGGCCAGGCTCTGCCTTTCACGCATGCCGCATCTGGAAGGTGAGCGCGGCGAACGCTTACGGCTTTTGCTCTACCTATTCGAACGCGACGATGCCGTGAGGCTCATGCGGGCGGGCTAGCCCTGAGTGGCTCAGATGCGCCGAGCATAGTCGCGCGGCGAGAGACCCGTCCACCGGCGGAAGGCGCGGCTGAAATGCGCCTGGTCCGAATAGCCGAGCATGAACGCGATTTCGAGCGCGGACTCATCGCCAATGACGACCCGGCGGATGGCTTCGACGCGCCGCACGTCGTCGACGAGCTCCTCGAACGAGAAGCCGAAGTCTCGAAGCCGCCGCTGCAACGTCCGCCGGCTTAGATGTAAGAGACCGGCCACATGATCGATCGTCACGGCGCCGTAAGGCAGAAGCTCCTTGACGAACACCCCCAAGCGCTCAGCTGTCTCCAGGGGATCAACCGTCCGCGTCGCCCGATCGAAGGGAGGCAGCGGGAAGTCCAGGATCGAGCGGTCGACAACGATCCCATCGCGGTCGCAGCCAAAGGCGAGCGAGGCTCCGAACGTTTCCTCGAGCCGGTCGCCTGCCCGTTCGTATGGCTGAACGAACTGCGCGCCGACCGCCTCGGGCACGCCTGCAAGCAGCGCGATGCCGCGCAGAACGGCAAGGGCACCGAGGACATGCTGTTGCGGCTCGGCCGCGGACCGGCCGGCGAACGACAGACTGAGAACGCCCTGTCCCCCATCAACATCAAAGCGTAGATCGGTTCCTTGATGGATAAGGCCGACACCTTTCGCGGCGGTCTGACAGGCTTCGCGCACCGTGCGGGCACCGCAGATCGCGACGCCCCACGTGCCGAGGTCGGTCAGCTTGAACATGCGCCCGATATCGGCGCCGGGGAACCGGTCACCGGTGACGGCATAGAGCTCGTTGCCAAGCGCGAAGCAAAGGTCGCGCGGTACCCAGCCATCGGGGTTCAGGAGCGCGGAAGGCGATACGCCGACCCGTTTGAATATGTCGGCCGGCGATACCGAGCGGCTCAACAGATACGGCGCGATATGAAGAAGCGTCCGCGGGTTGTGCCCAAAGCTCTCCTGCAGCATTCGCGACCGTTCCTTTTGGCACCAGATGGCAAGACTTATAGCCGAGCCCCTGCATAGGGTCACGCGCTTACAATCCTAGAGGGAACTCCCGTAATGACGATACGAGCTCGCAGTGCTGTAGGCGTCCCGCTGGCCCTGACACTTCTCTTCCTTGGCGTCTTCGTTGCCAATGCCGCAGAAGAGAAGAAGGCCGACTTCCTGTTCGTACAGACCGCCAAGAGCATGGCGTTCGACCCGGACACCAACACGCTGAAACTGGAGAATGTCAGCCCCGTGACGTTGTTCTTCACGGATCGTCCCGAGCGCATCGCCGGCAATATGGAGACGACGAAGTTCATCCCGTTCTGGAGTGAGGGAGCGGATAGCTTCAAGTCCGATCCGCCGAATGCCGACGTCTCTATCATCGACGGCAAGACGATGAAGCAGACAGTTGTCGAGCTCAAGGACCCGGTCCTCGACAACAACACGCTCACCTACACGGTCAAGGTGATCGAAGGCGAGATGCCCACCGAGGGCACCGAGGTCGCCGTCTTCATCGACATTATCGGCCGGCCTTTAACGCCGCTCTCCTACGCGGGCGTCGCGCGGCGCTCGTTCCGGCGCGCCGCTCTTTACTAGCGCCCCTTGTTACTAGCTCCCCTTGTTGCGCGGATGTAGAAGCTGACACTGCCATTTATTCTAGTGAGGAAAACATGACGAAAATTCTAGCAATCGCCGCCGTCCTGACCGGTGCTCTCGCCATTCCGGCCTACGCCGGCGAGCCGACGCCCGCCGAAGAGAAGTACTGCGACGTCGACTACCGGAAGTACTGCAATGAAGACGGCATCGGCTCCGAGCTGCTGACACTGTGCATGCGCCAGCACGGCCATGAGCTGTCTCCTGACTGCATCAAGGCGCTTGAGCAAGCCGGCGAGCTGACCCCGTCGGAAGAAGCAGACGCCAAGGCACACGGCCTCTAGCCGTAAGGCCACAGCATTGAGAGCACATTCTCGAGGGTAAACTCAGATGACAAAGTTACTTGCAGGGCTTTGCGCCGGACTTCTGCTGGTCGGTTTCGGACTGGCTCCCGCACCGGTTCACGCTCAGGACGAGGCCGCCGGCGGCAGCGCCACGGCCGGAGACGCGGCGGAAGAGGCTCCCAAGGAGGAGACCTTCATGGACAAATTGAAGGAGACCTTCAAGGAGACCACAACGCCGACCGATGAGGAAACGGACGCGATCGGAACGTCGGAAGACGCCGGCCGCGACCTCTACTAATTTCGGCTCAGACTCAGCAGGGTGCGGGGAGATTTCTCCCGCACCTTTCGTTTGATCAGGCGCCATCGATGCTTGGCATGATCATCATGGTGTCACGGCGCTGGCGTCGATATCCTGTACCCGGACAGCGCCAGTGCCGCGTATGCGAGATGCCACGGACACGAGAGGAGTGCTCTGACCATGGACCGGAACACAGCACTAACGGGACTGGCTGCCGTCGCCTTCGGCGCTTCGCTGCTTCTGTCCCCAACCGCCTCACACGCCGAAGATTGGCCCGACATCGTGGAGGCCAAGGACATCGCCGAGGAAGGCTTCATCTACGGCCTTCCCATCGTGATGAACTACGCGGTGATGTACGAGTACGCGGTCGACAAGAACTCGAGCCAGTACAAGGCGCCGTTCAACCACATCAAGAACGACTCGCAGGTCTATACGTACAAGGACACGGCGGTCGTCACGCCGAACAGCGACACGCCCTATTCCATGTCGTGGCTGGACTTGCGCGCCGAGCCGATGGTCATCTCGGTACCGGCGGTCGAAAAGAAGCGCTACTACTCGGTCCAGCTCGTAGACGGCAACACCTACAATTACGGTTACATCGGCAGCCGGGCGACCGGCGATCAGGCCGGCACTTACATGGTCGTCGGCCCCAACTGGGAGGGCGAAGCGCCCAAGGGTGTCGACAAGGTGTTCCGGTCCTCGACGGATTTCGCACTCACCATTTTCCGGACCCAGCTCTTCGACGCCGCCGATATCGACAACGTCAAGAAAGTGCAGGCCGGCTACAAGGTCGAGCCCTTGCACGCCTTTCTCGGCACGGCCGCGCCGCCGCCCGCACCCGAAGTCGACTTTCCGAAGATCGACAAGGATCTGATGAAGAGCAATTTCTTCGAGTATCTCGACTTTGCACTTCAATTCGCCCCGCCCGCCGAAAACGAGAAAGAGATTCGCGCCAAGCTCGCCAAGATCGGCGTCGGCCCGGGCAAGAGCTACAAGTTCAGCGAGCTGCCCCTCGGCCATCGGCTGGAGATCGGCCTCGGCATGAAAGAAGGCGCCAAGAAGGTTGCGAACGAACTGGGCTCCGGCGCCAAGGACATCAATGGCTGGAAGATCGGATCCTGGTTCGGCGACCAAGCCTTCTATGACGGCGATTGGTTGAAGCGGGCCGCGGGCGCCCAAGGCGGCATTTACGGCAACGACTCGATAGAGGCGACCTACCCGCTGACGCGCGTGGACCAAGACGGGAAGCCGCTTGATGGCAGCGCGGCCAACTACACCCTCACCTTCGCCAAGGACGAGCTACCGCCGGTCAACGCGTTCTGGTCCGTGACCATGTACGACGGCAAGACGCAGCTTTTGATCAAGAACCCGATCAACCGCTATCTCATCAACTCGCCCATGCTGCCCGAGTTGAAGACGAACGAGGACGGCTCGTTGACGCTGTACATTCAGAACAAGTCGCCGGGCGCCGACAAGGAGTCCAACTGGCTGCCGGCCCCGGACGGACCCATCTATCTCGTCATGCGGCTCTATTGGCCGAAGACCGGAGACCCATCGATCCTCCCTGCGGGCAAAGGCTCCTGGAAACCGCCTGCCGTGAAGAAGGCCAGTGCGGAGTAGGCGCCGAACGCCAACAAGCGATTCCCGAGTAGAGAGCCCGTCCTAAGCGGCGGGCTCTTCTTCTTTCGGCGTGACAACCGTTGGCGCCGCCTGCTTCTTCTTCGCCTGCTCGGCAAGCTGCTTCAGCTTGCTCTGCTTCGGCGCTACGAGGCCGGCGGAGATGACGAGCTTGGCGCCGTCGTCGATCGCCATGTCGAGCAGGATCACGTCCTTCGCGGGCATGAACATTACGAAGCCCGTCGTCGGGTTCGGCGCGTTCGGCATGAACACGGTCATGAGCTCGTCGTTGTCGAGCTTGTCCTTGATCTCACCGGGCGGATCGCCGGAGACGAACACGATCACGTAGAGGCCCTTCCGCGGAAACTCGATGAGGCCGACGCGCTTGAACGAGGTCCCCTGCTTCGAAAAGACGGTGGTGAAAATCTGCTTCAAGAGCCGATACACGCCGCGCACGACCGGCATGCGGTCGAGCAGGATGACGCCGTAGCTCACGATCGTCCGGCCGAACAGATTCGCGGCCAGCGCACCAATGAGCATCAGGCCAACGATGCCGAAGACGAGGCCAACGCCTGGCACGTTGAAGGGCAGGAAGTTGTCCGGCAGGTAGGAGTTCGGGATGAGCGGCTTCACCCAGCCATCGACCAGGTTGATGAACCACCAGACCACATAGATGGTGATTGCCACGGGCCCGACGATGATGAGGCCCGTGAGGAAGTAGCCGCGGAGGCGCGCTAGGAAATGCGACGAGGTCGGCTCGAGCGCGCCGAACAGGCTGTGATCGTCGTCGTCGTCGAGCCCCGGAAAATCGGGATCGTGGTGCTCGGGTTTTTGGTCCGCGTTCTTGTCGTCGGGATTGGTCATCGTGGGGTGTGGCTTCGGGAAAAATCCAAAATGAGGGAACTGAAGGCGCTTAGTGGGATGAAAGTCATAACCTGTCTATGGATCGAAGAGAATGCGCGCCTTTGGGGTCTATTGACCGCTGCCTGTGACCGAATTCCACCATTTCTTTACCCCGCTTCCGCCCTCGCCTTCGCTCACGGAGGTATCCCACCCCGTTGTCGGCGCCGCCTGGGGCTGTGCCGCCGCGGACGATGCCGTTGAAGACCGCGCGGTCGTCGTGGTGTTCGCGGCAGGCGCGCTTGGGGCCGCCGGGGCCGGCGCTGTCTGCGCGGCAGGCGCGCCGCCGCCAGCCACCGAATCCCACCAACGCGAGACGGCATTCCCGCCCGATCCCTCGCTCACCGAGGCATCCCACCCCGAGGTCGGGGCTGCCTGCGGGGCCGCCGCCGACGCGCCCTCGCCTGCCGGCGCGGTCGCGCTCTGCGTTGCTGCATTGGGGGACCCGAAGCTCGGGACGATCTTGTTCCAGACGCTGGTGTTCTCAGCCGGGGCCGCTTCGCCTTCGGGCTGGGCCGCCGTCTTCGGCGCGCCGAAACTCGGAACGACCTTTTCCCATACCTCGCCGGGGCTAGGCACGCTGGGAACGCTGGGGATGAAGCTCGCGACCCCCCCACTCGCCACGGGCCCGACGCCGCCGTCCTGGGAGATGAGCTTCTGCACGGTGCTGGCACTGGAGTAGCGCCGGGCCTGCGCCATCGCGGACGCGCCCTGGCTCTCCATCCCGGCGGCCTGGTAGGCGAGGCCTTTGTTCACGTAGGCGCGCGCCTTGTCGGAGGACGGCAGTCCAAGCCACAGAGCCGCCCCGAGATCGGCCGCGGCCTGCCCCGGATAGCCGGCCCGCCGGTAGGCGATGCCGCGCAGATAGAGGGCTCTGGACACTTGATTGATGGTGGCGTCCGGATCGTTGACCGTCGCCGAAAGCTGCCGTGCCGCGTCGGTGAATTGACCTGCGGTCAACGAGGCCTCGCCGCGCCTCAAGCCGATGTCCTGGGAGAAGGCGGGTGCCGGCAGCACGGCCACAGCGCATGTCACCCCGAGCGCCACCCCCAACCCAGGGGCAAGCCTTCCGGAGAGAAGTCGCAAGAGGTGTCCGACGCTGCCCAAATTCCGCGGCCGGACGGTGTCCTGAATATCCGCCATGCCCTTGCTCAATCAAAGAAATCAGGCAAATCCGAGGCTAGAGTCTACTCGACCGTAACTGACTTTGCGAGATTTCGAGGCTGATCCACATCGGTTCCCATGAAGACCGCCGTGTAATAGGCGATCAACTGAACCGGAACAGCATAGACCAACGGCGAAACGAAAGGGTGAACGGTCGGGACCGCCAGAGTGGTCTGCACCGCGCAGCCGACGCTGGCGGGATCTGCGTCGCTGACGAGGACGATCTTGCCCTCCCGCGCCGCAACTTCCTGCATGTTGGAGACGGTCTTGTCGAAAAGCTCGTCCCGCGGGGCGATCACGATGACCGGCACGCTCTCGTCGATCAGTGCGATCGGGCCGTGCTTGAGCTCTCCGGCGGCGTAGCCTTCGGCGTGGATATAGGAAATTTCCTTGAGCTTGAGCGCACCCTCGAGCGCGATCGGATAGCTCGTGCCGCGGCCGAGATAGAGTACGTCCCGCGCCTTCGACAGGCTGTGGGCCAGTTCCTCGTAGGGTGACTCATCGCGAAGAATCTCCGCCATGTGCCGGGGAACCTCCACCAGGGCCTCCACGAGCTCGGCCTCGAGCTCGGGGCCGATCGTGCCCCGCGCCTTGCCCGCAGCGATCGCCAAACACGCCAGCACGGTGAGCTGACAGGTGAACGCCTTGGTCGAGGCCACGCCGATCTCGGGGCCGCCGAGCGTCGGCAAAACGCCGTCCGATTCGCGCGCAATCGAGGACTCGCGCACATTGACCACGGACAGGACATGCTGGTCCTGCTCCCGGCAGTAGCGGAGCGAGGCCAAGGTGTCGGCCGTCTCGCCCGACTGGGACACGAACAGCGCCGCGCCGCCTGGATCCATCGCGATCTCGCGGTAGCGAAACTCCGAGGCGATATCCACATCGACCGGCAGTTTCGCCCAACGCTCGAACCAGTACTTCGCGACGAGACACGCATAGAATGCCGTGCCACACGCCGACAGGGACAGCCGGTTGATATTGGCGAAGTCGAACGGAAGGTCCGGCAGCGCGACCTGATTGGACGCAAGGTCCAGATAGTGCGCCAGGGTATGGCCGACGACTTCCGGCTGCTCGTGAATCTCCTTGGCCATGAAGTGGCGGAAATTGCCCTTGTCGACCACGAGCCCCGCGCCGCTGGATTTCACGACGCTGCGGTCGACCACGGCTCCGTCGCGCCCATGAATGGTCACGCCTTCACGCGTAATGACGGCCCAGTCGCCGTCCTCCAGATAGGCGATGTTGTCGGTGAACGGCGCCAGCGCGATCGCATCGGAGCCGACATACATCTCGCCGACGCCATAGCCGATGGCCAGGGGGCTGCCCTGCCGGGCGGCGACCATGAGGTCGTCATAGCCTTTGAAGATCATCGCGAGCGCGAACGCGCCTTGAAGGTGGGACAGCACCTTATGGACGGCAGCGATGGGGTCCTTCCCATCGCGCAGTTCACGCGTGATGAGATGCGCGATCACTTCCGTGTCCGTATCGGACGTAAAGGCGGCGCCTTCGCCCTGGAGCTCGGCTTTCAGCTCGCGGAAATTCTCGATGATGCCGTTGTGAACGACCGCTACATCATCGGTCATGTGCGGATGGGCGTTGGCCTCGCTCGGCTTCCCGTGCGTGGCCCAACGGGTATGGCCGATGCCGGCATTACCCTGCAGCGGCTCGCTCGCCAGCAGCGCCTCGAGGTTGCGCAGCTTGCCTTCGGCGCGCCGCCGCTCGATGTCGCGCGCGCCCACGGTCGCAACGCCCGTCGAATCATAGCCGCGGTATTCGAGGCGCTTCAGCGCATCGACCAGCAGCTCGGCGACGGGCCCTTTGCCGAGGACGCCAACAATTCCGCACATCGTCCTCTACTCCCTTATCGTCTCGTCATGCGTCATGCGTTTTCGGGTCTTGATTGTTGCTAGCTAGGCACCGGCATCATCGCAACTCACGAGCTGTATCGCTTTATTGCGAGCTACGCCGTGCCGCGTATCGGACCTGCCCTATTTGGACTTGTCCCGGCTCCGCCGCTCCCGGACCTTCGCGGCCCAGCCGGCGCGTTCTTCCTGCTTTGCCCGCGTGACCGCCAACGCGTCGTCGGGAACGTCCTTCGAGATCACGCTGCCGGATCCGACGTAGGCGCCATCGCCGATCTTGACCGGTGCCACGAGCGAGCTGTTCGAGCCGATGAAGGCGCCCGCACCGATCTCCGTCTTGTGCTTGGCGAAGCCGTCATAGTTACAGGTGATCGTTCCAGCGCCGATATTCGCCTTCGCGCCCACGGTGGCATCGCCGATATAGGTGAGGTGATTGACCTTCGCGCCCTCGGCGATATGCGCATTCTTGATCTCGACGAAATTGCCCACATGGGACCCTGGCGCCAGATCGGCACCCGGCCGCAGCCGCGCATACGGTCCGATGGTCACGTTCGCGCCAATCCGCGCCTGTTCGAAGTGACAGAACCCTTTGATGGTCACGCCGTCTTCGATCGTGACCCCCAGTCCGAAGATCACATTGGGTTCGATGAGCACGTCTCGGCCGATGACGGTGTCGTAGCTGAAGAAGACGGTCTCCGGGGCAATCAAGGTTGCGCCCTGCTCCATGGCCGCGGCGCGCAGCCGCCGCTGGATCAGCGCTTCGGCAACCGCCAGTTCCGACCGCGAGTTGACGCCGAGAACCTCCTCGCCGTTCGACAGGACCACCCGCGTCTGCAGTCCGTCTTGATACGCGAGCCCGACCGCGTCGGTGAGATAGTATTCGCCCTTGGCGTTGTCGTTGCCGATGCGCGCGATCAGGTCCGACAGCGTTTTGCCCGACCGGAAAGCCATGATGCCCGAGTTGCAGAGCGTCAGCGCGCGCTCGGCGGCCGTGGCATCCTTTTCCTCGCGTATCCCCGCAAGCCGGCTCTTGTCGTCGAAGAGTAGACGGCCATAGCCGGTAGGATCGGCCGCCTCGAAACCGATGACGACAAGATCGGCGCCCGCTTCCAGTTCGCCCAGGACCGCCTTCAGCGTTTCGGGCCGCAGGAGCGGCGTGTCGCCGTAAAGAACCAGCACCGGACCGTCCGCGCCCTCATAGGCCGGCGCGGCCGACTTCACCGCGTCCGCGGTGCCCATCTGGTCCGCCTGCACGAAGACTTGCGCCTCGGGCACGACGGACAGTCCCGCCTCGCCCACGGTATCCATGCCCGGGCCGATCACGAGAGCCGCGCGCTTGACGCCCGCCGAGGCAGCGGCTCCGAGCACGTGCGCGAGCATGGGCGCGCCGGCCAGGCGATGGAGGACCTTGGGCAGATCCGACTTCATGCGGGTGCCCTTGCCCGCGGCAAGGACGACGGCGAGAGCCTGTGTCATCTGACTTCGTAAATCCTATGCGCTTTCGGGAGCCCGGACCGGCAACCCCCGCGTTTTTCAGAAACCGCGCCCTATCTAGTCCATAGCAGCGCTCAGGGCCACCGCGCTGAGCCGCAATTCTTGTCATGAGAGGGTTACGTTACGGGAAAAATTGACCCGTGGAGTGAAGCGGGTAATCTCCGATTTGCAGCTTCGGCTCAACGATTTGAGGGGATGCGTCCGGCGGTGAGCGCCGTGGACGCGGCGAGAGGAGGTTTCCCATGGCACGACGGCGTGTTGGCACGTCCGGTACGGTCCGGACCGTAGTCTCCGTACTGTGGATCGCCCTCGGCGGCCTCTCCGCCTATTACCTGTTCACGCTTTTCACCGGCGCCGCACCGGCTGTCAGCCGCACGGCCCAGATGGCCGCGCCTGCGCCTTCTGCGCCTGCCGCCTCCGCGCCTGCCGCCCAAGCAGGCCTGTCAACGGAACAATTGGGCGTCATCGACGCGAATCTCCAAACGCTCTCACAGCATTTGGCCACCTTGGACAAGCGGCTGCGGCCGATCGAGAGCTTCATTGGACCAGCGGCGAAACTGCCGCCCTCCAATTCCGTCTCCACGTCGCCACCTCGCGCGATGCCGAAGCTGGAGCCACTGCCGAAAGCATCCGCCGTCAGCGCGCCGACGCCAGCACCGGCGGCACAGGCCGCACCCAAGCCCGCTCCGGCGCCAAAACCCGCTCCGGCGCCACAGGCCGCTGAGACGCCAAAACCGGCGGCGCCTCCCGCTCCTGCGGCTGCGGCCCCACCGCCGAAGCCTGCCATGGCCGCGCCAGAGCCTCCCAAGCCTGCCGTGGCCGCGGCTTCTGCGCCCCCGAAACCTGCTGAACCCGCGCCACCGCCCCCAGCGCCTCCTGTTGCGGCCGCAGCCCCACCTGCTGCACCGGCGCAAACTCATGTCGTCGAGGAGCGCACTGATGTCGCGGCCTTGGATCCGGTCGCCCTGCCGCCGGCCGCCAATGACGGCTCCACGCGCTACGGCATCGAAATCGGCAGCGTGGCCAAGCGCGACGAGCTCCGCCCGCTATGGCGCGAATATCTCACGAAGCATGCGGCCCTGGTCGCGGGACTACAGCCGCGGCGCGTTCGCGGTCCGGACAATGGCTGGCGTCTGATCGCCGGGCCGTTCGCCAATGCCCAGGATGCCGAGGGTGCCTGCTCGCTGTTCAAGCGGGCGGACCGGCCCTGTGCGGCGACCGTCTATGCCGGAGACGCCCTCTAGGTTCCTACTAGGTCCTGCGACATTCTACGGCCAGGCGCTTATGGCGCCTGTTCGGTGATTGCCGGTTTCGTGAGGACCGGCTCCTGCTCCGCCCAGGCATGCGGTGCGATGAGCACATAATCACCATCGATGATTTGGGTCAGCATCAACGACTTCTCACTGTTCGTGCCCTGGGAGTCGAACTTGATGTGTCCGAAAAACGTATCGAGGTCCGTGGCCGAGATGGCGTCACGCACCGCCTCGGGTTCGAAGCTCTGCGCACGGTTGAATGCATCCGCAAAGACATAGACCGCAGCCGCGGCCTGGGCCGCGACTGACGTGGGCTCATGGTCGTAGGCCTTCTCGTACACACGAGCGAATTCCTCGCTCGTCCCGAACAGCGCGCCCTCGTGCTTCGCCGCACGATCCCATTGCACCGGGCAAAAAACGAAGTTCGAAGAGCGATCGCCCTGCTGTGCGAGCCGCGCGGTTTGGCAATGGGTCACCGCAACCATCGGCACGCTTGCGCCTGCTTTCTCGATTTCGCTGACCGCCGTCATGGCTGTCTCGTCATGCCCCGACACCAAGAAGATGTCCGGCTTGAGCTTCTTCACCTTATCCAGCGTCGCGGGCATGCTCTCGAAGTTCTCGGGCAATTGGTCGTCGATAACGCATGCAATCCCGAGTCGCCGAACATCGGACAGGATGCCGACGCGTACTTCGCGCGAGAACGAATCGTCCTCGGTCGCCATGGCGATCCGCAGATCATTCGCGGCTTTACCAAACTTGGCGGCAAAAGCCGCAGCGAATTCGAGGGCCGGTGTGAAGTACTGGTCCGGCGACGCGGCGACGGCGAAAGAATAACCGTGGCTTCTGCTGCGGGTTCCCTGCCCCCTCGCGACCGAATGCGCGTCGACCATGGGGACACGATTGCGCTCAATCGTCGTCAGCACGGCCCGATTCTGACCGGCATGGTATGGGCCCAGGATGAACTTCACGCCGTCTTTGTGAATCAGCCGGTCGATCAGTTCCTGCGCCTGCAAAGGATCGGACTTGTCGTCGTAGTAGCGCGCCTTGAGGCGATAGCGCTTTCCATTCACCACGACCCCGCCCCGGCCGTTCACCTGGCGGATGGCAAGTTCGTATCCATTTTTGGTATCGGCGCCGCCGCGCCTGTGGGCTCCTGTCAGCGGCACCGTGGTGCCAAGAACAACTTCATCGTCCGACGCGCCTGCAACGCCCCAGACATGGGCCGAGACAGCGAAAAACGCTGCGGCCACAAACCACCGGGATATACCCAACTGGCCCCCGCTTATTGATTATTGGGACAGCCAAGAGACCGCACCTCATTGACCCCGTTCAGAAAATACAGCCTACGCTGACTCGCGGGGCAACGCACCACACTAAGCACGATATGTCTCGTCAGACCTCGTGCTATAGTTGATCAGTATTGAACGTATCGCAGGCTTGAAGCTGTCCGCTCTGGAATCCGCGGCGAAACCATCGCACGCGTTGTTCCGATGAGCCATGTGTGAACGAATCCGGAACGACGTAACCTTGGGTCTGGCGCTGAATGCGATCATCGCCGATGGCGCTGGCCGCTTGTAAGGCCTCGTCGATATCGCCCGGCTCGATAAGCCCCTTTTCTGCCTGCATCTGGTGGGCCCAGACGCCGGCGAAGCAATCGGCTTGCAGCTCCATGCGGACCTGCAGCGCATTGCCGCCCCTGCGGCCCATCCGCCGCTTCGCCGCCTCGACCTTGTCGGCGATCCCCAACACCTTCTGAACGTGATGCCCGACCTCGTGGGCGATCACATAGGCCTGGGCAAAGTCGCCGGGCGCACGGAAGCGATTCTTCAGTTCACGGTAGAATTCGAGATCGATGTAGACCTTCTCATCGGCCGGGCAGTAGAAGGGTCCCATTGCCGACATGCCCGTGCCACAGGCAGAGCGAACGGAGCCGTCGAACAAGACCAGCCGGGGCTCTCTGTATCTCCCGCCGAGCTGGTTGAAGACATTGTTCCAAACGTCCTCGGTGGTCGCGAGAACGACCGAAACGAAGCTCTTGAGATCGTCCTCGCTCGAGGACTGGGGCCTCGTGATTTGGCCCTGCGTGCCGGGCGCCGGAAGGTTGGTGGTCCGGGGTTGCTGCGGAAGGCGAATATCGGGGAAGCCCGATCCGCTTCCGCCGGTCGGTCCGGACCCTTGCATGAGGGAGCCGGGATCGAACCCGAAGAACAGCACGAGACCGAGGATAATCAGAATGCCGAGGAGGCCGATGCCGCCGCCTTTTCCACCGCCGCCGCCGCTGGACGGCACGCGCATCCCGCCGCGGCCTGGAAATGGGAACCGGAAGACCCCGCCGCCACTTCCGCGCCGGTCTTCTACGTTCTCGCTCTGCCGTTGGCCGCGCCACCGCATATCACTGTCCTCGCGAAGCTTTTTAGATGCGCAACGCGCATTTTGCATGCGTCACCGGATGGCACAAGCCACCTCGCGCGTGGCCGCCCGCAGCCGCCCGCGAGAGGCCATCCGACAGCCTTTCCGGCCCTCTTTGAGCGTCATCAAACGGGTTGAGAATTCGGGCGCAAATGGCTGTGGTTATTAAGCTAACTGACAACGAATCGTCATAGAACTGCCATAGGAACTCGCCATGCTCCCCCTGCCCAGTAGAGTTCGGTCTGGGCAGGTAGTGCGTTCTGTGTAATGCGTACGAGCCTCGGCACTCCCCGCGCCGGGGCTCTTCCTTTTTTGGCCCCGAGAACCGGGCTTCACCCCGACAATCCCGCTTCAATCACCGCGTTCGCGCAAAGGCTCTAAGCCGCGTCTACGGATTACCTTCCGGCGCGCCGTCGAGGCTGCTGTCCTCCTGCATCTCATCGGGCGGCGATACGCCGTCATCCATCTCCGCGCCGCCCATCTCCATGCGGGGCGGCACCTCCTCGGGCATCGTCTCCGTGTGCCCTGGGTCGGTCGCCTCCATCTGGTGGCCGCCTGCGGCTTCCGTCGCGGTATGGGTGTCGCTCTCGCCACCGCCGAGTATGAGCTGCGCAATCACGAAGCAGACCACAATCGCCGCCAGGACGATGAGCAAGTAGCCGCGGCTCTGCGGATTGTGTTGTGCCATGACGATCCCTCCCTATCGCAGGCTCACTTCCCGCCCGGTGGCGGGAAGACAGCTGGACGAAGCCTATCGGCGAATCGGGTCCCGGTCGAGCGGTTCGGCCTGCGGCCAAAGGCGATCCAGCACGGGACTTAACGCCACGGCCACGAGAAGGTTCACGATGACCGAATAGAGCGCCGCATAGCCGGGGACCGTGAGCCCCAGCACCTCGAACGGATAGATGGACGACACGAAGCCGCGGCTGGCGGCCATGTACGTGCCGACCGCGGTGCCGGCCGCCCAGCCGAGCAGCAACGCATGCGCATTGAAGCCCCGGGTGAACAGTCCGAGCAGGATCGGCGGCAGAAGCTGAATGATCCAGATGCCGCCGAGAAGCTGCAACTGGATCGCATAGCTGGTGGGAATCGCCAGAATGAAGACGACCGCGCCCACCTTCACCACGAGCGACACGATCTTGGCGACGCGCGCTTCCTCCGCGTCGCTGCAGTTCGGCCGCCAATACTCTTTGTAGAGATTGCGCGTGAAAAGATTCGCGCAAGCGATCGACATGATCGCCGCCGGCACGAGCGCACCGATGGCGACGGCGGCGAAGGCGACGCCTACGAACCAGCTCGGAAACATGTCGAGAAAGAGCGCGGGCACGGCGAAGTTCGCGCCGTAGCGTTCGAAGCCGGCGGCATGCAGCGGGTTCTTATCCACGCCGGCCGCGATCGCCATGTAGCCGAGCAGTGCGATCAAGCCCAGAATGAAGGAATAGGCCGACAGCGCCGCGGCATTGCGCCGAATGACCCGGCCGCTGGAGGCGCTCAAGATCCCCGTCATCGAATGGGGATAAAGGAACAGCGCCAGCGCCGACCCGAGCGCCAGCGTCACGTAGGCGCTGTAATTGCCGAGTGAGTTGCCGGTCGGCGGCGTCAGGGTCAGTTTGGCTTTCGGGACGGCATCGAAGATCGCGCCGTAGCCGCCGAGCTTGGCCGGGATGATCACGATCGCCGCAAAGATCGTGACGAAGATCAGCATGTCCTTCACCACGGCGATCAGCGCCGGCGCGCGCAAGCCGCTCGTATAGGTAAAGGCGGCCAGGATGATGAAGGCGATGATGAGCGGGATGTGTCCGGCAAAACCCTGCGTGTCGAAGCCGAGCGCGCCGATCACGACTTCCATGCCAACGAGCTGCAGCGCGATATAGGGCATGGTCGCGACGAGGCCCGTCATGGCGACCGCCAGCGCCAGCAGGCGCGAGTTGAAACGGAAGCGGATATAGTCCGCCGCCGTCACATGCCCTTCCCGCCTGGCGATGACCCAAAGACGCGGGAACACCAGGAACAGGATCGGATAGATCATGATCGTATAGGGCACGGCGAAGAAGCCCATCGCGCCGACGCCGAACACAAGCGCAGGCACCGCGATGAAGGTGTACGCCGTGTAGAGATCCCCGCCTAAGAGGAACCACGTCACGATCGTGCCGAACCGGCGCCCGCCGAGCCCCCATTCGTGGAGCTGGTCGAGATCCGCCTTCCGCCAACGCGCGGCAATGAAGCCGACCCAGGTGACGAACACGAACAGGACAACAAAGACGATGGTCGCGGTTAGGTCGAAATTCACGGGCGCCCTCCCCGTCCCGCGTCCTCACCGGGTTTCGTCTTCCGATCGGCCTGCTCCGCCGCGAGCGTTTCGCGCCGATCGAGGTAGTAGACGGCCATCACCACCAGGGCCCCGACGATGATGGCGGCGAGCTGGTACCAATAGAAGAACGGGATCCCCAGCAGCGTGGGTTCGATCCGATTGTAGAGGGGCACCCAGGCCACGAGCGCGAACGGAATGATCAGCAGCAGCCGCGGCCAATATCGCCACGGAGAGCCCTGCTTCTCCTTTGTGCTCATAAGCGTCCCCCCACACCCCACGTTCTGGTCATTGGGCCCGGCAGGGCCGGACGGGACCATACTGAATGGTGAGGGCCGCTGAACAGGCCAATTTCGCGTTCTTGGTCGCGACCCCGGCAACAGCAGCCGGGCCCCTGCGGCGAAAGAATCGGGCAAACGGCGGCCTAGCGTGTTGACCTCGCCCCACCTCCCGCTCCATATGGACGGCTTGGTGAGAGCGCGTAGCTCAGCCGGTAGAGCATCTGACTTTTAATCAGAGGGTCCAGGGTTCGAGTCCCTGCGCGCTCACCAAAACTTCCAATGGCCCAGGCGGGCGAATTTCCCTCCGCAACCTAGTTCCCACCTCGAATAGCGAGAATCGGCTCCTGTCGCGTCTCTCAACCGCGATGGGATCGGCGGATGGACTTGCCGGTATTCGGCAGCAAGGCCGCGACAGCGCGCCGGGCGATGATCAACCTCGCAACCGGAGGTGACACGCCACAACCTAGACGTTATCATTGAGTCTTCTTGCAACTCAATGAGGCCGTTGCCGGATGGGCATCCTCAAGGACGACGCACCAACGGACGGCCTGATCGAACGCAGGACGTTCAAGTGGGAGCAGAACGGAACCGAGGCACGCTTGGTTGCCGTCGTGGACGGCAAGCGTGTCGCCGATCTGGTCATCCCAGACGACATGCTCCCTCACCTCGAGGCTATGAAGGTCGTCTGGGAATGGTACGTCCTTGAATGCAAGGGCGGCCACGCCGCGCTGCGCCGCCTCTTGCAGTATGGGATGGCGGACTACTAGCCGCGCCTCCAGGCGGCGAGCCGCCTATTTTCCTTCGAGGAAGCAGACATTGACCCGCTTATGCCGGCCTCCATGGCGCCGGTATTCCCAGCAGCTACGCCGGCCGGCCTTGGCATCGCTGCTTTTGACGTTACTGGACTTCTTGGCTTTTCGACTCCCGCCGAACCAGTTTGCGGGCTCAAGCTGAGCAGCTGTTTGAGACGACGCCGCGCGCGCCTCCGAGACGAGCGCGGGTGCTCCCAGCAAGGCGGCGGTCATCGCTGCGAGCACCACTCCTCTGAGCGGCTGAAAGCGCTGTTGGCTTACGGGTGTGGTTGGACGGTTGGTGGTCATTGTTTGGCCTCCGGGGTTGGTTGGGGTTCAGGTTTCTCGTCACGTTGCTCCGGCGCCGGGTCAGTCCGCTGCATCTGCCCAAAGCCATCGACAGGTTCGATCCAGTAAGAGAGGTGGGCGACGGCGCCCTTTCGCTCGATCAGGTCGAGAACATCGGCGGCGACGCTGCGGCCGAGCACGGCCACGATCACGTTGCGCTTCACGCGCCCACGCACACGCTCGCTGACGGTCGCGTCGCCGAAGCCGAAACCGTGGCCTTCGGCAGCCCATGTCGTGAATCCCGGCAGCGGCGGCTCGAGATTCAGCATCAGCTCGGCGATGTGGTCGGCGCTGTCCGGGGGGCAGACGAGCGTGAGCTTGCAAAGGGATTGGTCCATGAGAGCATTCCATCGGATGTGCGGGATGAGAGGGCCGCGACGCCAAAGCGCCGGAACAGGATCGGAAGCAGGATGAGCGTGAGCGCTGTCGAGCTCACGAGGCCGCCGATCACGACGATCGCCAAAGGCTTCTGGATTTCCGAACCGGGCCCCGTGGCAAACAGGAGCGGCACCAGCCCAAAGGCGGCGATGCTGGCCGTCATCATCACAGGACGCAGCCGGCGCACGGCGCCTTCGAAGACGACCTCGCGAACCGCCATGCCGTTTGCGAGGAGTTCGTTGAAGTGGCTGACCAGGACCAGGCCGTTAAGCACGGCAATGCCGAGCAGCGCGATGAAACCGACAGACGCCGGAACCGACAGGTATTCGCCGGACAGCCACAGGGCGAGCAGTCCGCCGACAAGGGCGAACGGCACGTTGGCGAGGATCAGCAGGGACTGCCGCATGGAACGCAGCGTCGCGAACAGGACGCCAAAGATCAGGACAAGCGCGATTGGAATGACGATGGACAAACGCGTCGCCGCTCGGCGCTGGTTTTCGAACTGACCGCCCCAGACCAGGCGGTAGCCTTGCGGCAGCTGAACCTTCTCGGCGACCGCCTGCTGTGCTTCCTCGACAAATCCAACGAGATCGCGACCGGTCACATAGGCCTGCACCACGGCGAAGCGCGATGCATTCTCCCGGCTGATCTTGATCGGCCCGGCGACACGCTCGAGCTTGGCGACGTCGCCCACGCGCACGAGGCCTCCGTCGCCCGCGGCAAACTGGGTCATGGCGAAGACGTCGGGATCCTCGCGGACGGTCTCGCTGCCGCGAATGACGATGTTCGTGCGCCGTCCAGGTTCCGCGACGAGGCCGACCGGCGCCCCTTCGATCACCGACCGCAGCTCGTCCTGTAGCCGCGTGACGGACAAGCCGGTCCGGCCCGATGACAGGCGGTCGACGTCGATCTGCATGTAGTCGACGCTGTCATTGGCGACCGTCGATACCTCCGCGGCGCCCGGCACACTTCGCAGCGTCGATTGGATCTTCGCGGAAATGTCGGACAACACCTCGAGATCAGGGCCGAAGATCTTGACCGCGAGATCGCCGCGCGATCCGGTCAGCATCTCGGCGGTGCGCATCTCGATCGGCTGCGTGAAAGCAAACTCGTAGCCGGGAAGATCGGCCATGGCCGTGCGCAGCTGCTCGATCAGCCACTGCTTGTCCGGCACGCGCCACTCGTCCTTCGGCTTCAGAACGAGGAACATGTCCGTCTCGTTCAGACCCATCGGGTCGAGACCGAGTTCGTCGGAGCCGACGCGCGCGACAATGCGCTCAACCTCAGGCACCTTTTCCTTGAGTGCGCGCTGGATCAGCAGGTCACCGTCGATGCTGGCCTGCAAGTTGATGGAGGGATGCTTCGTGATCTGCATGATCACGTTCCCCTCGTCCATCGTCGGCATGAAGGTCTTGCCGATGGCGCCATAGGCGACGACGAGCGCGACAAGTCCGGCGGCCGCCAACAGATACACGGGCAACGGAAAACTCAGACACGCCTTGAGGAGTGCGCGATAGCCGCGTGTCATCATGCGCACAAGCCACGGTTCGGCATGCGCACCCGACTTGAGGACGAACGACGCCAGGACGGGAATGAGCGTCAGCGACAAAACGAGCGAGCCACTCAGGGCCATGATCATCGTCAGCGCCACGGGCCCGAACAACTTGCCTTCCAAGCCGGACAGCGACAGCAGCGGCAGGAACACCAGGCAAATGATGATGATGCCGGCCGTCACCGGCGTGGCCACTTCGCTGGCGGCCCGATAGACCTCGTTCAGCTTGGGAATCTTGGAGTCGGGCTTGGCGTGCTGAAGACGCTCGACCGTATTCTCGACCACGACGACGGCGGCATCGACAATCAGACCGATAGCGATGGCGAGCCCGCCGAGGCTCATGAGATTGGCAGTCATCCCGAACAGACGCATCATGACGAAGGTCAGGAGCGCCGCAAACGGGAGCGTCAGCGCCACCACGAAGGCGGCGCGCAGGTTTCCGAGAAACGCCACCAGCAGGATGACGACCAGGACCGTCGCCTCGAGCAGCGCCTTGGTCACCGTGCCGACGGCGCTTGAGATCAGGTCGGAGCGATCGTAGAACACGTCGATGGTGACGCCCGGCGGGAAGCTCGGCTTCAGCTCGTCGAGACGCTCGCGAACCGCCTGAACAATGGCGCTGGCGTCGGCGCCCCGCAGGGACAGCACGAGCCCTTGCACCGCTTCGTCGTTCCCGTTCTCGGTCACGGCACCGTAGCGGGTCAGATTGCCGATGCCGACCGTGGCCACATCGCCGAGGCGGAGGACACGCTCGCCGTCCATCTTGAGTACGATTTGCTCGAGATCCTTCGGGGTCGTGATCGCGCCTTCCGAGCGCACCACGAGCGCCTTCTCGCCTTCGGTGAGCCTTCCTGCGCCGTCATTGCGGTTGCTGGCCTCGATGGCCGCGGCCAGATCGGAAACGCCGAGACCGGCATCGGCCAACGCGGCACCATTGGGCGCGACCTCGAAGGTCCGCACCATGCCGCCGAGCGCATTCACGTCCGCCACACCCGGAATGGTGCGCAGCGCCGGCCGAATGGTCCAATCCAGAAGGCTGCGCCTATCCTCAAGCGAGAGGTCGCCGCCTTCGATCGTGAACATGAACACGTCCGATAGAGGCGTGGAGATCGGCGCGAGCCCGCCGGTCACACTGCCGGGGAGATCGCCGCGAACGCTGGCCAGACGCTCGGCCACCTGCTGGCGTGCCCAATAGAGATCGGTGCCTTCTTCGAAATCGAGGGTGATGTCGGCGACACCGTATTTCGCGGACGATCGCAGGATGGTCTGCCCCGGAATGCCGAGAAGCTCCATCTCGATCGGCGTGTTGACGCGCGTCTCGACCTCTTCGGGCGTCATTCCCGGTGCCTTCAGGATCATCTTCACCTGCACCGGCGAGATGTCCGGAAAGGCATCGATGGGAATCGTGCGGAACGCGTAGACGCCTGCAGCCGCCACCAGTGCATAAACGAGCAGCATGAAGACACGCTGCGTGAGCGAGAATTCGATCAGACGCCGGAGCATCGCCTATTCTCCCGCCAGCATTTGCTCGAGTTCGGGGAGGCCGCTCGCGGCAACCATGGCATCCGACGGGATGTTTCCGACGATGGTCGCCGCCTCGGTCGACTTGCCGCGCAACTCCACGGGCGCGATCGCGAACCCGGCGTCATTGCGGACGAACACGGCGCTGTGGCCATCGATGCGCGCCACGGCTTTGCTGGGAACCGAGAAGGCGCCGCCCACCGCGGGCCTTTGAAGCAAGACGGACACCAACTGCCCTGCCAGGAGGCCGCTGTTGGAGGGGACCGCCGCATAAAGGATCGCAGACCGCGTCACGCCCTGGAGCGATTTGCCGATCGACACGACACGCCCTTTGGGACCGCCGACGATCTGGATGGCACTACCCGGCTCGATCACGGGCAAGAGGCGCGCCGGGACCTGGACCTCGACCCACAGCTCGTCGCTGGTATCGATGGTCACGACGGGCCCCATGGCCTCGATCATCTCTCCGGGCATGGCGTCGACTTCGACGACCGTGCCGTCGGCGGCAGCGGGAATCGAATACGCCCCATCTGCGCCCAGCGAGATCCCGTTGAGGGCCAAGGTCCGGCGGTACTGCTCGATGACCGCCTTGATCTTGGCGACCTGCGCCTCGGCCTCTTCGGCCACGACAGGATTCTGGAAGCGCTTGTCCACGAGCAGCCGCTTCCGCCGCGCAACCGCATCCGCCATCTGCAGCTCGGCTTCGGCCTGGGACAGCTGGCTCTGGACATCCAGGAGGTCGCGGCTGGAGATAGTGGCGACCGCCTCTCCTTTGCTCACGCGCTGACCGGGGAGCACATGGACCTGGGTCAGGGTTCCCGAGAAAGGCGCCGTCGCGACGATGCGCGAATTGACGGGCGGCACGACGGTTCCGGGAAGCGTCGCCAAGGTTTCAGCTTCGGCCGGCTGCACGGACTCGACCTTAATGTCGAGGCGGCGAACCTGATCGGCTGACAGGGTCACGGTCTTGGTTTCAGCTGACGCTGCACCGGCCATAACCGCTGCAAAAATGATGACGCACGTCAAAGGCAACACGCGCATGGCTTGCTCCGTCCTGGCCGCGAATGTGCTGGCCAACGACAGGGCTATCGCCGCTACCTGAAACCAACCTGAACGGAACCTTGCAGGGACCTGACAGGGCTTTTCAGGTTCCTTTCAGGTGGCGCGTGCTAGAAGCGTGACGCACACGGAGCGAGAGGAACGCCATGCGCATCCTGCTGGTCGAGGATGACAACGAGATCGCCAAAAGGCTGATGTCCGGTCTGTCCCAGGCCGGCTTCACGGTCGAGCGCGCGGACAACGGCACGGACGGCTATACGATGGGTCTCGACGAGGAATATGCGGCCGCCGTTCTCGATCTCGGCCTACCGGAAATGCAGGGAATCGACGTCCTCAAACGCTGGCGCTCCGCCAACCGTGCCCTCCCCGTGCTGATCCTGACCGCGCGCGGCACCTGGGCGGAAAAGGTCGACGGTCTGAACGCCGGCGCCGACGACTACGTGACAAAGCCGTTTCATGTGCCCGAAGTTGCCGCCCGTCTGCGCGCGCTGGTCCGCCGCGCATCCGGCATCGCGAGCGCCGTCCTGACCCATCGGGGTATAGAGCTCGATACCGGATCGGGCAGCGTCTTGCTGAACGGAACGCCCGTCAAACTCACGGCGCGCGAGATGAAGATGCTGACCTATTTCCTGCATCGTATCGGCCGGATCGTTTCGCAGGCGGAACTGGCCGAACACCTCTATGCACTCGAGGACAGCCGGGAATCGAACACCATCGAGGTGTATGTCAGCCGCCTCCGCCGAAAACTCGGCGCGGACATCATCACGACGGTCCGCGGCCTCGGCTACAGGATGGATTAGAGCGCCATGACGAGCCTCAAGAGCAGACTCATCCTTGCCGCCTCGCTGTGGATCGCGCTCGGTACGATCGGCGCCGGTCTGGTGTTGTCCGCGATCTTCAAACATCACGTGACCACGCAGTTCTACGACGAGCTGCATGTCCATCTCGACGAGTTGCAGCGGCTTTCCGAGTTTCACCAGGACGGTAGCCTGCATCTGCAGCGCAACCTCAGCGACCCGCGCTATGACGTTCCGCTCTCCGGCTTTTACTGGGAGGTCCAAAAGGACGGCAAAGTGCTCGCGCGCTCAGCCTCGCTCGAAGGTCCGCCCCTGAGCATGCCGCCCGATGCGCCGAACGATATCGGCGTGCACAGCCACGTCATCGAAGGCCCGACGGGGGCCCTTATCGCGGTGGAGAAAGCCGTGTGGGAGGATCCCGGCGAGAAGCCGGACCGCTTCATCATCGGCACGGACGAACGCCATCTCGATGCGGTCGTCTCGAGCTTCAACACGACGCTCGCAATGTCGCTGGCTGCGTTCGGCCTGTCGCTGGTGGGCGCCGCGACACTTCTCATCCTGTATGCGCTCAAACCCATGCGGCAACTGCGGACGGCTCTGCAGAGCGTCCGCTCCGGACACGCGAGCCAGCTGAGCGGTCAATTCCCGACAGAGGTCGTGCCGCTCGTGGATGACCTCAATCGGTTGCTCACCTCGACGGGCGACTTGATCCAGCGCGCCCGCACCCAAGCGGGCAACATGGCCCATGGTCTGAAGACACCGCTCGCCATCGTCACGGACGAAGCCTATCGGCTGGGCGACCAAGGTCAGGATCAGGCCTCCTCGACCATCCTCGGCCAGTGCCGGAAAATGCAGTCCCATATCGACTACCAAATTGCGCGTGCGCGCGCCGTCGCCATGCGCTCGACCCCCGGCGTCGTCGCCGACCCTCGGAAGGCGGCTCTCGAAGTCGCCTCGGCGCTTGGACGCCTCTACAAGGGCGAGTCGGTTACGATCGAGGTCGACGTGCCGGAGGGACGCCGCTTGGCGTGCGATCCCGCCGACCTCAACGAGATGCTGGCCAACCTGGTGGACAATGCCTGCAAACACGCCAGGTCGACCGTGAGAATCGCCTGTATAGGCGGCGATGCGACGGGGATGACGGTCGAGGACGATGGGCAGGGCCTTCCCCCGGAAGCGCGTGAAGTCGTCTTCAACATCGGCGAACGCTGGGATTCCCGCGCGGCCGGATCCGGATTGGGGCTCGCGATCGTGCGGGACTTAGCCCGCCTCTACGGCGGCGACGTGAGGCTTGGCGAGTCGAATCTCGGAGGCCTACGCGTCGAGCTCATCTTGCCGGCAGAGCGCTGAACGCAGAGCGTGCGTTCCATCGCTTGGGGCGTCGACGGTCCGAAGGCAAATCAGAGGGAACGCGCATCCTGTTCCAAGCGTTGTCGAAGCTGCCGTGCTAACGTTCAGACGTGCCGACGTCACGAAAAGACGCTAGAGCTCTTTTGGTATTCGAGGCTCCCGGCGCGGGGCCGGCTCTCTTCCTGCCTGCTTCGCAGGTCCCCTTCCCCTCTTAGAGCTTCCTTGCCATGGCCGACGGCAAATCCTTGATCGATACGCTGCAGAGGCACATCGGGGTCTGGCTCATGTCCGCGCTCGTCGTGGGAGCCGCGTTCATCGTGATTTGGTGGTTCGCCTCGGACGTGGTCGTCGCGATCATCAAGGCTTTCGAGATCATTCTTTGGCTGCTCGGGGTCATGCTCTGGCCGTTCCGGCTCTAGTCGAGAGGCGCAGCCTATGGCGGGCGCGGCTCAGGAGAGTCGTAGGCTCATGAGCCGCCCATTTGCTAGGTCTGCTTGCAGGGACACGTCCTGCACCCAATCGGCCTTTGCCGTTGTACGGCAGTCGCGTTGCCGCGCGGCGTATGTGGTGAAACACCCGGATTCAGGGCAAAAATGGCCAAAATTGCCGGAGTCGCGCCCGCCGCCCTGTATCACTTTGCGCCATACCGTGGCCAAAACATCACAGCATTTCCGGGCAAACGCCGATATAGTCATCCTCAGAATCGACAGACAGAAACGGGGGACCAACCAATGCGTCTGCTTATTGCTACTGCCATCATTATCTCTGCCACGATCGGCCTCGGCGGCTGCTTCGGCCATCACGAGAAGGCCGTTGTTGTCGAGCCCTTGAAGCTTGGCTAAACGACATTGACGACGAGATAGCGCGTACGCCTATCTCTCCGGCAATTGCCAAAACCCGGCTGGGTCCGCCCAGCCGGGTTTTTTGGTGTTTGGACACCCTCTTGGAACGACCGCCCTCTCCTGCTCCCCAAAGCAACACAGCCGCCCCCGGCAATCGAGAGCGGCTGTGCAGCCAAAGCTCGTTCCGGTGCCGCGCGTGAGCGGCACCGAATGCATGACACTTACTTACACTTCGTCATGCCATGCATGGCCATCTTGGCGTCGGCCTCGGTCTTGTACTCGCCCATCATCGCGAATTTCGCGGTGTCGGTCGGGGCCGTGCGGCTCATGACGCACTTCTTCGTCGTGTTGTCGAACATGACATAGAACGGGCCCATCGCCAGAGCGGGGGTGGCGAAAGCCGCAAGCGCAGTCGCAATGATCAGTGTCTTCTTCATGGGGGTCTCTCCTAGTTTTCGTGCAAGGCAGGAGTGCCTCGCACGGGAACCAGAGCACCGATCACTGTTCACTGAAAACTCAACTTGGCGACAGTGAAAGCACACAGCCGTTCAACCAACGGTGAAGCCAATTTGATCTTGTTTTCGAGGCGCGTGTTGCGACGCGCGACGTAGGCTGAGCTTTCCGTGCGCGGTCTATTTCGCCGGTGCGCCTGCGAAGCGGCGGCGAAGGCGTTTATAGACCTTGCGCTTCAGGAAGTAGTAGGCGGGGCGGCCCATGATGGCGATGGCGACGAATTTCGACACAAAGGGCGTTGCGCCGAGGACGCCGGAGATCCCGGCCCTGAGGCCCGGGTCAAGGTCCGTGGCCATGACCAATGGGATGATCGGCCACGCGACATAGGCGCCGACGAGAATGACTGCGCCGAGCGTGAACCGCCAACCGATCTGTTCGGCGGTAAACTCTGGTTCCGTGGCAGCGATCGTCGTCTCCCTCGCGAACACAATGACCGGGCGGATCTCTTGCTCTCAGACCTACCGGCCCACATGAGGCGGCCCCTACCCCTCTTTGCTCATTGTAGGACGAAGCCTGAACCTGCAAAAACCCTTCACCTGCGCAGTAGCGGCGAAAGGCGGCAATTTTGGGCAGGCCGTCTGGCGCGGGCGCGCCTAGGCGTCGTCCGGCGTCGCGACCAGCCAAGCCGGGTCAAACCATCTGTCGGCCTCTCCATCATAGGAGAGCCTATTGATGTCCCAGTGACGGATATAGGGCGCATAGACGTCCCAAACCGGCGGGCCGCCGCCCACATAGACCACGCGGTCCGGAAACCACCCGAAGACCTCCTCCGGATGGTGGATCGAGCGAATCTCGACGATGGTGCGGTCCTCATAGGCGTATTCCGGGAATGCGGAGATGGTCGTGGGACCGGCGATGACCACGTGACCGCGCGTCACATCGAAGAAGCGGGCCACATCGGCGACATACTCCCGGTCCTTGTTACCTTCCCAGGGCAACGCGCCGTTCAGGCCGAGCTGACCTCTCTGTCCAATCGCAATGATCGCGCGTATGTCCGCCACGGGGTTCCTCCATCTGGTCCGGGCACCTGTTCTACCCGCCCATGGTCTATCGCCCAATGGCTCTTTGGCAAGGAATGGTGCAAGAGAAGTCGTCGACGAGACAGCTCGCCGAAATAAGACAGCCTATTGAAACACGGCGCCATCGGTGACGGCGCGGAAGCACGGAACAGCATGGCGCCTCGCCTCGTCTCAAATCCCTATCAGAACCAGGTGGTCAAGGCGATCGGGCTCATGGTGCTCGCCACGATCTGCCTCGCGGGGCTCGACACCACCGCGAAGTACCTCACGGAGGTGCAGAAGGTTCCGGTCTCTGAGGTCGTGTGGATGCGCTTTGCCTGGCACGTCGTGTTCAGCGCCATCGTGCTTTGGCCTTTCGCGCTGCGGCCCTCGTTACGGTCGGCGACGCCCGGCATTCAATTCGTCCGCTCCTGTCTGATGATCCTCACGACGGCACTGAACTTCATCGCGCTGAAATATCTACAGCTCGACCAGAACATCGCGATCTTCTTTCTGATGCCGCTCCTGGTCGCCGCCCTGTCCGGGCCCCTGCTCGGCGAATGGGTCGGGTGGCACCGCGCCTTGGCGATCTTCGCCGGCTTCATCGGCGTGCTGGTGGTGATGCACCCGGGCATCGGCGAGGTCCATTGGGCCATGCTGTTCACTCTCGGCGCGACGTTCGGCTACGCGCTGTTCACCATCGCAACCCGCTACCTTGCCGCCTACGACCCGCCGGCCGTCACCCAGACCTACACGCCACTCGTGGGCGTGTTGATCATGGCGCCATTCGCGCTGAACGAATGGCACTCGCCGGAACACTGGTGGGTTTGGCTGCTTTTCGCCTCGCTCGGATTCTGGGGCGGGCTTGGCCATTGGATCATCATCCTGGCGCACCGGCTTGCACCCGCGAACGTGCTGGCGCCCTACATCTATCTCGGCCTCATTTGGATGTCCGCTTTCGGCTTCGTCATCTTCGACGACGTCCCGACCTGGTGGACCGTTGCCGGCGCCGCGATCGTCATCCTTGCGGGACTCTACCTCCTGGCGCGGGAACGCATCGCCGAGGACCGCGAGCGCAAACGCAACGCGGCGCGCTCGGCTGGCGCCGAGTTCGAGCCGCCGCAATAGCGGCTAGTCCGTCCCGTCCGCCTTGGCGTAGCGGCGGCGGATGTCCTCGGCAAAGGCTGCGAACGTGCCATTCTCGATGGCGGCGCGCGCCCCTGCCATGAGCTCTTGGTAGAACTGAATGTTGGCGTAGCTCACCAGCATGGCTCCCAGCATCTCCCCTGCCTTCACGAGATGGTGGAGATAGGCGCGGCTGTACTGCGCGGCGGGACAGGCACTGTCCGCGTCGAGCGGGGTGAGATCCTCGGCATACTGCGCATTCCGCAGGTTGAGACGTCCGCCCCAGGTGAAGGCCTGACCGTGGCGCCCGGAGCGGGTGGGCATCACGCAGTCGAACATGTCGATACCGCGCGCGACCGCGCCGAGGATATCGAGCGGCGTGCCGACGCCCATGAGATAGCGCGGCTTGTCCTCGGGCAGATACGGTGTCGTCGCGTCCAGCGTGTCGAACATGGCCTGCTGACCTTCGCCGACCGCGAGGCCGCCGACCGCATAGCCCGGAAACCCGATCCCGACGAGCGTCTTGGCCGAGTCCTCCCGCATGTCCGGAAAGACGCTGCCCTGAACGATCCCGAACAGCGCTTGCCCCGGCGCGCTCATCGTCTCGAACGCGGCCTTGGAGCGCTCGGCCCAGCGCATCGACAGGTCCAGCGAGACACGCGCCTCCTCGCGGCTGCAGGGAAACGGCGTGCATTCATCGAGCGCCATCTGGATATCGGCGCCGAGCAGGCACTGCACTTCGACAGCGCGCTCCGGCGTGAGGAAGACCGGCGCTCCATCCAGGTGCGAGTTGAAGGTGACGCCTTCCTCGGTGATCTTGCGGAGCTTCGCCAGCGACATGACCTGATAGCCGCCGCTGTCGGTCAGGATGGGCTTGTCCCAATGCATGAAGCTGTGGAGCCCGCCGAGCTTGGCGATTCGCTCTGCGCCGGGGCGCAGCATCAAATGGTAGGTGTTGCCGAGAATGATGTCCGCGCCCGCGGCCGCCACGTCCTCGATGAACATGGCTTTGACCGTCGCCTGCGTGCCGACCGGCATGAAGGCGGGCGTGCGAATCTCTCCGCGCTGAGTCTCAATGACGCCGGTGCGGGCGCCCCCGTCGGTCGCCTTCAGCGCAAACGAAAAGGGGGTCGTCACACCGGGTCTTTCGGGGTCAGCAGACACGCATCGCCGTAGGAGTAGAACCGATAGCCCTCGGAGATCGCGTGCCCATAAGCCAGTTTCATCGTCTCGAGTCCGCTGAAGGCGCTGACGAGCATGAACAGCGTCGATTTCGGCAGATGGAAGTTGGTCAAGAGACGGTCGACGAAGCGCAGGCGATAGCCGGGCGTGATGAAGATGTCCGTCTCGCCGTGGAACGGCTTCAGCGTAGCGAACTCGTCGGAGGCACTTTCGAGCAGCCGCAAGCTCGTCGTCCCGACGGCAACAACCTTGTTCCCGCGCGACTTGACCGCATTCAACGCGAACGCCGTTTCGGTCGACACCTCGCCATACTCCGCATGCATGCGGTGGTCGTCCGTATCCACGGCACGGACCGGCAGAAACGTGCCGGGCCCCACATGCAACGTCACGAAATAGATGACGACGCCGAGCTCGTCGAGTGTTTGGAGCAGTTTGCGCGTGAAGTGCAATCCGGCCGTGGGCGCGGCCACCGCCCCCTCCTCGCGCGCGAACGTGGTTTGGTAGTCCGTGCGGTCCTGGTCGTCGGGCGCCCGCCGCGCGGCGATATATGGCGGCAGCGGCATGGCGCCCTGCGCCTCGATCGCATCGTGAAGCGCCGGGCCGCTCAGGTCGAACGCCAAGGTCACCATGCCCTCCTGCCCCTTGGCCTCGACCGTAGCGGTCAGGCTGCCGTCGGCACAGGCATTGCTGTCCTTACCGAACTGGATGCGGTCGCCGGGCTCAAGCCTCTTTCCGGGCTTCGCCAGCGCGTTCCAGCGGTGATCGTCCAGCTTCTCGATGAGGTTGGCGGAAATCTGGGCGGTCGCATAGCCGCGCGTCCGCACGCCCTGAAGCGCCGCCGGAATCACGCGCGTGTCGTTGAAGACGAGCGCGTCGCCCGGCTCGAGCAGCAAGGGCAAGTCGGCCATGACCTTGTCGGCCAGGATGTCAGGGTCACCCGGGTGCACGACGAGCAGTCGCGCAGCGTCGCGCGGATGCACCGGGCGCAACGCGATCAGTCCATCGGGTAGATCAAAATCGAAAAGGTCTGTTCGCAAGGACTCCCCGTCGGGGCTAAAGCATTCGAACCATGAGCGCGCCGACCAGCACCAGCACTACGCCCGACACGCGCCCAACGCTGAGTTCGCGCTGAGCAAGATCGAAAAGACCGAACCGGTCCAGCAGAAGCGCCGCCATTAACTGGCCGCCGATCGACAGGGCCATGAGCGCCGCGATGCCGATCTTCGGCGCCACGATCAAATTGACCAGCACATACATGGCGCCAAGCAGCCCGCCGCTAATCAACATATACAGCGGCACGGACCGCAGCGCGCTAAGATCCGTGCTCCCCCGGGCGAAGAGCATCACGACCACGCCGAGCGCCACGGTGCCAACGCAAAAGGACCAGAACGCGGCCGAGAGCGGATGCCCAAGGCGCGCGGCAAGCTCCGCGTTGATCGGCGCTTGCATGGCGATCATGGCGCCGGTGGCCAGAGCCACCAGCGTCAGCAACATTGCAGTACCGGACATGGCCCCGCGTTCCTTGGACTTGCCGTTATCTGCGCCGGTCATCCGGCGGCGTCAGCGGCGATCTTGGCCGACAGGATCTTGTCCGGGCTTGCCGGCGGCTCGCCCCGGTTGATCTGATCGACGTTCTCCATGCCTTCGATCACGCGGCCCCAGACCGTGTATTTGCGGTCGAGGAAGGTGGCGTCGTCGAAGCAGATGAAGAACTGGCTGTCCGCCGAATCCGGCGACTGGGCCCGCGCCATCGACACGGCGCCGCGGGTATGGGGTTCAGCGTTGAACTCGGCGGCGAGCTTCTGACCCGAACCGCCTGCGCCCGTTCCGGTCGGATCGCCGGTCTGAGCCATGAAACCTTCGATCACCCGGTGAAACGGAACGCCGTCGTAAAATCCCTGCCGGGCCAGTTCCTTGATACGGGCGACGTGATTGGGCGCAAGGTCGGGGCGCATTTCGACCACGACATTGCCTTTGCTCGTCTCGATGATGAGTGTGTCTTCAGGATTGGCCACGTGTCGGGCTCCTTCATGTTTGTCGTTTCGCTTCGGGGGGTGCCGGACCGTCTACTCGATGGTCGCCTTCTGGATGTAGTCGAGCTTGGGAAACTGCGTGACGAGATAGGCGTTCCCTTGCGCCTTGATCAGCGCCTGGTTGGGACCGTTGCCGCGCGGGGCGCCCTCGCCATACCCCTTGTAGAGGGAATCGACCACGTCCATGCCGGAGATTATTTTCCCGAACGGCGCGAAGCCCTGACCGTTGAGCCCGGCGTTGTTGTTGAAATTGATGAAGACCTGGGTGGTGCGCGTGTTCGGGCCCGCCGTGGCAAACGTCACCGTGCCACGCGCGTTGGATTCCCGGACCGGATCGTCGGGGATGTTCGCGTTGCTCCAGGCGGCGGAAACGTCGGGGTTTCCGCTAATGCCGAACTGGACCATGAAGCCGTCGATCACGCGGAAGAAGCGCGCATCGTTGTAGAAGCCGGCTTTCACCAAATTGTAGAACCGATCGGCGCCGTGTGGTGCCCAGTCGCGGGTCACCTGGATGACGAAGGTGCCCTTGGAGGTCACGAACTTCGCCTTGTAGCTGTTGGGCGCGCGCTCGTTCAGCGATGCCGGGTTGCCGAGACTTGCCGCCGACGATGGGGCCTGGGCCATTGTAGCTGAAAACAGCAGGGTTGCCGCGAAGAGGACGACGGTCCTGATGGTCATGGGGTTTCCTCGTTTGTAGGTCTCTGAAGATTACGGTGCAAGTTTGCGCCCTAGCGCCAAATTGACCGGCTCCGGAACGAAAGGTGAGACATCGCCACCCATTGCGGCAATCTGACGGACAAGACTGGCCGCGATATGGCGTGTCCCCGGCGATGCGGCAAGGAAGACGGTTTCGATCTCCGGCGCAAGGGCCGCATTCATCCCCGCCATCTGCATTTCGTAGTCGAAGTCGCCCGCGTCACGCAGACCGCGAAACACGACCGTAGCGCCGACGCTTCTGGCCGCCTCGACTGTCAGCCCGTCATAGACCATGACTTCGAGCTCGATGCCAAGTTCGCGTGCCACGGGCGCAAGGGACTCCCGGGCGAGCGCCACCCGTTCATCGGCCGTGAAGAAGGGCCCCTTGCTGTGATGGCCGCCAATGGCGATCACCAGGCGGTCGATGAGGTGCGCGGCGCGGCGCACGATATCCACATGCCCCAGGGTGACGGGATCGAAACTCCCAGGATAGAAACCGACGCGCATGACGTTGGCGCTCCTCTTGTCCGTGCGCAGCTTTCGTTGGGGCTGGGGGCCGCCGTGACCCCATGCGGCCCCTTCTAGCCGTGCCGGGGGCGTGTCGGCAAGGCCGCAGCGTGATCTGAGGAGCGGACGCAAAAAAGGCCCGGTGTCGCCACCGGGCCTTAAAACGTGTCAATCGCTGAAGTATGCGACTATTTCAGGTCGTCGTAGGCCGCCGTGGTGCCGTGACCGCCCAGGATATCGCTCAAATTGAAGCGATAGCCGAAGCCTGCCGAGACGATCAGTGGATCGAGGTCGACATCGGCCGTGATGCCCGTGCCGCCCCAACGTGCGTTGGTGTTGAGCCAGGTCTTCTTCACGTCGGCATTGAGGTACCAGCCATTGCCGACGGCAACGTCCAGACCGGCCTGAAGGGTGAAACCGAGGCCATCGTCGATGCCGAGGCTCGTGCCCGGGCCCAGCTTGCTGTCCTCGTCGAAGAAGGCGATGTACTGCATGCCGACGCCGACATACGGCTTGAAGGTGCCGTCCGGATTGAAGTGGTACTGCGCCGTGAGGGCCGGCGGGAAGATCCAGGTATCGCCGATCTCACCCAGGGCGGCGATGCTGCCCGTCGCGTCGATGCTGTGCTTCGCGAAGCAGCAGAACAGTTCGACGGCGATGTTGTCGGTGAAGAAGTAGGAGATGGTCATCGCCGGGATGACCTCGTCGCTCACGTCAGCGCCGGCACCCGGGATGCGCGAGCCGTTCAATTTCACGGTGGCATCTGTGTCCGGCAACACGCCGGTCACCACGCCACGGATCATCAGGTCACCGTGGTTGTCGCCAGCCAGAGCCGGTTGCGGCGCCGCGCCGAGCAACGCAGCAAGGGCGAAACCAGCCGCCAGCGTGCTTAGGATCTTTTTCATAACGTCCCCCAGTCATTGCGGTGACCGCTCGCGGCCACATCGCGTTTGTCCCCTCTTTTCATGTGCCGGTTCCCGGGGACACGCCAGGATGGATCGCCCCTGTTGCCTGACTGAGGTCAGCGATTGTCGGCTCCGGACACGTCTGTTGCAGCCGCGACACAGTTTTTCTTGATCCTAGTCAAGACGTTGCCTGCGATTGGTGCTCAGGGCGTCATGCCTGCCACGCACCCGGGGCTTGATCGGCGTCAAGGTCCGATTCGCGTGTTCTTGTCATGAGTGGATCGGCAAGGGGCAGTGTACGCACTGCCGCGCAGGGTATTCACGTGACAACAGACAGTTTGATAATGGCCGCCCCTCTCTCGCCGGTAGATGCCGGGCCCAGCGCGGACTGGCAAGCGACGCTGCCGGCCGAGCTTGCCGAGCACGGCACCCTCGTCCATACGAGGCCCGGACAAGCGCTCCCGCTGACGCTCGGCGGCGAGGAAACCGTGTTCGTCGTCCGTATGGCGACTTTGCTGTTCCGGCTAACCCTTGCCGACAATCTCCGTCAGGGGATCACCCTGCTCTATCCCGGCGACGTGTTCCGCTCGGCCTTCGCCCCGCCGGGACCCGGAGCAGATCTGGTCTCACTGACTGCCGGGGAGGTGCTGCGATACCGTTATGACGCCTTCTCGAGGCTGCTGGACACGAATGCCGACGCGCGCGCCTATTTCGACATGGCCGTGGCCCGTCAATCGGCACGCCAAGCCATTCATCTCGCGGCGGTGGGCCAACTCGACAGCACGCAGCGGCTGGTCACGTTCCTGATCGAACTCGCGACCCAAATCGGGGTTCCGGCTTCCGAGGGGCGTGTCGTCTTCGAGTTGCCGCTGAGCCGCAGCGAGGTGGCCGAGTATCTGGGGCTCAACGCCGATACGCTGTCGCGGATCATGTCGCGGCTGCGCAGCGAAGGCCTGTTGTCCCAGCCGGATCGTCATACCGTGTTCGTCCGGGATCTGACGGCGCTCGCCGCCCTGTCACCGGCATCGGCCTCGTTAATGTCGCAGTCGCGAACGAATACGGGCGGGCCGAGGCCTTAACCGGTCCAGCCCGAACGCCTAATCGATCAAGGCCGAATCCTTAGCCCGTCTCTCCGCCGTCCGGATCGAGCGGCACATCTGCATCGTCTTCCCCGCTTTCGTCGCCGTTGCCGGCTTCGTCGGGAATGTGCTCGACGGAAACGACACGCTCGTCCGCGGCCGTATCGAAGACGATGACCCCCTGGGTCGACCGGCCGACGACCGAGATGCCGTCCACCGGCACGCGGATTAGCTGGCCCCGGTCGGTCACGAGCATGAGCTGGTCGCTGTCATCGGCCGGGAACGAGGCGACGAGCTTGCCGTTCCGCTCATTCACGATCATGCCGATGATGCCCTTCCCGCCTCGGCCCGACACCCGGAACTCGTAGGCGCTGGAGCGCTTGCCGTAGCCGTTCTCCGAAATCGTCAGCACCATCTGCTCGTGGGCGCTGAGTTCGGCGTAGCGCTCGGGACTGATCGCCACGGTTTCGGCGCCTTCTGCCTCTTGTTCCATGTCGGGCTCCTGCTCGCCGCCGCGGCGGACCATGTTGGCCTGGCGGACATAGGCGGCACGCTCGGCCGCATCCGCGTCCACATGGGTCAGGATGGCCATGGAGATGACTTCGTCGCCCTTGCCGAGATTGATGCCCCGGACACCGGATGATTGGCGCCCCTTGAACACGCGGACATCGGTGACAGGGAAGCGGATGGCTTGGCCGTCGGCCGACGTCAGCAGCACATCCTGCCGCTCGTTGCAGACCTCGACGCCGACAATGTGGTCGCCCTCCTCCAGCTTCATGGCGATCTTGCCGTTCTGGCGGACCTCGATGAAGTCGGAGAGCTTGTTGCGGCGAACCCCGCCATCGTTGGTGGCGAACATCACGTCGAGCTTCTCCCAGGACGCCTCGTCCTCGGGGAGCGGCAGAATGGTCGTGATGATCTCGTCCTTGCCGAGCGGCAGCAGATTGATGAGGGCCTTGCCACGCGCTTGAGGCGCCGCCTGCGGCAACCGCCAGACCTTCATCTTGTAGACCATGCCGCGCGACGAGAAGAACAAGACGGGCGTGTGGGTGTTGGCAACGAACAGACGGCTGACGAAATCCTCATCGCGCGTCGCCATGCCGGCGCGTCCCTTGCCGCCCCGGCGCTGCGCGCGGTAGGCGGTAAGCGGCACGCGCTTGATGTAGCCCTTGTGGGACACGGTCACGACCATGTCCTCGCGTTGAATGAGGTCCTCGTCCTCGACCTCGCCCATCATCTCGGTGATCTCGGTCCGCCGCGGCGTGCCGAACTGCTCCTTGAGCTCGTTCAGTTCGCCCTTGACGATGTCGACGATCCGGGAGCGCGACCGCAGGATCTCCAGATAGTCGGCGATCTGCGCGCCGAGCCCCTTCAGTTCATCGCCGATCTCGTCGCGCCCAAGCGCGGTCAGGCGCTGCAGCCTAAGATCGAGAATGGCCTTCGCCTGCTCTTCGGAGAGCTTGTAGGTGCCTTGCTCGGAAACCTTGTGGCGGGGATCGGCAATCAGCTCCACGAGCGGCGCGACGTCCTTGGCCGGCCAGTCCCGCTCCATCAACTGCGCGCGCGCGGTGGACGGATCCGGGGCTTTCCGGATCAGCGCGATGACCTCGTCGATATTGGCGACGGCGATGGCAAGGCCAACGAGCACATGGGCGCGTTCGCGCGCCTTCTTGAGCTGATGCTTGATGCGCCGGCCGACGACCTCCTCGCGGAAGTCGGTGAACGCCAGGATCAAGTCCTTGAGATTGAGGACCTCTGGACGGCCGCCGTTCAGCGCGACCATGTTGCAGCCGAACGTGCTTTGCAGCGGCGAGAACCGGTAGAGCTGATTGCGCACCACGTCGGCCATGGCCTCGCGCTTCAGCTCGATGACCACCCGCATCCCCTGACGGTCGCTCTCGTCGCGAATGTCGGAAATGCCTTCGATCTTCTTGTCGCGGACGAGTTCGGCGATCTTCTCGACCATCGATGCCTTGTTCACCTGATAGGGAATCTCTGTGACGATCAGCGCTTCGCGGTCCTTGCGAACCTCTTCCACATGCACGCGACCGCGCATGATCACGGAGCCGCGGCCCTTGTGATAGGCGGAGCGGATGCCTTGGCGCCCGAGGATGAGACCGCCCGTCGGAAAGTCCGGACCCGGAACGATTTCGATGAGTTCGTCGATCTCGATGGCCGGGTTGTCCAGATAGGCGATACAGGCGTCGCAAACCTCGGTGAGATTGTGCGGCGGAATATTCGTCGCCATGCCGACGGCGATGCCGCCGGCGCCGTTGACGAGCAGATTCGGGAACTTGGCCGGCAGGACGACCGGCTCCTGCTCGCGCCCGTCATAGTTGGGCTGGAAGTCGACCGTGTCGTTCTCGAGGTCGTCGAGCAGCGCCATGGCGGGCTTGGCGAGGCGCACCTCGGTGTAACGCTCGGCCGCGGGCGGATCGCCGTCGATGGAGCCGAAGTTCCCCTGCCCGTCGAGCAGCGGCAGCCGCATGGAGAAGTCCTGCGCGAGGCGCACCAGCGCGTCGTAGATCGCCTGGTTGCCGTGCGGATGGTACTTACCCATCGTGTCGCCGGTCACGCGCGCGCATTTGTTGTACGGCCGGTCCGGCGTGTAGTTGTTCTCGCGCATCGAGTACAGGATGCGGCGGTGCACGGGCTTGAGGCCGTCACGCGCATCGGGCAGCGCACGCGACACGATCACGCTCATGGCGTAATCGAGATAGGAGCGCTTCATCTCATCGATGAGCGAAATCGGTCGGATATCGGAGGAGGACGGCTCCTCGACGCCTTCGTCTTCTTCGTCAGCCAAGGACGGAATTGCCTTCTAAAATCGGTCGAAGAACGCACTCCCAAGCGCGCCGATGCTTGAGCCGCGCGGGGTTCTTAGGATGCGTTCGAGAAGCTGTTTCTATAGCTGATTTCGGTCCGATTCTGCAACCGCCAACGGCCTCTTATAGGCAGGATTTTATCCATAAAATACAGACACTTGCCAAAGCCGTCGGTGCGGCAAATAGAGCTGGCGGATTCGGCGCTTCGGAACGGCGATTCTGGGCCGCGCCGGCAACCGTTCGTAAACGCTTAAATAGGACCATGGAGGTCTGAATTACCTCCTCGCCGGGTGGCTTTCCGCCCCCCATTTTCGTGCAGAAAAGCGCGCCCGCCTGTCGCATTGAAGACCTAGATCAAGGTCCCATTTGAAGGATGTGGTTTGCTTGGCACCAACCAAGACATGATTTTCATCCGGTCTTGATCCTTCTGAAATTGACCTTCCAGAAACTGGCGCCTGAGACTGTGGCGCCTCGATCGAGACCCTTACTAGAAGGAAGACGACATCATGAGTAACGAGACGACGATGAAGAACCTGCAGAAGGCGCTGTCGATGGAGCTGTCGGCAATGCACCAGTACCAGCTTCACGCCCATACATTGGATGACTGGGGGCTCGACAAGCTGGCGGCGCAGATGCGCGAGGAGATGACCGAAGAGCTGGGCCACTCCAACGAGTACATGAACCGCATCATGTTCCTGAACGGCGAGCCGGAGCTCGAGTTCTACAAGAAGCCGGTCAAGGCAACCTCGCTCGAAGCCATGTTCAAGGCCGACCTCGCCGACGAAGAAGAGGCGATCGCCTTCTACACCCATGCCGCCATGCAGGCGTCCGAGCAGGCCGATGTCGGGACGCGGACGCTGTTCGAGAAGATCCTCCTCGACGAGGAAGGACACAAGAGCTGGCTCGAACTGCAGCTGAGCCTGCTGGATCGTCTCGGCGAGAAGACCTTCAGCTCCAAATACGTGTCCGGCGTCGAGTCAGCCAGCGACTAACAGGCAGGATATCCGTGTTCGCGGCGCCGTCGTGGCTCACGTCACGCGGCGATCCGCGCCACGGCAACTGGACTTTGAATTTGGAAGAAGCCCCGAATTTGGAAGAAGCGCCTGAGGTGCGGCCCTGAGACGTCCTAGAACGGGATCTCGTCGTCCAGTTCCTTGTTGAACGATCCGCCGCCGCTGAGGGGCTTGGTGCGGCCGAAATCGCCACCACCGCCGCCGCTCTCGCTCATGCCCCCGCCCTGCTGGCGTCCGTCGAGCATGGTCAGCGTCGAATTGAAGCCCTGCAGCACGACCTCGGTGGTGTAGCGCTCCTGACCGGACTGATCTTCCCATTTGCGGGTCTGCAGCGAACCCTCGACATAGACCTTCGAGCCTTTGCGCAGATACTGCTCGGCCACCCGCGCAAGCCCTTCGGAGAAAATCACCACCCGGTGCCATTCGGTCTTCTCGCGGCGCTCGCCCGAATTCTTGTCCCGCCAGCTGTCGGTGGTCGCCAGACGCAGGTTGACGATGGGGCGCCCGTCCTGGGTGTGGCGCACTTCGGGGTCGGCACCGAGGTTTCCGATGAGAATAACTTTGTTGACCGATCCGGCCATGCTTCCGACCTCCCCGCATACAAGCCGCTGAAATAATCAAGGTCCGCGCGAGCTTCGAGCCCACGACGGCCAATCCGGCACGATAGGCGCATGAGCACCGGCGTGCCAGGACACATCGCCCGCCTGTCCCCCCTGTCCACAACCTGGGGGACGATGGCAAGGCAGGCCAAATGTACCGGTTTTGTTCTCATCCGTCTACCATGTTGCCCTCTTGTTATTCCTTGGCGTGCGCCCTATGGCTAACAAAACGACAGATAATATTTTGGCAGTGCGCCCCGTCCTCCGAGGGTGACTGCCCCAGATCCAGGAAAAGCAAGAACGATGCAGCGGCAGGTCCGCCAGGGACAGACATCCACGCGCCGTAAGGGCAAACGGCGCGACCCACGGGTCAAATATTTCGGCTTCACCGCCATGCAGTGGCCCTTCATCGCCACGCTGGTTGGCAACTGGCTGTTTTCGGCGGCCGTCTTTGCCGCCGGCAAGACGTTTTGGGATTGGACTCCCGAGGCGTGGGGCATCGCCGACCGTCTGGCTCTCGTCATCAAGGATGCCGTGGTGGCCATCCTTCCCGGCGTGCTTGGCATTTGTATCGTTGCCGCGCAGCGGCTTGACCCGTCCATGTTCGTCGGCTCAACGCCGAAGCCGAACTCCCCGGTCGAGATCAACACCAAGTTCATCCTGAACACGTTCGAGCAGTTCACCGCCTACTTCATCGCCAATGCGGGCCTGGCGATGTACTGCCCCATCGAGGAAGCGCGCACGCTGCCGATCCTGACGGGGCTATTCGTGCTGGGCCGGATCCTGTTCTGGGTCGGCTATCACAAGAACCCGTACCTTCGGGCCTTCGGCTTTGGCGTGACGTTCTACCCGACCGTGATCGCCTATGTGTGGCTCATCCTGATCATGGTGTTTGGGATCCGCGTTCCGCTCTAGCGGCTATTCTGCCACTGCAGCACGGTTTCGCTCGGCCACAACAGCATGAGCACGTTGAGGGCGAGGCCGTCGCGAATCATGATCCCGGTGAAGAGCTCGAAGGCGACGCCGATCGTCACGGTGAGCCACACCGGCAGCCGGCTCGCGAGCACGAAGCCTAAGACCATGAACAGGATGTCGCTCACCGAGTTGAGGACGCTATCTCCGTAATAGTCGAGCGCGACCGTGGCTTCGCGATAGCGGTCGATCACGTAGTCGGTGTTCTCGATGATCTCCCAGGCCGCTTCCGCGCCGATGGCGAGCAGCAGCCGCGTGCCGACCGAGGCCCGCGGCGCGATCAGCCAGAACAGAAGATAGAACAGGAAGCCGTGGATGACATGCGAGGGCGTGTACCAGTCGATGATGTGCTGGGAGTTCTCCGAGCTCACCACCTGAAAGTGCCACAGCTTCACGGTCCCGCATTTGCAGATCCATGGATGCCCCATGGCGTAAAGCGCGAGAGCCGTCGCCACGATCAGACCGGCGGCCAGGAGATATTGGGTGCGGGTGATGGTCATGGATTTTGTCAGCGCTCGCGAATCGGACCTTGATGTCGTTTGATTGCGTATAGCCCATTCTCCGCCGTCTCCGGTTCGGAGAGTGCGCGCGATAGGAGACAGTCATGACGCAAGACGAGGCACTGGAGCTGCTCAAGACCGGCGCCAGCGTCTTCCTGACGGGCCGGCCCGGCAGCGGCAAAACCCACACGGTGAATCGCTACCTGGAAGACCTGGCCGAGGCGGGCATCCCTTACGCCTACACGGCCTCGACGGGCATCGCCGCCACCCACGGTCATGGGGTCACCATCCACGCCTGGAGCGGGGTCGGCGTCAAAAGCGCCCTCACCCGGCGTGACCTGGACACGATCGCCGGCAATCGCCGGCTTGCGGGGCGCATCGAGAAGACCAAGGTCCTCGTCATTGACGAAGTGTCGATGCTGCCCGCCCGGACCTTGACCTTGGCGGATACGGTCTGCCGTCATGTGCGGGCAACGAACGCGCCGTTCGGCGGCCTCCAGGTGGTGCTTGTCGGAGACTTCTTTCAGTTGCCGCCTGTCGTACGCCGCCAGTCCGATGAAGGCATGCTGCAATTCGGCGGTGACGACGAGGACTCGGACGCAAGTTTCGCCCATGGCTCCGCCGCCTGGCGCGATCTCGATCCCACCGTCTGCTATCTGTCCGAACAGCATCGCCAAGAGGACCGGCCCTTCCTCGATATTCTCGATGCGATCCGCGCCAACGCCTGCACCGAGGTTCATCGCGAGCGTCTTGCGGCGCGCGTCGTGGCGCACGATACGCTGCCCCCTACCCGCACGCGGCTCTTCACCCACAATGCCGCCGTTGACGACATCAACCGGCAGCAGCTCGCGAAGCTGAACGGCGAGCCGCACGTCTTCCCCATGACCGGCAAAGGCGCCCAGTTCGCCATCGACGCCCTGAAGCGGGGCTGCCTTTCGCCGGAGACGCTGGCTCTGAAACTCGGGGCCGTGGTGATGTTCACCAAGAACGATCCTGCCGGACGCTACGTCAACGGCACGCTGGGGCTGGTGGAGGATTTCGACGCCGAAACCGGCGCGCCGGTCGTGCGCACCAAGGGCGGCAAGCGCATCGTCGCGGAACCCGTGACCTGGAAGATCGAGGAAGGCGGTTCGGAGCGCGCAAGCATCACCCAGCATCCGTTGCGCCTCGCATGGGCCATTACCGTCCATAAGAGCCAGGGCATGTCGCTGGACGCCGCCGTGATCGATCTCTCGAAGGCCTTCGAGTTCGGCCAGGGCTACGTGGCCCTTTCCCGTCTGCGCAGTCTCAAAGGGCTGCAGCTTCTGGGCCTCAACGAGCGCGCGTTGCAGGTCCACCCCCAGGCCATCGAGAAGGACGCCGAGTTCCGCAGCGCCTCGGAAGACGCGCTCGAGGCTCTGAAACGGCTTGCGCCGAAGGAACTCGACCTGCGGCAGCAGGCCTTCATGGAAGCGCACGGGGGAGCCGCCGCCGATGCGGCCGGGAAGAGCTACGACGTCGCCACCCTGCGCCAGACCCACGGCAAGGCCTATGCCCCCTGGACCGAAGCGGAAGAGCAGGAACTGCGCCGCCTGCACCATGTGGGAGAAAGCCCGACCGCGATCGCCGAGATCCTGGGGCGCAAGCCTGGCGCCATCCGCTCGCGCCTTAAGAAGCTGGCGCTGATTTCCTGATGAAAAACCGCCCGGCATGACCCGCCTGCGGCCTCTTATGCCTTGCGCGAGGGGCCGCATCCCCCGACATTACCTCGCAGTATGACGGCAAAATCCATCTCCATTCGCGGCGCCCGGGAACACAATCTCAAGAATGTGTCCCTCGACCTGCCGCGCGAAAAACTCGTGGTGATTACGGGCCTTTCCGGCTCCGGCAAGTCCTCGCTCGCCTTCGACACGATCTATGCCGAGGGGCAGCGGCGCTATGTGGAGAGCCTCTCGGCCTACGCGCGCCAGTTCCTGGACATGATGCAGAAGCCGGACGTGGACCATATCGAGGGTCTGTCTCCGGCCATCTCCATCGAGCAGAAAACCACCTCCAAGAACCCGCGCTCGACCGTGGGGACGGTGACGGAGATCTACGACTATATGCGCCTGCTCTGGGCGCGGGTCGGCATCCCCTATTCGCCCGCCACGGGTCTGCCCATCGAGAGCCAGACCGTGAGCCAGATGGTGGATCGGGTGCTGGCGCTGCCCGAAGGCACGCGGCTCTATCTGCTGGCGCCGATCGCGCGCGGCCGCAAGGGTGAATACCGGAAAGAACTGGCTGAGCTCCAGAAGAAGGGCTTCCAGCGGGTCAAGATCGACAACGAATTCCACGAGATCTCCGAGGCCCCGAAGCTCGACAAGAAGCTGAAGCACGATATCGACGTGGTAGTGGACCGGGTCGTGGTGCGGTCCGACATGTCGGCGCGCCTGGCGGATTCGCTGGAGACGGCACTGTCGCTCTCCGACGGCATCGCCATCGCCGAGTTCGCCGATGAGCGCGGGCCCGGCGAGGACAAGCGCATCATCTTCTCGGCGAAGTTCGCCTGCCCCGTCTCGGGCTTCACCATCGAGGAGATCGAGCCGCGTCTGTTCTCGTTCAACAACCCCTACGGCGCCTGCCCCGAATGCGACGGGCTCGGCACGGAGCTGTTCTTCGAGCCGGACCTCGTGGTGCCGAATGATGCGCTGTCGCTGAACCGTGGCGCCATCGCGCCCTGGACGCGCACGTCGGCGACATCGCCCTATTACCAGCAGACGCTGGAGGCGGTGGCCAAGCACTACAAGCAGCCCATGACGAAGCCGTGGAAGGACCTCCCCGAGGACTTCCGCGAGATCGTGCTGTACGGCTCCATCGACGAGGTCACGTTCACCTATGACGACGGTGTGCGGCGCTATGAGACCCAGAAGCCGTTCGAAGGGGTCATCACCAATATCGAACGGCGCTGGCGCGAGACCGAGTCCAACTGGGTGCGCGAGGAGCTGGAACGCTATCAGTCCGACCAGCCCTGCGAAGCCTGCGACGGTTACCGCCTGAAGCCGCAGGCGCTGGCGGTGAAGATCGCCGGTCTCCATATCGGCGAAGTCACGGACATGTCGATCCGCGATGCCAAGGAATGGTTCGATGCCCTGCCCGGCGAACTCACGGCCAAGCAGAACGAGATCGCCGAACGCATCCTGAAAGAGATCCGTGAGCGGCTGAAATTCCTCGACGACGTGGGCTTGGAATATCTGACGCTGGCCCGCGCCTCCGGCACCCTCTCGGGCGGCGAGAGCCAGCGCATCCGCCTCGCCTCCCAGATCGGCTCGGGCCTCACCGGTGTCCTCTACGTGCTGGACGAGCCGTCGATTGGCCTGCACCAGCGCGACAATGCCCGCCTGCTCGACACGCTGAAGCACCTGCGCGATCTCGGCAACTCGGTGATCGTGGTGGAGCACGACGAAGACGCGATCCTCGAAAGTGATCACGTGGTCGACATGGGCCCAGGCGCCGGCGCGCTCGGCGGCAAGGTCGTGGCCGAAGGCACGCCCAAACAGATCATGCAGTCCCCGGACAGTCTCACGGGTCAGTACCTCGTGGGGCTGAAGCAGATCGAACTGCCGAAGAACCGCCGCAAGCCGAAACGCGGGCGCAGCCTCAAAGTCAAAGGCGCGCGCGAGAACAACCTCAAAGACATCGACGTGGAGCTGCCGCTCGGCCTCTTCACCTGCGTGACGGGCGTCTCGGGCGGCGGCAAGTCCACCTTCCTCATCGAGACGCTCTACCGCGCGGTCGCCCGCAAGCTGAACAATGCGCGCGAGCTCCCCGGCGAATACGACGAGATCATAGGCCTCGAACATCTCGACAAGGTCATCGATATCGACCAGAGCCCGATCGGCCGCACGCCGCGCTCGAACCCCGCCACCTATACGGGCGCCTTCACGCCCATCCGCGAATGGTTCGCCGAGCTGCCCGAGGCGAAGACGCGCGGCTACAAGCCGGGGCGCTTCTCCTTCAACGTGAAAGGCGGGCGCTGCGAAGCCTGCCAGGGCGACGGCGTCATCAAGATCGAGATGCACTTCCTGCCCGACATCTACGTCACCTGCGATGTGTGCAAGGGCAAGCGCTACGACCGCGAGACGCTGGAGATCAAGTTCAAGGGCAAGTCCATCGCCGACGTGCTGGACATGACCGTGGACGAGGCCGCCGAGCTGTTCAAGGCGGTGCCATCCGTGCGCGACAAACTCCTCACCCTCGCCCGCGTCGGCCTCGGCTATATCCATGTGGGCCAGCAGGCGACGACGCTGTCCGGCGGCGAGGCTCAGCGCATCAAGCTCTCCAAGGAGCTGTCGAAGCGCGCGACGGGACGTACACTGTATATTCTGGACGAGCCCACCACGGGACTGCACTTCCACGACGTGGCGAAGCTGCTCGAAGTGCTGCACGAGCTGGTCGACCAGGGCAACACCGTGATCGTCATCGAGCACAATCTCGAAGTGATCAAGACGGCCGACCACATCATCGACCTCGGCCCCGAAGGCGGCGACGGCGGCGGCCACGTGGTCGCCACCGGCACGCCCGAAGAGGTCGCGGCCGTCAAGGACAGCTACACGGGGCAGTATCTCAAGGAGCTGTTGGGGCGCAGGAGTAGTGTCGCGAAAGCGCCCGCGAAGTCAGCAAGCAAGACGGCTAAGCCGTCCAAGCGCACGCCCCGGAAGAAGGCCGAGGCTGCGGAGTGATGGGCTAGGCCAGTTGGAGCTTCGGGGACTTTATTTGAGGCGAAGCTTCGGCACTCACTGCTTGTGTTTGTAAGCGACCGTCATCGTTTGGATAATCTGAGCACCAGTCAGCTCGAAATGAACGAGTAAGTCTTTCACTTGTGCCTTGTCTTTGTAGGCCTTTCCGTTGCTCAGAGCGATTGCATATTTGCGCACAGTATCTTTGAACTTCTCTAGGCGATCTTCGTCTACGACGCGCATCTCAGGAAGCGGTGCGGCATCTTTCTGAAATGTCTTTGAGGGGTGAATGATGACCGGCACTCCGGTGCACGCGGGATCATAGGTATTCTTGAACCACGATACCGATCCGATTAGCTGATTGCAGTCAGCCTTAGAGATTTGAGGCGAGGTCGCACCGCTTTTGCATTCGATTATGAGGTAGCGCAGTTCTCCAAGTGCCCAAAGATTGTCGGGCCCCTTGCCAATTTCTTGCTCGGGCCGTTGTGATCCGAAGCCGAAGAACGCCCCTAGGTCGCGGACGGCTGCCTCGAACTCCTTGCTATTTTCATCTTCCCAGGTGAGTTCCTCCAGGATTCCATTCACCCAAACCAACAGGTCGTTTCCCTCAAGAAACTTGCTCATGTAGAGTGTAGCCGCTTGGGCTTGCCCAGCAGCCGGCGCCTCAAGTTTGGTATATCCAATTCCTGCTATGGGCTTAGTGAGACGACGGTTCGCCTCGACGGCTGACAGTTGGATTTCCTGCGCCTTGGCAGGATCAAGGTGATGCATGTACTCAGCCAACTGCTGTTTGTAATAGGCTTTTGTTTCAGCTTGCGTCGCCGAATTGACCGCCTTTTGTGCGTGTTCGCACGCGGCCTTATAGTTCCCTGATCTTGCGGCATCGAAGGCCGCTCTGAGCTCTACGATGGCTGGGTCGATATGTCCGTCCACGTCGTCCTGTGCATTTACAACAGCGCTTCGGCTGGTCTCCACCCAGTCCTTGTCCCGATCCAGGCAAAGATCAACGATATCTTTCAGTTCTTTTATTGGCTTGCCACGCACCTGCTCTGTAACTTGCCTACCCAGGTCCAACTGCGCGCGGGTCGCGGGGGTGAACTTTGATCGCGCAGCCGGGAGATGGATACGATGAGTCAACTTGGCGCCTAGCAGAAGCACGGCGCAGTAGTCCTCGCTTGACCGAACGCCCCGCCCCATTCCCTGCTCAAGCCGCTGAACCTGACGGAGCAGTTGCACCTCCGTCCCGTCCAACGCCGCCATTTCTATCCTCTCAGCTAGGCCGTAGACCTCCGGCAATCCGTCAAGGACTAGTACCTCGCAACTTTGATCTGGAAGGTCTATCCCATCATACTTGTTGATCAGCACGGTGAGGCCAACGTGGCCGGCGCGCATCTTCTCCACACCGGTGGCAATGTTATTGCTGTCGAGAACTTGCGCGGCCACATCCTTCCAGTACTTAGCTCGACGGCCAGAGGGTACAATCACCGCCACGTTCTTCTTCTTGGCCAATTTGACCGCGAGCGCCTTGACGTCATCGATCTCGATCTCTGGATTGATCTCTTGTGGGGCAAGTATCATCCTGTCGCCAATGTCACCCCCGCCTTTGGGTCTGACCGGATCGCTAACCTCGGTCGCGTCGGCCTGGAAATGGCTCACTAGAATGCCATCATCGGCAAGCGTCGCCGTCATATAGACGCGGCGCTTAGCGCCAGTGAAAGCCGGAATAGTGTCCACCGGCAGGTAGCGCGGCGCTATTTCGAGCTCCTTCCCTCCAAATATGCACTGGCACAGCGGCAACACACTTCCTATTAGTGGCCAAGCCCACTTGAACTCATCCTCATTCCTATGGGGATGGAGGATTCTCGCCACGTCGATTTGTCGATCCTTCCATGCCCAGAACGGAACGGCCATCAGTGCCCGTGGATCCCCGCTTTCGAGGTCTAAAAAGCCAATCAGAGATTGCGCCTTCAGGTCATCCCGAAACAGCTTCAGCAGTTCCTTGTAGGCAGGGTGTGTGGCCTCAAGACGAAGACTGAACTGCTTCGCGACTGTGGCAAGGCACGCGTGGGCGTCGTCTACGACAAGTGCGCCGATAGGAATCTTGACTCCCTCATCGCCCACTCCAAAGACGGACTTTGCGTTGATCAGCTTCCACACGTTGACGACGAGGATTGCTTCGCCCTTAAGAAATGCTGGGTCGTTCTCGCTAGCCGTCGCGTTAATACCGAGGTCTTCAGCCTCCTCGAGCACCTGCTTTGTCAGATACTTGTCAGGAGTGACATAGACCGCAGGAGCGATCCCCTCATTGAGCGAACTCTGCAAGGTTAGGAGGCCGACAAGGGTCTTGCCGGACCCGGTATTCATTTTGACAGTGTTGTTGCGTTGTTCGCGCTTCTTAAACCACGAATCTAGAACGTCGGACTGCTCATCGTGTGGTCGTTTGAACCGAGGTTTTCGGTTCAAGGTCGAAAATATCTTTCTGGGCTCAAGCGGCTTCGTCGCCGATATGCCTTTTTGTAGCTTTCCGAAGTCAAGGATCATGTTCTCTACTCCCGCAACACCCGAAATGGTGGCGACCGGCAGATAATACAATATTTGCGAGTGCAATTGTTCCCTTGGCGGCGATGTGGGGATGGTTATCCCCCTCCCCGAAACCTGCCGTAGACTGTCCTCATCCCTCGTTCGTGAGGACGCGAGCTGCAGACCGTCTGCTCTCGGGGCGTGGGACGCGGCGCCTGAGGAAGGTGCGGTAAAGAAGGGCTGGATGAGAGAAGGCCCGGAAGCCCGCATCATGCGTAACGGAACGGCCTCAGGGGTCCCTTACCTCCCGCCTTGGGCGGTGTCATCCAAGGTCCGGCTATGCGGGCTTGCTCTCTTGGGGCTTTGCCAAGAGGGCTCATACCGAACAGTACGAGATAAGCGGAGATGGGGGCTGCAATATCGCCGCGGCGTCGAGGCGAGCTTCGCTCGTTTGATTAGCGAGTGCGAAGCACTGTCCAAACGCCATGCGGGGCGCCGGAAGGCTGCCCAACACAACAAAACGGACGGCGGCCGACCAGCGCCCCGCAGTCCCTTCGGGACTCCTCACTGCGTGAGGGCTGTTGTTTCGAGACGTAGAGAGTGTGTGGCAACTCGCGCCGGATGGCGGCGGGGGGTTTTTGCCTGCGCTCAAGTAGCCGCTAGGCGGTAGCGCACTAAAGAAGGCGTGCTCGGCCGCGTAACCGGGACTTAAGGCCTGTCTGGGCATATGGCGCGCAAACGTCCGTCCACGCACCAGCGCAAGCACCAGCCAAGCACCAGCGCAAGCATTAAGGCCGCCCCATGCAGAAGATCGCCCTCGAAGAGCACTTCATCACGGAGCCGCTTCTGCCCTACCTGTTGCCGGCGATGCCGGCCGTCTCCGACGAGGGTCGAAAGCAGCTCCTGGGCAGTCTCACCGATTTCGGCGAGCAGCGGCTGAAAGCCATGGACGCGGCCGGCGTCGACATCGCCGTGCTGTCGGTCACCGGGCCCGGCGTGCAGACCGAGCCGGACGCGAAGAAAGCCACGGCGCTGGCCGCCGGGGCCAATGACGCGCTCGCGGGCGAGATCCAGAAGAGGCCCACGCGCTATCGCGGTTTCGCCCATCTTGCCATGCAGGACGCGAAAGGGGCGGCAGACGAACTCGAGCGCTGCGTGAAGCAGCTTGGCTTCGCGGGCGCTCTCGTCAACGGCCATACCAACGGCGTCTATCTGGACGACCCCCGCTACGATCCGTTCTGGGAGCACCTGCAGGCGCTCGACGTGCCGCTCTATCTGCATCCGGCGGACAGCTTCAAAATGCCTTACGTGCTGCAAGGCTGCCCCGAGATGGACAAGCCCGTCTGGGAGTGGACCATCGAAACCTCGGCGCATTTCCTGCGCCTCGTCTTCGCCGGCGTGTTCGACCGCTTCCCCAAGCTCAAGATCGTGCTCGGCCATATGGGCGAGACGCTGCCTTACGTGCTGTGGCGGCTCGACAGCCGTTTCGCGCTGCTGGCAAATCCGCGTCCGCTGAAAGAGAAGCCGTCTACGTACCTTGCGCGCAATTTGTGGGTGACGACGGCGGGCCAGTGCGACGACGTTCCGCTGCTTGCGGCGCTATCGAGCCTCGGCCAGGACCGCGTGCTGTTCTCGGTCGACTATCCTTACGAGGACTCGGCGACGGCGGGAGGCTTTCTCGATCGGGCCGCGATCGACGACGCGGTGCGCGCCAAGGTCGCGCGGGAGAACGCCGCCGCGCTCATGAAGCTCTCTGGCGTCTAGAGTCCAAAGGCCTAGCCGGCCGCCGTCGCCTCGGGCACTTCGACGAGCTGGCCGGAGCGCACATCGTAGATATAGCCGTAGACGGGCACGTCGGCTGGAACGAGCGGGTGGGCGCGGATGCGGCGCACGTCCTCGGCGACGCTCTTGGCCTGGTCGGCGATGGTGAGCCAGTCGATCGCCTCGCCGGCGTCCGAGCCGGGGCCCTGCCCCACGTCCTTCCAGCCGTCCGGGCCGATCTCGGCGGTGTCGAGGCTCTGGCGCAACAGGCCGCTCATGATCTCGTTGGTGAAGGTCTCCATGCCGCAATCGGTGTGGTGAACGACGAACCATTCCTTCGTGCCGAGCAGCTTATGCGAGATGACGAGCGAGCGGATGGCATCGTCGCTGGCGCGTCCGCCAGCGTTGCGGATGACATGGGCGTCGCCCTCCGCGAGGCCTGCGAATTTCGCAGGGTCGAGACGCGCGTCCATGCAGGTGAGAATGGCGAAGCGGCGCGCGGGCGGCATCGCGAGGTTGGCTTTGTCTCCGAAACTTTTCGCGTAGGCCGCGTTGGCCGCAAGCACCTCGTCGTGCACCTTCGACATGTCGTGTCCTCCCTGAACTTACATCTTTGGTTTTGTTCCCCGGACTTTGACACAGCGCGCGCGGCTTCGCGAGTGGCGCATCCGGAGGACGTGGCGCCGCCTTTGAGCAGGCCGGGAGGCCGGGAGCGCAAGCAGGAACTCTGCGCTCAAGTAGCCGCTAGGCCGGTAGCACCAACAAGAGCGCGCTCAAGTAGCCGCTAGGCGATAGCGCACAAAAAATCCCCCGCCCCTACGGCGTGTCGGTGTTCGCGGGCGGCGTGGTTGGGGCGGCTTCCGGCATGGGCTCGGTGGCGGGCTCGGTGGCCGTCTCAGGCGCGGGTGCTGGTGCCGCCTCGGGTGCGGTTGCTGGAGCCGCTGCGGGCGTCTCTGCCGGCTCCGGCGCGGTCGCCTTGTGCACTTCCTCGCGTACCTCGTCGGCGACCTTGCCCGCAGACTGGCCGAGTTCTCCGCCCACATAGTTCCAATTGACGATGTCTTGGCTGCCCGGCTCGTCGCCCACATGATCGATGAGGAAGACGACCACGATGGTGAGGATGATCCCGGTCAGGACACCGGATAGATATGGCATGACGCTCTCCCTGTTTTCGGCTCTCGGCTGGGCTGGGTTGCACTTAAGGCAAGCCCCCAAGGCAAACACCGTCCCGCCCACCGTGTTCCCGTTGAGCCCTTTTCGGGCTGGCGCGAGCATAGGCGCCCTGCATGTGAAATGCATGTCACGATCGCCTGCGGCGGCCCGCTTCCCCGGTCCGCATTTTCCGCGCAAGCCGCGCATTTTCCCACTTGCCAGCGGACGTTTTTGACCCACTATTTTCGGTTGCGCGGCGACGGGCCGCGTCTCAAATCGAAGGAACGAAGAGAATGCTCAAGCTCATTAGTGCGTTGATGTTTGGAACGGCGTTACTGCTTGGGTCCGCTTCCCTGTCGACCCCCTCTTTCGCTCAGGACGACATGGAAGAAGAGACCATGTCCGAGGAAGGGATGACCGACGAGGCACCGGCCGACGACATGATGGAAGGCGACGATATGATGGACGAGCCTCCGGCCGAGGCCGATCCGATGGAGGAAGCTGAAGAGGGCCAATGAGCCCACTGGTTTTCATTCGCGAATGAACACCTTGGGGCGCCGGCGAGAAAAAGCCGGCGCCTCTTTTGCGTCCTGCGCCGGTTGGTGACGGGCATCCGTTATGGATGCGGCGATGGCTCGGAGGCAGCCGCAAGCCGTCAGCGAAACACGCCGCTCAACCGCGTCTGGCGTACCGGCTGCCGCATGGTCCGAAACGCACCCGTCCGCGAACCGGTGCGGTGCGCGATGACGTCCGGGGCGCCGTCGAGCCGCATGTATTTCTGGACGTCCGTCGCAGGCACCGGACGGCCGAGCAGGAAGCCCTGGGCCTTGTCGCAGCCGATGCCGCGCACGCGCTCCAGCTGCGCCCGGGTCTCGACGCCTTCGGCGGTGACGCGCGCACCCAGCGCATGGCCGAGCTGTGTGACGGAGTCGAGAATGGCGTAGGCCTGGAGACTGTCGTCGGCCACAAACGTCCGGTCGATCTTGATCTCGTGGAATGGAAACTCGCGCAAATAGCCGAGCGACGCATAGCCGGATCCGAAGTCGTCCAGCGCTACCTTCACCCCGAGGGCGTGGATCTGCTCCAGGAGCCTGAAATTTTCCTCCGTACTCTGAAGCAGCACCGTCTCGGTGATCTCGAGGTAAAGCTGGTCGGGACGCAAACCGGACCGGCTGAGCGCGTCGGCGACCTTGAACGGAAGGCTGTGACGAAACTGCGCCGGCGAAAGGTTGATGGCGATCCCGACCTCCTGGGGCCAGGTTGCGGCCTCGGCACAGGCCGCCTTCATCACCCAATCCCCGATGGCCGCGATCTGCCCGGTCTCCTCCGCGAGCGCAATGAATTCGGACGGCGGCACGAACCCGCGCTCCGGATGTTGCCAGCGCAGAAGCGCTTCAAATCTGACAAGACGCCCGGACCGCACGTGGAAGATCGGCTGGTACTGGAGCTGGAGCTGCCCTGCATCGAGAGCGCGCGCCAAATCCGCCTTGAGCTCTTGCCGCTGTTTGGCGTGCTCGGCCATTTCGCGGTCGAAGAAGCGATAGCTGTTGCGCTCGCCCTTTGCGAAATACAGCGCCGTGTCCGAATTGCGGAGGAGTTCTTCCGTGCTCACCCCATCCTTCGGGACCATGGCAATGCCGATGCTAGCGCCAATCTCAACCTGACAGTCTTCGATGTTGAATGGTGCACTGAGTGCCTCTACAAGGCCTGCCGCCAATCGCTCGAGATTGTCCGTCGACGTTGCATGACGCGTAACGAGCAGAAACTCGTCGCCGCCCAGGCGCGCAAGGATATCCACGTCATTGGCGAGACATTTAATCCGCGTTGCGACTGCTTTCAGGAGGGCATCGCCGAAGGGATGCCCGTAGCTATCGTTGACCTCCTTGAAGTGATCGAGGTCGATATAGAGCAGCGCCGCTTCTCGATTGTCCCGGCAAACCTCCTCAAGCAGAGCGTCCAATTTCTCGTGCGCATACGTTCTATTGTATGTACCGGTGAGCGTGTCGTGCCGTGCAAGGTAGGTCAGTTGCTCCCGAATACGTCGCTTCTCCGTAACGTCCCGGAAGAACAGCGTGAGGGTCTCCTCGCTCGGATAGGCGTGAACCTCGAACCAGATCTGCATCGACTCCAGGTATTCTTCGAATACCACCGGCTTCTGGTGCTCGAGCGCCCATATGTAGTTCTGATGAAACGGGCCACCGAACGCTTCGGGAAAGGCCTCCCAAAGGCTTCTTCCGATGCTGATGTCGCGGCCTTTCAGCAAGTCGATCGCTTGGCTGTTGCGGTAGAGAATACGCCACTCGTGATCGAGAACGGTTACACTGTCCGTCGTGCTCTCCAGCACGAATTCGCTTCGGCTTATTTCAAGCCCATTGCGCGTAAAGCCGTTATTCGATGCCATTCTCACAACTCCAGACGGGGCGCTCCGCAATTCTAGTAGAATTTTTTTCGCAGCTACAGGTCTATCTAACTAAACAGACTACAGATTAACAAACAGGGGGCGCCTCCGAGGCAGCTTGCGCCCCATCGTTAACCAGGTGTTAACGCTGCCGGGCCGGGCGCCGGCGAAGCCATTGCTGTCGGCTGCGAGCTGCTCGGGCTAAAATCGGGGGCGGATGCCCCCTGCTCTGCCTTTGCGAGCGCCGCATAGCTACAAAGGAGCCGAAATGCCCGATCCGCACACCTGTGACTTTTCCGTACGGCTGAGGCAACTACCGCGGCAGCTGCTCCTGGCTCTGCTCAATGGCACCGCCATCCTTGTGATTGCCGCGGCGCTTCTCGCACTTGCAGCAACAGCAAACGTCACGCATCTGGCCGAGACCGTCGCCGCGACCATGACCGATGCCGTTCTGACCCGTGTCGACGTGAAGCCGCGCCGTGTCTTGGAGAAACTCGAAGACCTCACGGTGGAAATCCAGTCCTTGAGGTCTGAACTTCAGGAAAAGAAGGTCTACGGGGGCGCGCCTCTCGATCCCGCGATCGACCGGTTATACGAGAGGCTCGCCGCGCTGGAGACGGCCATCGACCAACTCCGCGATGGCCGGTCTCAACTCTTGGACGAAGCAACCGCGCGGCTCAGTCTTTCACTCGGCCAGGCGCTGCAGGATTTCGGTGCGTGCAAGGCGACGCCGGCAAGCCCTTGAGCCCTCGTCGTGCTCCAAATACTCAACCGGCCGGCGCCGAGTCGCAACGCATTTTCCCTCTTGCCAGGGGCAGGATTTTTCCCACTCTTCTCGATTGCGCGGCGCCCCGGCCGCGTTTGCTCTGAATCAAGACATTCGTCGCTCCGAAGTCGTTAGAATCAACCCTTCGGACCTTGGAGACCTATAAGGAGAAGCCATGAGCATCGAAGATCTCACCCTGGACGAGGTGGAACGGCGCATTCAGATTGTCGAAGACAATCTGCGCGAGTTGATGGAACAGGCAGCCGCCTTTTCCGGCGCCGCGGACGAAGAACGCAATGCGACGCGCATCTCCGACCAGCAGGAGAAACTCGATGCACTCATGGCCCGGCGCGAACAGCTAATGGCGCAAAGCTAGCCGATGGCCAAGAAGGGCGACGGCAAGCACGGCCATAAAAAGAAGCCGTGCTCGAAATGCCCCAAGAAGAAAATGTGCTCGAAATGTCCTAAGCGGGCCAAGAGCCGGTAAGGCGTTAGCAGGACTCAATCAGGCGCTGCATCACGTTCAACGCGGCCGCAGCGGGGAGTCCTGCAAACACCCCCAATCACAAACATACCAATTCATACGCCGGATACCTGTCCGCTTACGCTGTTGCTTCCGTGGAACCCAACCACGGCATGCGGTGTTAGGCATTGGTAAAACCTGTATGCACTCGCGTCTTGCATTCGGCGAAACCAGGTCAAACACTCGGCCAGGTGCGTGACTCAATTGATAGCAGAGGAAACGACAACATGTTCAAAGCCCCCCACACATTGATTTTCGGTGCTGCGCTGCTGGTTGGCGCTGCCGGGCTCTCCACGGCGGCCTTCGCCGCAGATCCGATCGAGAAGGCCGAGGAAGGTAAGATGGCGCCGGGCTCGGAGATGCCAGCGCCGCCCGAAGAGAGCGCGATGGAAGAGGCCGAGGAAGGCAAGATGACGCCTGGCTCAGAGACGCCGGCCCCGCCCGAAGAGAGCGCGATGGAAGAGGCCGAGGAAGGCAACTAGGACATCTCCTCGAGATGTCATCATTGATGAGATTGGGGGCGCTGGAATTGTTCCAGCGCCCTTTTTTCACTGAGCCTGTTCAGGGTCGCCTTCCCAAGCGAATTGAACGTCCAGCGAAACATCGTTCCCGGTTAGCGGCCCCGCCGGAAGAGGCCACGGAACGGCCCGCGCCGCTGACGCGTCTCGGTGTAACCCGTCCCTTCGCTAGACCCCAAGGTACGAACTGCGGGTGGTGCCGAACTGGCAGCCCATCTCCCCGCGGGATCCGATCCGGAAACCACGACCTTGGTGCCTGCCATGCCGTGCTGCTCCACGAGATTGTAGAGGGTCTGTGCATTGTTGAGCGAAAGCCGTACGCAGCCATGAGAGCGCGGCGTACCCATGCCGGGATGATTCGACCCATGAATAGCGTGACCGCGTGTGGTGAAGAAAATCGAGTGAGGCATGCCTGCGCCATCCCACTCATCTGAATAGTGCATCCGCTCCATACGGAAAGCGCTGTAGTTTCCCGTGGGAGTCGAATAGCCTGTCGCGCCTGTGGAGACAGGCCAGCGATAGCGAGTCTCTCCATTCACGGAGACGGTCATCGATTGGCTGGGCTTGTCGATATTGATGAGAATCGCAGCAAGCGCCGGGCTCGTCAGCATGCTGAGAACCGCGGCAAGCAGTGCACCCACCACCCAGTGGCGTTGTCCCTGCCCAACTCGTGTCATGGTTTTCCCCAGCATGGCGTTCCCTCCCGCAATGGTACGTCAGCCGCATACAGCATAGCATGACGCGGTCTGGCGGGCCCGCACGATCGCGTGACCCACACGGGCCCATATGGGGTGGCTTTGGGCTGGCGCAAGGCCGCTTTTTCAGACAAGGACTAGAGTGAAGGGGCAATCTAAGAGGGTGCCGATGACAAAGGTGGAGATTTCCTATTACTCCGACGTTCTGTGTATCTGGGCCTATGTGGCCGAGAGACGGCTGGATGAGCTCGCCGCGCAATTCGGCGACCAGGTCGAAATCGTGCCCCGCTATTGCTCCGTGTTTCCCGATGCGTGGGGCAAGATCGAAGCCAAAGGGGGATTCGAGCACTTCAACAAGCATCTCACAGAGGTTGCCGCACGCTTCCCCCACATCGTTGTCAGCGACCAGGTCTGGCTTCGTGGGCGCCCGCGCACCTCGGCAAGCCCACACCAGTTCCTCAAAGCTGTCGAACTCGTCGAACGCAGTGACGGCGCACCCCTGCCCCCCTATCTCGACCGTCTGTCGACCCGCGCCGCCCGCGACATCCGCCATGCCTTCTTCGCCGAGGCCCAGGATATCGGCGAGTGGGACGTCCAACTCGAAATTGCCGAAAAGCTCGGGATTGACTCGGCCTTGATCGACGACAAGCTGCGCTCGTCCGAAGCGCTGGCAGCGCTCGTGATCGACTACGGACTGGCCGCAGACAATGGCGTCGCTGGCAGCCCGACCTTCCTGATGAACGAAGGCCGGCAGAAACTCTTCGGCAATGTGGGATACCGGCTGCTCGAAGCCAATGTGCAGGAGCTTCTCCGCCGTCCCGAGCAGGACGGTGCGAGCTGGTGCTAGACGGCACTGTCCTTAGTGCCCGCCCCCGCCCGCGAGACCGATGCCCGTTACGAGCGCAATCCAGACCTTTATGCGAAGGCCCCACGCTTTGATGATACCGAGTCCGCCGAGGATATGGCCCAAGACCCCGTGAGGGAGATTGCGGTCGTAGGTCTGCACGATACAGCCACTGCCGTTGACGAGGCGTTCTGCATGCTCCGGATAGACCATATCGAGCGCCGCGACGACCTCGCCGCGTTTTGAAAACTCGGAGGGCTCGATGAGCCGTCCCGTGGGCGCGAGCTGCCCGGCGGCAATTTCCGGCTGGATCGCAGTGATCCGCGCCGGCAGCACGGAGTCGACCATCTCCACGTTGAAATTCGTATCGCAGGCCACCTCGGCAGGCATGCCGACATAGAGTACCGAACGCGAGACTTGCGAGAAGCCGGCCACCACCCGTTTCGGGTGGGCTTCGTCCCGGTCGGGAATGATGAGCATCGCCGGGTTCGATGCGAACTGCGCGGCGCGTGCACCCACATGCAAGGTGACCTGATCGACAACGCCGTCCACCTGGGAGCGGACCGTGGTCTTCTCCAGTTCGACCTTGGCCTGCTCGAGTTGCGCGTTTGCGCTCTCCCGTTGCGCAGGAAGCACTTCTGTCAGCTGCAGATTGGCCTCGTCCAGTAGCGCCTGGGACTGCGCAACCTTGGCCTCACCGGCGGCCTTGTCGGCCACGGCCGCTTGATAGCGGCGTTCGTTGTAGGCCGGCGACTTGCGCCTCTTCAGTTCGGCCTGATCGTCGAACACCTCGATGGCTTGCTGCAGTTCTGCCTTCTCGCGGTCGAGGGACGCTTGCGCCGAATGGACCTCGGCCTCGGCGGACGCGACCGACTTGTCTATCTCGGCAAGCTTGAGTTCGGCGGTCTTCACCGCCGCTTCCTCGGTCGCCTTGTCGACGGTGAACAGGATCTGGCCGGGCTTCACGCGCGTCCCGTTGTCGACCTCGATGCTCGTAACGGTGCCGCCGTTCTCGCTGACAACCGGAACCGTGCGGAAGGGCACAAAGCCCGTGTAGGACTTCGGGTAGTAGTAGAACACCGTGAAGAAGACGATGAACGCCAAAGCCAGCCACGCGAACAGCGCCATATGGACGTTGTAGAGCGTGATCGGAATCCCCTTCCAACGCAGATACATGATGCGCAGGACGAAAGGGATGGAGGTTACGGTGAGCTCAATCACGCTTCCGTCCCTCCCTTCGCGGGCGAGGCCATTTGTTCAGGCGCGCCGTCCGGCTTTGCCCCACTCTCTTCCGGTGACTCGGATTTCGCCGTCCGTGTCTTCCGCTTCCGAGCGGGCTTGGGTGGCGGCGCAGCTTCAGGTTCGTCCGGCACACGCCTGCCTGTGTGGTCGTGCTCCCCAGATGCTCGTGATGCAACTCGTCGAGCATGGCGCTTTCAAGCTCGCCTTTGAGGATGTGCTCTTTGCGCGGCTCGAACCACAGCATCAGATCGCGGGCCAGCGCCGTTACGATCAACGCCAAGGGAAGCAGAATGCTGAAATGGCTTAGCGGCGGAAAAATCTCATAAGCGAAGGCGATCATGAGAAGCGTCGGGATCGTCGTCTTCAGCGGCGTCCCTTCATTGTGTTCTTCGGCGAATTTGTCGAACCGCGCGTAGACATGAAAAACGCCGAAGACCAGGAGGAACAATAGGATCAGCGCCATGAACGACGTCATGTCCGTGTGTCCAGGCGCCGTCCACCATGGCACCGTCTGCGCCTCCGCGCCTGCCGTCGCTTCTGCTTTCAAGGACGCCCCCTGCCCCACGCAAGAATTATCCGCTCAGCCTGACGTGAGCGAGACTACGGCTTCATCAATGACTCGACTGCGGCGAGCAGATTCGTGTCGGGATTTTCGAGGCAGTAGTCGCGCAGCTTCTTGGCGTTGGATTTGAGCTTCTCGACATCGACGACGGTATCGCCCTTCTTGCCGCTGTAATAGCCGTGGAGCCAGACCGCGATCGTATCTGGGTCCGAGACCTTGTAGAGCGCGAACTGGTCGCAGGTGATCTCGCTGACATCGATCGTGACCTGCGCCGACGCCGTGGCGCCGAACGGGACGGATAGAGCCAAGGTGAATGCGAACGGCTTTCCAGCCGCCGCGAATGACTTCAAGCGCTCATACATGAGTGGCACTCCCGTTTCCTATTTGTCGTCACCAGTGTGACCCTGATCACCAGAAGATATCGATTCTCGATCGACAGAAGGCGTTTTCTCGAGAACGGGCGGCGTTACCGGCTTGTTTGGATCCACCGGAATGAAATGCACGTCTTGCTGCGGGAACGGAATCGAGATGCCGACGGAGTCGAACAGCTCTTTGACGTAGCGCGTCAGGTCCCAATAGACGGTCCAATAATCGGATGTTTTCACCCAGGGGCGGCAAATGAGATTCACGGAGCTGTCGGCGAGCTCGTTGACCCGGATCGTCGGTGCCGGGTCCTTCAGCACAAGCGGATGCGCCTCGACAGCCTGCTCCAAAACCTTCAGCGCTTCCGGAATGGAATCGTCATAGCCAATGCCGAAGACGAGATCGACGCGACGCGTCTCGCTGGCCGTGACGTTGGTGATCACATTGCCCCAGACATTCTTATTTGGAATGACGATGACTTGGTTGTCGGGCGTGGTGACGGTCGTAGCGAAGATATTGGTGCTCTTGACCGTCCCGGCGACGCCGCCAATGTCCGCATAGTCGCCCACGTCGAACGGGCGATAGATCATGATCATGAGTCCCGACGCAAGATTGCTGAGCGAGTCTTGCATGGCAAAGGCCGCGATGATGGACGCGCCGCCAAACACGGCGAAGAGTGGCGTGACATCGACGCCGAGGCCCGACAAGACCAGCATCAATCCTACGGCCAGAACGATCCAATAGATGATGCCGACGATGAAGGCTTGCAGAAGATCGGAGATATTCGGCACGTGACCGATCCAGCGCCGGACAATCGCCCGGACTATGCGTGCGACAAATATCAGCGCCAGAAACGCAACGACGACGATGGCGGCGTTCTTCAGGAACAATAGGCCCCGATCGTCGGCCTTCATCCAATCCATTGCCCAGGCAATGAGGGTCTTGATGTCCGCCTTGCGCGTCTCTTCGAGAAAGATGGCGTTCTGGTAATCGCGATAGACCGCGATCTCCTTGGCGTCGCCGCCCTTCCGCTCCCAGGCGTTGACGACCGCAGTGTAGCGATCGAAGAGGTAGTTCCGTTCAGCGTACAGTTTCGTCAGATTTTCGCGCTGGGTAGACTTCGCGTCGCCATTGGCCTTGGCAACGGAGATCTGCGCGTCGACCACCTGCTCCGTCTTGGTCTTCACGATGTCGAGCCACTTGGCAGCCAGAGCCTTGAGCTCTTCCACGGTCATCGGAACCATGAGAAGTTCGAGATCGTCGAGCTTCACCTGAGGATCTGTGACGTTGCTGGAGAAGACGGGCGCACTCTGTGCAGGAGCAGCATCCTGCGCGAACGATGGCTGTGGCGCAGCGAAAATTGTAACGCTGCCCAGAAGCAGCATGGAAAGAGCTATCAAGCGCAGCATCGTTCCCCCTAATTCCCGTTTCAAGTGCAAACCCTTACTAGCCCTTTCGGCTCAACTGTAAAGCCCCCTTGGCACGCCTGTTGGAGTGGTTGGCCGCGGGGGGGCGCGTCTCCTCAGAAGTAGAACGTGCTGGCCATCAGGAAGTAAACCAGAACGCCCACGACATCGTTGCTTGTGGTGATGAACACGCCGGTCGCCGCCGCGGGATCAATGCCCAGCCGGTTGAGGCCCAGCGGCACGAATGATCCGACGATTGCCGCGATCGTCGTCACCGTGAGCAAGGACATCGACGTTGCCAATGCGAGCCGCACCGGGTCTTCCACATCGAATATCAGCGAGCCTGCAAGGATCAGCGATGCAAGAATGCTCCCGGCGATCGCCCCGTTGAGGAGCGCGCCGAGAAGCTCGCGGCCGAAGCGATAGATCAGGCGGTCTCCCGGCCAGTTCGATCCCATGGCCAAGGCTTGCACCGAAACCACGGAAGCCTGCAGACCGGCGTTCCCGGCCATCGACATCACGACCGGAATGAAGGCCGCAAGGATCGCCGCCTTCTCCAGCTCCTCCTCGAAGGATCCGATGATGATAGCCGCAATCGTCGCTCCCACCAGACCGGCCAGCAGCCACGGCAACCGGTTGCGCACGATCTTCGGAACGGAGTCGGTCGGGCGCGCATCCTCGTTGACGCCACCGAGCTTCAGCATGTCCTCGGCGGCTTCTTCCGCCACGACACGCGCCAGCATCTTGGTGGTGATCTGCCCTACGAGTCGGCCTTCGTTGTCGACAACGGGAAGGCTCTTGAACTCGGTACCGGCCGTTGCGAGCGCGGCTTCTTCCTGGTCCGTGGCCGACGAGACGACGGGAAACTCGCGCGACATGATCTTTGAGAGCGGCGTGTCCGGGGGAACCAGCAACAGTGCGCGCGGCTTGAAGGCGCCGATGGGACGGTTGTCGGCATCGATAACGAAGACCGTATCGACCGACCCAATCATGTCCGATGCTCGTTGAAGCGCCGCAACCGCCTCGGCTGCGGTGCGGTCCGGCGCCAGCGCCACGTGGCGCCTTTGCATGATCTCGCCGGCGCTCTCCTTGTGGAAGGCCCTCGATGCCTGGATGCTTTCGAATGACTTGAGGTCCGGGCCAAGGCGATCCTGGAGATCGTCGGGCAAATCCTGAAACGTCTCGAAGGCCTTTTCGGGCGGCATTCTTTGGATCAAGCCACGTAGCCGCTCGACCGTTTCGTCTCTCGTGATGGCAGCACGATATTGCGGCCGCAGTTCCGACAGAACGCGCGAGGATGTTTGGTCCGGCAGAAGGTCCAGCAACTTGCGCGCAGCCTTGAACGGCAATCGGACCAGAAGCTCCATGATGTCTTCGGGCGACCAGTGCGCGAGAACCTTCCGAACGGACTTCTTGTTCTTGTCGCGGATGAGCTGCCGCAGCGTCTCTATGGCCGCATCGTTCGTTTCGTCCGAGGCGCCTTCGCCTTCCGGCACCCATTTCAGATCCGCTGCAGACTCGGACTCGACCATCATTCCCCTCGGGATTACGCGAACGTCGGGCACGACGCTGCTACCATTCTAGACGCGGACGGCAGCGGGTCTGCCGCACGCATCGATGCCGGTCAATGTGGCGAAGCCACTCGACACGTTGATGAAGGACAAAGGCTGTCTGTGAGACGTTGGCAACGAGACCGCGGCGGCGCCCCTGGATGGACGCCGCCCCGACCTATGATGAGACTTACTTGGACGTCATATTGCGAATGAGGCCGGCGATGAGCGTCAGCACGATGCCGCCAACGCCGCCGCCGACGATATCGCCGACCCAGCCTTCGATCATCTGACCTGCAAAGCTGCCCATCAGCTGACCTAGGATGCCGCCGCCGACTGCACCGGCGATCGCATTCCCCACAGCTCCGAGAGAATAGTTCTTCGCAGCCGCACCCGCGGCGCTGCCACCGACAGCACCGGAGACGGCCTGCACCAGTAGGCCTGCAAGATCCATTGGTAATCCCTCCCATAGTCCCGCGCGTCTCGGCGGGAGGACAGTTTAGATCGCTTGGAGAGGGTTCGTCACTTGTCTCGATACGACAGTCTACAGCCGCGCTAGTCGATACGGCTGAACATTCGCACTGCAACATAGGCCACGAAGGACAGCGCGAGGACGCCGCCTACGGCCGCCAACACGACGGCACCGAGCGGCAGACGGTCCGCTTCGGCGATGCCAAGGAAGTCGAGTCCCTGGATCGCGAAGACGGCGACAAGGCCGAGCCCAATGACGAACACCGTCACGCCGACGAGGCGTGCAAAGCGGCGCACTTGCCGGCGGCGCTCCAGACGGCTGCTGAACATGGCTCGGCGCTTCATGGATCGCGTCTTCCCCGCCCTGCTCTCAGAGGAAGTCTCGACGGCCGGTCTTCTTGTCTGCGCCCCGTCCCATTGCCGACGAGGCTGTGGCGACTCCTGTCGCTCTGTTTGGTCATGGCGCGTTGTGGTAGCCGCTCGCGGGCAAGCCAGCAAGCGTTCACACGACATATGACAGGCCAATCCCCAGCAGAAGATCTTGCCAGGTTGGGCTAGTCAGACTGTGAAGCTGTGACGACGATGCGGATACCTGCCGTCTTCCGAGGTGGAGCGGCGCTATTGGTCCGCGCTGGCGTTGCCCGGGCTACATTCGCCGAATGTCGGTGTATCGCCGTAAGTCAGGCAGGCCGCTTGGGCGGTTTCTGCAGGCGCAAGGGTCATCGGCAATGCGGGACCCTGGTCCGTCACGCAGCCCGCAAGTGCAAGCGGCGCAAGCACTATCAGCAGCCATCGCATGGTTCTCTCCCGTGTCAGCGAAACGAAGATGCCAACGGCCTAGAGATATGATGCGGATGGGGAATTGCAAGGGTGACGGCCTGGCCGGCCGCCCCCTCTCAATGATGCTAAGCGCTTGGGTCGGAGTAGAAAATGTGCCGGCCAATGCGCGCGGTCAGTTCGAAATGCTTGGCCCAGTTCGGGCGAACATAATCCGCGTGATAGTGGGTCGCGGTCTGGAGCGACGCAAGTACCCGGTACTCGCTCACCTCCCGCTCATTCGGCCGATTGGCCAGCAGCCAGGCCGCGTAGCCGCGGACGCTGAACCAGACCTTGGCATCGCGGATCCGGTCGGCCTTGCCGTCGCAGGCAAAGGAGAACTGGCAGCGATTGTGGAGATGGCTGTTCTGGTAGACCACACCGCAAATGGTGTTGGGATAGTGCTTGCTCGAAACCCGATTCAAGATCACCCTGCCGACGGCGAGCTGGCCGCGCCAAGGCTCACCGCGGGCCTCGAAATAGATCCCTTCGGCCAAGCACCGAAGCTGGCGCGCGAAACTCGCATCGGCGAAGTTCTGCTCACCGGCACCCTGCGCAGCGACTTCCAACGCTGCGGACGACACGCCGTTCTCGGCTGTGTCGGCATCGGCCACGTCGTCATAGTCATCGATCACGCTATGCCGAGCGACGACCTCTGCGGCCGCGACCAATCCAAGCTTCGCCTTGTGCGACGCAACAAACAATTTGTCATTTCGCGCCACGTCACCAGCGTGTGCAGGCGCTGCTAGTCCAAGCAATACCAAGACAAGCAAAAGGCTCTTCACGCCGAAGAGTCTCTGACCCCTCATAGATATTCCTCAACAGTTGTTAATACTGTGCGGGATTAACCCGCTGAGGTTGGGGCTTTTGCTCGACAATTCTGACGAGGGCAGGTTCACCTTGTGACGAAAACATGGCCCCTGTGTCACAAACTGCGGCAAAGTGGCCCAGCAAGGAGACCCAATGTTGCGTTGCAACAATGGCTTGAGGGGGGCGGACACGCGGCTCGACACCGAAAGACGCCGCCCCACCCATCGGTGGACCGGCGCCCGAGGCAGCTAATCAGCTGAAATAAATCGGTATTTTAGGATAGAAGCTTCTTGATCAGTTTCACGACGATCAGAAGAATCACGGCGCCGATGAAGGCCGCGATGATCGATCCGAGAATGCCGCCTCCGAATGCCAGGACAATTCCGACCTGAGGCAGAAAGAACCCGGTGACGAGAGCACCGAGGATTCCGACGACGATATCGCCCAGTAGACCGAATCCGGTCCCCTGAACCAGGAGACCCGCCAGCCAGCCGGCAATGGCGCCTACAACCAAGATGATAATGAGTGCTTCCAGCATTGTTCCCCCCTTTGCTGAAGAATCGTACTCATCGAGACGGCACACCCTATCACATCGCCCGACGCGCTCAGCGCCAATCGACGGGCTGTTAGCAAATCCTATCGCGCCCCGTTCGGAGCCGACGGAACCTTACGGCTTCAGGACCAGCGGAATTACCGTCCGCCCGGGCGGGAAGCCTTCGCCGTCCGATACATCTTCTTCGAAGACTTCGAGGTGGCCGAGTTGCTGGACGGTGACCGTGTACGGAATACTGAAACTGAACGCCCCGGGACCGTCGGCGCCGCCCCCGGTCGTATGGCCGCTTGCCAGCACCGCGCCGTCCCGCGCCAAAAGCTTCCACTGCACATTGCTCTCGAAGGTCCGTGAGCATCCGGTCACGTCGAACCCACTCTCGACGCGCTCACCCGGCTTCGGTCCCGTGGCGATCACGAAGGCCGCCTCGTCAAAGGCGCCGTCCTCGTTAGAGCAGTTGTCGGTCTCCTCGCCTTCGACGAAACTGCCCATCGCAATGGCAGGCACAGCGCCAAGCATCAGGCTCGCACCCAAGACCCCACCCGCAAGCATCATTCGCATTGTGGCATGCGTCATTGCTTCCTCCTCAGGTCGTCACTCTCCACATAGCCCGGGACAAAGCCGTCAGACGGGATCTGCCCCGACATGGACACAATTCGCGACGGGCCCTGGAGTTCCAGCCGGTCCGGCGAAGATTAGGGTCCCGCTCAGGCGGCCAACGTCTGAAGAACAGGCTGTAGCACGCGCAACGCTTCGGCTTGGAGTCCCGGAGATTCACTCTCGCGCGGGCCGGCGATGCAGACGGGCTTACCCGCGAACTGGCTCAGGAAAGCCCGCACCCTGTCGTCTGCCTCTTGCTCTGCGACGCTTACGACGCAGACGGGCCTGCCCAAACTCTTGGCATGGCGCATCGCGCGCTCCGTTCCTTTCGACACCTCGAGCCCGCCCTGCCCGACAAGGACGAGCAGCGCGTCCGCATCCCGCACGTTCCAGTCCGTGCGCTGCTCGGGCTTGTCGGAGGGCGTCTCGCGCAGGTTGGGATAGAGAGCCAACAGTCCCGGCGGCTCGGGCATGTCTTCGGCCCAGCCACCCTTCGGGCACCAGCCGCCATGAGGCGTTCCGGTGGCGATCGCCGCCTCGAGGGCGGCGCGGTCAGGACCCGTCTGCCCCCCGGAGATCACGGTCACCATGGCCGAACCCTCCGCGGGACTTGCAGTTCAGGCCGCTTCGGAACGCGGGGCCGGAGGCTCCGTGCTCTTCGCTCCGGGGCGCAGCATCTTCCAGTTCTTGTAGAAGACAGCATTGGCCCGCTCGACGAGGACGGACACGCCGGCGATGAGCTTGTTGAGAAATGCCGGATGCGCGGTCGGACGCATGATGTCCATGAACACGACGAAGCGGCGCGCGTCGTAGTCGTTGACCGAGCGGTGGATCAGCGTGTCGTCGAAAATGTACAGCGGGTCGTCGCGCCAGAAGTGCTTCTCCCAGCCGCACTGAATATAGACTTGGTCCGTATCGACAGGCGTGAGGTTGTACAGAACGCGCAGCGTCATCCGCAGCGGCCCGTAGTGGAACGAGGTGGATTCTTTGCCTGAAAACACCGAGACGGCGACGGTCTTGACGTATTTGTAGTCCCGCTTCAGCGCCTCGACGGAATGCTCTTTCCGCTTGCCGTACCACTCATAGACATACATGCCGCGGCGGCCGTCTTCGAAAGACTCGTCGATCTCGGTAAGGATCGTATCCTTTTGCTCACGGAAGACATCGAGGACCTGGTCGACCTCTTCACGCCATTCCGGCGGCAGGTCGTCGAGCTTGTAGACGCCCTTGTTGTGATAGGAGAACAGATCGATGAACAGGTTGAGCGGCGACAGCAGCCAGGTGGTGATGCCGTTCCCCAGGAAGTACTTGCGGAACACCATGGCATCGCGGCGCTTGTTGCGCATGACGTCGATCAGACCGCAGCCGAGATAGAAGATCGTCAGCAACGGCAGGAAGACGAGGCCGAGGAACAGCACTACCCCGGCGATCGCAAATCGCCTGATCGCTTTCTTTGTCGCACGCTCCATCGGCACTACCCCCTGGATGAAAACTGCCCGATACGGCCCTCGAATTAAGCCATTCCTGTGACGATGTCCAAGCCTGCCGACAGGCGGATTTTGCCGCGGTGGTGCGGGCGGCCCCTCTTGGGGCTAAAGTGGCGCGCGGCTTGGAAAATCGGCGCGGCCGTATGGCGAAAGAGACGAGGATGTCCTTGAGATTATTGCTGTTGGGCTTCGTCGCCGGGTTCCTGGCGACGCTCCTGTTTCACCAAAGCCTTTGGTACGTCTTCAACCATATTGGCCTCATTCCCTTGAGCCGGCCGGCTTGGCCGACCGATCCGGTGCCGCCGCTCGGGGTCCCCTCCCTGTTGTCCAAGGCCTTCTGGGGCGGCCTCTGGGGCCTGGTGTTTGCGCCGTTCCTGGCGCGCCTCAACGGCCAGGCCTACTGGCTGTCCTGGATCCTTGCCGGGGCCATCGCCCTGCCCTTGGTGGCGTTCTTCGTCGTCCCGGCCGTGAAGGGGCTCGATACGCCGTCCCTGTGGCCACGCTATCTCGTCTCGATGATGCTGAACGCGACGTGGGGCCTCGGCACGGCAGTATTCCTGCGGCTCTTCGGCGCCGGACGCCCCGCTCAAGGTGCCTCGGCGTAACCAGGCACGAGGTCCGGCATCATGTGCTCCCGGGATTCCATACTCCCGGGTTTGCGGCCTATATTACTGCCCATTGCGACTCGGCATAGGTAACGCGGGCCTCACTCTAGCCAAATGACATCCACTCCCAGATGACATCCGCCCCGACAACACAATCGAAGACAGGCTCCTCTTCGGCTGGCAATTCGGCGCAGGGCGCCGTGGCTCACAAGCAGCCGCAGGAGGCTGCAGCCAAGGAGAAGGAGAAGTCGCGCCGCGAAAAGTTGCGGCTGCTCTATCACGGCCACAGCCGGGCGGCCCATCGCTTTCGGTACGGCATCGTCGTCTTCGATCTGATCACCATCGCCTTTATCATCGCGACATCGTTTACGCCCGATGCGCCTTGGATCGAATATCTCGACGTCTGTTTCGGCGTACTCATCCTGATCGAATTCTGCGCCCGCATCTGGGTCAGCCCGCATCCAGCTCGTGAGTTCACTCACTTCGCGACCTGGGCGGATATCGTCGCCATCTTATCGTTCCTGGCGCCGATCGTGGGCGAAGGCCTGGGCTTCCTGCGGGTTCTGCGCACGGTCCGGCTACTGCACACTTATCAACTTCTGTCGAACCTGCGCGTTGATTTCCCCTTCTTCCGCCGCAATGAAGAGACGGTCATTGCCGTCATCAACATCATTGTCTTCCTGTTCATCACGACGGGCCTCGTCTACGAGACGCAGCACTATCGCAATCCGGCGATCGCCAACTACGTCGATGCCCTCTATTTTACGGTGACAACGCTCACGACGACCGGCTTCGGAGACATCACGCTCGAGGGCTCGTTTGGCCGGCTAATCGCCGTCTGCATCATGATCTTCGGGGTGACTCTGTTCTTGCGGCTGCTGCAGACGCTCTTGCGGCCGCAGAAGGTACGCTACCCCTGCCCCGGCTGTGGACTGCAGCGGCACGAAGTCGATGCGGTGCACTGCAAAGCATGCGGAGAGAAGCTCAACATTCCAGACGAAGGACGCTTCTAGCGCCGCGAGCGGTCAGGCTGTCCGCTGCACTTCGCAGCGCCAATGCTCCGCATGCTGTGTAAATGTGGACAGCACGGCATCGAAGGTGGCGTCTTCCGCCTCGGCGCTTCCGCGGGTCGTCTGCACGACTTCGAACACGCCGCGATAGTCGTGATAGCCCTGCAGGTCTTCGTGCCGGGACCAACACAGATCGCCCATCAGGAAGAAGCGGACCCAGGAGAACAGACAGTCTGTCCAATCCTCCAGGTATGATTTCAGCCGCAGGCTCGGGCACGACAACACCGTCGCGCCGCCCTCCTCAGTGATCTTGACCAGTCGGCCGTCGAGGAAGTGGTGTTCCGGAGACTCGATGAATACGAAGCTCATGCGATCGTCATGGGGATAGAGACCCCGCGGATCGAAAAGCCGGAAATCGATGCCATGCAGCCGAACCGCGTCGAGGACGATGTGCTTCGTGTGCCCATCCTTCGCGGCGCGGATCGGGAGTCCGGCTTCACTGGCCCGCGCCAGCAGCGTTTCGGGGTGATCGGTGATATCAGACGACACCAGGATCTCGCCTTGCCGCGTCTCGTCGATCAGTTCGATATTGGGGCGTTTGCAGCGTTGTGCGCGCGGCGGCACATGCTCCTCGCCGACGACCGTCAGATGCGGGCGGTCGGTGGGGCGCAAATAGCCGTCGCTCAAGCGCGCGAGCCGATGCAGACAGTCCAAGAGACGTGCACGCGCTTCCGTGCTCCGGCAATTGCCTTTCCAGACTACGGTGACCGATGACATGATGACGCGACGTCTCCCACAAGGCTCAAATTTGCCGAAATTGCCCGGTTTCGGCATTGGCTAATTGCACCCTGCGATGCCCTGGCACGACAAGCAAGAACGTCCGGCAAATAAGGTTTCCCGCCACTTCACAGGATAGATCGAATGAGCGCGAGACCGTGAACGGCCGGTCAACGCCCCGAATGGGCTGTTTTCCGCTCCAAAGCGCTTGAAACAGGGAGGCTGGCGGGACTAGCTACGCCAATGACAACAACGACGACAGAGACAGTCCATGTGATCGGCGGCGGGCTTGCGGGCAGCGAAGCGGCCTGGCAGCTCGCGAAGGCCGGTGTACCCGTCACCCTCCATGAAATGCGGCCGGAGCGTCAGACCGACGCCCACAAGACGGACGGGCTGGCCGAGCTCGTGTGCTCGAACTCCTTCCGCTCCGACGATTTCGAGGCGAACGCCGTCGGGCTCCTGCATGAGGAGATGCGCCGGTCCGGCTCCATCGTCATGGCCTCGGCGGACGCCCACAAGCTGCCGGCCGGCGGTGCGCTCGCTGTCGACCGCGACGGATTCTCGGCGGCCGTCACCGAGGCACTGGAAACCCATCCCCTCGTACAAATCGCGCGCGGCGAGATTGGCGGACTGCCGCCCGAAGCGTGGCGCAGCGTGATCGTCGCGACAGGTCCCCTTACATCGGAGCCCCTGGCAAAAGCGATCGACGCCCTGACCGGCGAAGAGGAGCTCGCCTTTTTCGATGCCATCGCCCCGATCGTGCACTTCGAGTCCATCGACATGGATGTGTGCTGGCGTCAGTCCCGCTACGACAAGGTTGGCCCCGGTGGCACGGGGGCCGACTACATCAACTGTCCCCTCGACAAGGCGCAGTACGATGCTTTCATCGCTGCGCTGCTAGCGGGCGAGAAGACGGAGTTCAAGGACTTCGAGAAGACGCCCTATTTCGAAGGCTGTCTGCCGATCGAGGTGATGGCGGAGCGCGGCGCCGACACGCTGCGCTACGGACCGCTGAAGCCGGTCGGCCTGACCAACGCCCACCGCCCGGACGAGAAGCCCTATGCGGTCATCCAACTTCGCCAAGACAACGCCCTCGGCACGCTCTGGAACATGGTCGGCTTTCAGACCAAGCTGAAATATGCCGAGCAGGTGCGCGTGTTCCGCATGATCCCGGGCCTCGAGAAAGCCGAGTTCGCGCGGCTCGGCGGTCTGCACCGCAACACGTTCCTGAACAGTCCCGTCCTGCTCGACGGCAGCTTGCGTCTCAAGGCGCGGCCGACTTTGCGCTTTGCCGGCCAAGTCACCGGGGTCGAAGGCTACGTGGAGTCCGCCGCGATCGGGCTAATCGCCGGACGTTTCGCCGCCGCCGAATGGCTGGGCCAGGCTGTGACGCCGCCGCCGCCCACGACGGCGCTGGGGGCGCTGCTGGCACACATCACCGGCGGACATTTGATCGTCGAAAGTGAGAGCGGCAGCCGCAGCTTCCAACCCATGAACGTGAACTTCGGTTTGTTTCCGCCCATCACCGTGCCGCACCAGCCCAAGACGAAAGAACCGCGCGCGGACGGTCGGCGCCAGACCAAAGCGCTCGCACGCAAGAACGCGATGTCGGCCCGCGCGCTCGCGGATTTGGAAAACTGGCTTGGCTCGGCGAGTTCGGTCGCCGCGGAGTAATTCCTATCGTGCGCGCATGAGACGCCACAGGCGTGTGAGCGGATTGATGCGCGCGATGTCGTGCAGCGGGTCTTTCACCTTCGCCAGCGCTTTGAGGTAAGGCTCCACGAGGGCGAGCGGCAGATACGCCGTCTGCCCTGCCGCGTCGAGGCCCGTCCCTTTCATGCCTTCGCCATGTAGGTGAAAATACGCCTCGCGCAGTGCGGCGTGCGCCTCCTCCCGCATGTCCGCTAGGAGCGCGATCAGCCCGGGCGTTGTGTTGCCCGCGAAGATGTCGGCGGGTGTCGTGCCCGCTTTCTCCAGCGCATCAGCGGCAAGATAGGTCCGCCCCTTGGCGGCCAGCGCCGGGAGGCTGCGCATCACCCGCACCCGCCCATAGGCCTGGCCTGCGGCTTGCGCGATGACACTCTGGTTCTCCCCTTCCGCGCCGACGATCTCCGCGGCAAGGGCGAAAAGCCCTCCTGTCGTATCGAAGAGGTAGGCGTCCAGGGTGCGCGTGTCGGGCATGACGGTTTCGCCAATATCGAAACTGCGCGCATCGATCAGCCCGGCGATCCGTTCCCGCGACAGGTCGCGCCGCGCGAGAACATCGCCGAAAGCGTCCGCCACGGGATGGCCTGTCGTCTCGCCTGCTTCGGCGCGCTCGAGCGCATCGCGCCACCATTGCAGCCGAATAGCCCCGAGGCCGGGTTCGCTGACCTGCTCGGCGATGCGGGCCAGTTCACCGTTGAGTGCAAACAGGGCGAAGAGATCGTCCCGCACTGGCGATGGCGCGAACAGCGCGGCGATGGCGCGGTCGGGATCGGCTTGACGGGCCATCCGTTGGACCGTTGCTTCTCGCTCCCGCTCCTTCACATCATGGCCTCAAAGCTTATGCGCGGGCCGTGGCCTCTGCGTCGCCCTTCTCCGCCTTGCCCTTGGCCGAGCTGGGGCTTCCGGAGAACGCTTCGCGCTGCACGCCGAGAATGAGCTGCATGGGCGATGCGACGAAGATCGACGAATAGGCGCCAACGACGATGCCGAAGCACATGGCGACGGCGAACCCGTAGATCGCCTCGCCGCCGAAGAACAAGAACGGCAGCATGGCGAGCAGCGTGGTGACGTGGGTGAGAATGGCACGCGACAGCATCTCGTTGATCGAGCGGTCGAGCAACTCTACGAGCGGCATGCGCTTGTACTTCCGCAGGTTCTCGCGGATCCGGTCGAAGATGACGACCTTGTCGTTCAGCGAGTAACCGATGATGGTGAGGATCGCCGCGATACTCGAGACGTTGAACTCGAGCTGCAGCAGCGCGTATAGGCCGATCGTAGCGGTGACGTCGTGCACCAGCGAAGCGATAGCGGCGACCGCGAACTGCCATTCGAACCGGAACCACACATAAATCAGGATGCCGATCATCGCGACGACGACAGCGAGCGTGCCGCCGGCGATCAGCTCGGACGAAATCGTCGGCCCCACGATTTCGGTCCGGCGATAAGTGACGCTGTCTCCCAGCGCCTCCTTGACCTTCGCGATCGAAGCTTGCTGCTCTTCCTCGGTCGGCTGGGAAGCGATGCGGATCAGCACTTCGTCGGGCGCGCCGAACTCCTGAATCTGAACTTCGCCTAGCCCGAGATCGCTGATCTTTCCGCGGATATCGGCAAGCTGTGCCGGATTCTCCTTGGTCTTCACCTCGATCAGCGTGCCGCCTTGGAAGTCGATGCCCATGTTGAGCCCGACGGTCGCGACCAGCACGAGAGGCACGACCGTGAGAAAGGCGGAAACGAACCAAGTGATCGCACGTTGACTGACGAAATCGATCTTGGTGTCGGGCGGAACGAGTGTGATGCCGCGAAACATGAGTGCTTCCTCTAAAGCGGGAGTTCTTTGGGCCGCTTCCAGCGCAGCCAAGCCGCAACCAGCATGCGTGTCACCGTTACGGCGGTGAACATCGATGCGAGAATGCCGATCGTGAGCGTCACGGCAAAACCGCGAACGGGGCCGGAGCCGAGCCAGAACAGCACGAGCACCGCGATCAGCGTCGTGACGTTCGAGTCGATGATGGCGATGAGCGCGCGCGAGTAGCCTGAATCGACGGCGGCAATCGGAGACTTCCCTGCCCGGATCTCTTCGCGGATGCGCTCGTTGATGAGCACGTTCGCATCGACCGCGATACCGATCACAAGCACGATGCCCGCGATACCGGGCAACGTCAGGGTCGCGCCCATGAGCGACAGTACGGCGAAGATCAGCGCCACGTTCACCAGCAGGGCGATATTGGCGAAGGCGCCGAACAGCCCGTAGGCGGCGAACATGAACAGCACGACCAGAAGCATGCCGGCGATGGCGGCCTTCTGGCCGCTATTGATGGAGTCGGCGCCAAGGCTCGCGCCCACGGTCCGCTCTTCGATCACGCTCAGCTTAGCCGGCAGCGCGCCCGAGCGCAGCAGAACCGACAAATCGTTCGCTTCCTGGACCGTGAAGTTGCCGCTGATCTGGCCCGAACCGCCCAAGATAGGCTCACGGATGACGGGAGCGGAGATGACCTTGTTATCGAGGACGATGGCGAAAGGCAGGCCCACGTTGTCCTGGGTCGCGCGGCCAAAGCGCTTCGCGCCCGCCGCATCGAACCGGAAATTCACGACGGGCTCGCCGTTACGGGCATCGAAGCCTGGTTGGGAATCGACGAGACTTTCGCCGCTTACCAGGACGCGGTCCTTCAGCACGTACGGGATCGGCGGCTCGTCCTCGGAATAGAGCAGCTCATCGCCCGGCGGGACCTTCTTGGTCATGGCGATCTCCGCCGCGTTCACGGAAGGATCGACGAGCTTGAATTCGAGCTTACCGGTCTCGCCGATGAGGCCCTTGAGGCGCTGTACGTCCGAGACGCCCGGCACCTGAACGAGGATACGGTCCCGCCCTTCCCGCTGGATGCTGGGCTCGGTCGTCCCGAACGCGTCCACGCGGCGGCGGATGGTCTCGATCGAGGCCTGGATCGCCGAGCTGATGCGCTCGTTCAAGCCGACTTCCGTAGCCGTCAGCGTGATCTGGTCGCCGCTCTTCGCGATGTCCATGTCGTTGCCGGAGAAGCCGCCGAACACGTCGTTGCCGACCGGCGCCACGAGCTTCCTCAGTTCGGTGTAGGCCTTGTCGACATCCTCTGGCTTGCGGATCCGGACCGAGACCGACCGATCCGCGGAATTCATGTCGAGATCGATGTAGCCGATCCGATTGCTGCGCAGCGTCTCACGCACATCGCCGCGGATCGTATCGAGCCAATCGTCCACGAGTTCCGTCTCGTCGATGCGGTAGAGCAGATGCGCGCCACCTTGGAGATCGAGGCCAAGATTGACCTGCTTCTGGGGAACCCAGCTAGGCAGGCCCTGCAAAGCGGAAGACGGGAACAGGTTGGGAGCTGCGAAGATGAAGCCGGCGAGCACAATGGCGCCGACGAGTATCACCTTCCATTTTTGGAAATGCAGCATAGCCGGATTTGTAACTCCAGGTCAGTCGACGGTTCTTTGCTTCGGGCTCTACTCGGCCGTCTTGGATTCGGATTTGGCCGGGGTCGCAGCATCCCCCTTGCCGCGCACTTCGGAGATCGACGTCCGTAGGACCTTGATCCGAACGCCGTCAGCCACCTCGACCTGCAACTCGGCCTCGTCGGCCTTGGTGACCTTGCCAATGATTCCACCGGACGTCACGACCGTATCGCCCCGGCGGAGCGCCTCGATCATCGCCCGATGTTCCTTCATCCGCTTCTGCTGCGGCCGGATCATCAGGAAATACATGATGCCGATGATGAGAATGGTCGGGATGAGCAGGCTGTTGAGAGCCTCCAAACCGCCTCCACCCGCCTGCGCATAGGCAAAACCACTCATTGCTCGTCTCTCCCGGTTGGCTTAAGGATGGCCGGAATTGGCCGATTTGGCGTGTCTCGCAAGCGTTTATGCGAGCAGGCTCCAGCGCGCGATTGTGCGCGACTATACTGAGCTTGCCCGCCTTTGCAACGGTGCCCTTATGAACTTTCAGGAACCGATTTCGGGGGTTTTGGAGCGTCTCGCGCGCGCCCTGGAGCGGCTGGGACCGGCCGCGCCCGCCGACCCGGATTTCTCTCAGGCGGGCGCTTTTCTGTTTCAGGCGGAATCTGCCAGTTTTGTCCCGGTTCCCGCGGTCAATTTCGTGCCGCTGCCGCTTCTCAAAGGCGTCGATCGCAACAAGGACCTGTTGTTCGCAAACACGGAACGCTTCGCGCGCGGGCTGCCCGCCAACAACGCGCTCCTCTGGGGCGCCCGTGGCATGGGCAAGAGCTCTCTGATCAAGGCCACCCATGCGGCCCTGAATCAAACGCACCCGAATCTGAAGCTGATCGAAATCCATCGGGAGGACATCGCCGCCCTGCCCCGGGTCCTTGGCCTTTTGCGCGCCGCGCCCGACGACCGCTTCATCCTGTTTTGCGACGACCTCTCCTTTGAGGCCGTCGACAACTCCTACAAGTCGCTGAAAGCGGTGCTCGAAGGCGGCATCGAAGGGCGCCCCGCCAATGTGGTGCTCTACGCCACATCGAACCGGCGTCACCTGATGCCGCGCGAGATGATGGAGAACGAATCCTCCACCGCCATCAATCCGGGTGAAGCCGTGGAAGAGAAGGTCTCGCTCTCGGACCGTTTCGGTCTGTGGATCGGCTTTCACCACTGCAGCCAGGACGACTATCTCGCCATGGTTCGCGGCTACGCGGACCATTACGGGCTCGAGGCGCCCGACCTCGACATCAACCGCGAGGCCTTGGAGTGGGCGGCAACGCGCGGCAGCCGCTCGGGCCGCGTCGCGTGGCAGTTCATTCAGGATTTGGCGGGACGCCTTGGCAAGACCCTGTAGACAAGACGCTGTAGCGCAGCCGCTCTAGTCGGCCTGGGCCGCCATGCTGCTCATATACTGGGTCGGGTCGACGGGACGCGAGCCTTTGCGCAGTTCGAAGTGAACCTGCGGCTGGCTGGCGGTACCGCTGGTCCCCGCCTTGGCGATCACTTGGCCACGCGAAACCTTGTCGCCGCGCTTCACCAAAAGCTGCTCGTTGTTGGCGTAGGCCGAAACCCAGTTGTTGGCGTGGCGCACCAGGACGAGGTTGCCGTAGCCCTTCAGCTCGCTCCCCGAATAGGCCACGACACCGTTCTCGGCCGCTTTCACGGGCGTGCCTTGCGGCACCGAGATGTCGACGCCGTCATTGTGCCCGCCGTCGGGCTTGGTGCCGAAGCCGGAGACGATGCGTCCCTTGACGGGCCAGCGGAAGCTGTTGCCGGACAGTGGCTCCGGCGTCGGAAGCTGGCCGTTGCTTGTCACGCTTGTTCCGGCGGCCGCCGGAGCGGTCTGCGGTGCAGGGCCGTCCGCCGGTGCCGAGATCGTGGTCGTACTGACTTTGCGCGTCGCAGGCATAGCCGGCATCGCCGGAACGGCCGGCACGTTCGAGGTTTGAGCAGTTGGCGCGGGCGGCGGCGCGACGGGCGCCGGTTGTGCAACCGGAGCCACGGGTGTGCTCGACGCGGTCCGCGTCGCCCCGGCCATATTCGCGCCGGGCATGACGAGAACCTGCCCCGGCCTCAACCGGGCATCGGCGAGATTGTTCGCAGACTGAATCGTTCCGATCGGAACGCCGTAGCGTTGTGACAGGCTCGAGAGCGTATCGCCCTGCTGCACGGTCACGCGCGGACCGGAGGCATAGGACGCGCTCGGCGCAGCCGGCGCCGGGCTGGACTGTGAACCGTAATAGCGGGTCTGGCTCGGCGTGTAAGCGGCCGTGCGCTGCGGCGCGGGCGCATTGTAGCCGCCCTGCTGGTAGCCGCCCTGGGGCGGTATGGATGACGTGGTCGAGTAGTCGACGGTGTTGGGATCGCCCATGCCGAGCATGGGATAGTTGAAGCGGGTAGAGTCGTCGCTGCAGCCCGCGACGCCAATCGTCGTCCCCAGCGCCACAACGGCGCACGAAATCCCCCGGACCAAATCCGGCCTATATGCCACGCGCATACTTCGCTGGCCCCCACGCAATACTCGATGGGTTCAGTTAAGCCCCTGGCCAGTAAACAAGGCTTTAAGGAGCCGCGCGCCGGCACGCGAAAGTTTGGTCTCGCACCGCATCGGCCGGCTGCGCAACACGCGCTTCACGCGGCAGATCTAGTCGCGCTTCACGCGTCCATGCACCAAGGGCACGAAGCGCACGGGCAGAAGCGGCGTCTCGACGAGGCCCTCGGCAGTCTTGTCGATCTGTACCAGTTGCTGCGTGTCGCGGTTCTCACCGAGCGGAATGATCATCCGGCCACCGTCCTTGAGCTGGTCGAGCAAAGCGGCGGGCGCATCGAGCGCGGCGGCGGTGACAATGATGCGGTCGAACGGCGCCTGCGGCGGCCAGCCGAGCCAGCCGTCGCCGATGATCGTGGTGACGTTGGTGATCTTCAGCTCGGCGAGCCGCGCCTCGGCCACCTTCTGCAATTCGCGCCAGCGCTCGACGGTGTAAACCCGGCGGCAAAGCTGTGACAGGATCGCCGCCTGATAGCCCGACCCGGTACCGACCTCGAGCACCTTCTGGGTCGGATTGAGATCCAGCTTCTCGGTCATGAACGCGACCACGAAGGGCTGCGAAATCGTCTGGCCGCACTCGATGGGAAGGGCGATGTCCTGATAGGCGTGCTCGGAAAACGCCTCGTCCACGAACAGCTCGCGCGGTATACGCTCGATGGCGCGCAGGACGTCGGCGTCGCGGATGCCGCGCCGGCGGAGCTGCATGATCAGCCCGATTTGATTTTGCGCGTCCGTGTCCAGCATCCATCTCCTGAGCGGATGGGGTTTTCGGGCGATATCGGCCGATTCTCCCCTTCTTGAGTAAGGACTAACACGACCAGATGAGGACTATTTATCCTTTTCTTCCAAGACGGAAGCCAGATCCGAGAGAGCGCCGTGGTCGGTGAAGTCGAGGCACAGCGGCGTGACGGAAATTAGGTTGGAGCGAACCGCCCACAGGTCCGAGCCCTTCGGCGGGTTGGGACCGCGCTTGGCGATCCCGATCCAGTAATAGGCCTTGCCGCGCGTATCCATGCGGTCGTCGATATCGAGCAACGCGGTATCGCGGAATCCTTGCACGGTCACCGCGACCCCCTTCACCTGATTGGGCGAGCAATCCGGGAAATTCACGTTGATCACCGAGCCCGTGGGCCAGCCCGCGTCGAGCAGCTTCCGGACGAGCCCAGCGCCGTGGACCATGGGCGTATCCCAGGGCGGCACGCCGTGATCGTAATTGCTGATCGCCTGGCTCATGGCGATGGACGGGATGCCCAGCAGCGAGCCCTCGATGGCCCCGGCCACAGTGCCGGAATAGTTCACATCGTCGGCGAGGTTCTGACCGCGATTGACACCGGACAGCACGAGATCGGGCGGCTGATCCTTCAGGAGATAGCGCACGCCCATGATCACGCAGTCGGTCGGCGTGCCCTTGACCGCATAGCGGCGCTTGCCGAGCTCGCGCATGCGTAAAGGTTCGGCGAGGGTCAGCGAGTGGGACGCACCGCTATTGTCCGTCTCGGGCGCGACCACCCAGACATCGTCCGTGAGGTCCGTGGCGATCTTCTCCAGCACGTCGAGACCAGCCGCTTCGATGCCATCGTCGTTGGTAATCAGGATGCGCATTCTTCGAGTCGTTTCCGGTGCTTTGCCCGCCTTGCTGGGAGTTTGATTCACGCCGGTGCTTCGATCTTGGTGAGCCCGCCCATGTAAGGCCGCAGGACGTCCGGCACACGGACGCTGCCGTCGGCTTCCTGGTAGTTCTCCAGCACGGCGATGAGCGCGCGGCCCACGGCCACGCCGGAGCCGTTCAGCGTATGCACGAGGCGTGGCGATTTGGAGTCGGTGGGCCGATAACGGGCGTTCATACGGCGCGCCTGGAAGTCACCGCACACCGAGCAGGAGGAGATCTCGCGGTACATGTCCTGCCCCGGCAGCCAGACTTCGATGTCGTAGGTCTTCTGGGCGGAAAAGCCCATGTCGCCGGTCGACAGCACCATCACCCGATAGGGTAGCCCGAGTTTCTGCAACACGGTCTCGGCGCACTTGGTCATGCGCTCATGCTCTTCAGCCGATTGTTCGGGCGTTGTCACCGAGACCAGTTCGACCTTGGTGAACTGATGCTGGCGGATCATGCCGCGTGTATCGCGCCCCGCCGCGCCCGCCTCGGCGCGGAAGCATGGCGTACCAGCCGTCACGCGCATGGGAAGCTTCGCTTCGTCGGTGATCTCCTCGCGTGCGAGATTGGTGAGCGGCACTTCGGCGGTCGGGATGAGCCAACGTCGGCTACCAGACTGGACGAGAGCCTGTCTTACTACTTCAGCGGAACCAATTGAGTCAGCACCGCCTAACATCCCGTCGAGATTTGCCACAGCCTCGAACTGATCGTCAGCAAACTTCGGTAGCTGCGCGGTGCCGAACATGGTGTCGTCGCGGACGAGCAGCGGCGGGTTCACTTCCGTGTAGCCGTGCTGATCCGTGTGCAGGTCCAGCATGAACTGGGAGAGTGCACGCTCGAGCCGGGCGAGCGGTCCCTTCAAGACCACGAAGCGCGACCCGGAGAGCTTGGCCGCTGTCTCGAAATCCATGAAGCCGAGCGCCTCGCCGATCTCGAAGTGCTGCTTGGGTGCGAAGTCGAAGCTCGGAAGCTCCCCGACCTTGCGCAGTTCGACATTGGCGTCCTCGTCGGGCCCGACTGGCACGTCTTCGGCCGGCATGTTGGGAATGCCCGCCAAGAGATCGCGTAGGGCCTGGTCCTGGGCGCGTTCGTCCTCCTCGCCTTGTCGGATCGTCTCCTTGAGCCCCGCCACCTCGTCCATAAGACGCTGAGCTTCGGCCTCGTTCTTGTCCTTCTTGGCCTTGCCGATGTCCTTGGAGACCGCGTTGCGGCGCGCCTGCAGATCCTGCAATTGCTGAATCGTTTCGCGGCGTTGCGAATCGAGGGTCAGAATCTGATTCAAAATCTCGGCGGGCGCGGGAGTGAAAAACCGCTTCTCAAGCCCGGCGACGAAGGCGTCGGGGTTCTCGCGTATCCATTTGACGTCAAGCACGGGTGAAGTCTCTTTCAAGTGGTCGGCGCGTTCGAAGGTTCCGCCCCCGTATAAGGCCCCTGTCCTGCCTTGTCAGCCGGACTTATGGCTAGCGAGGAGCTCGCGCCTCAAGATGACGGTGCCGTGGATGCCGCCTCGGCCGCCGTTCGCTTCTTCTCCACCATGCGTACGCAGAAGATCGAGATCTCGTAGAGAAGCAGCGTCGGCACCGCCAGGGCCACCTGACTGACCGGATCCGGCGGGGTCAACACCGCGGCCGCGACGAACACGCCGAGAATGGCATGACGCCGGTAGCGTTTGAGCGTGTCGGAGCCGACGAGCCCGGCCCGCGCCAGCAGCGTCAGCAGGACCGGCAGCTGGAAGCAGATGCCGAAACCGATGATCAGCATCATGATCAGGGACAGGTACTCGCTGACCTTCGCGGTCAGCAGGATCTGCACGCCGTCGTCGCCGGTCTCCTGCATTGACAGGAAGAATGTCATGGCGAGCGGCATGGCCACGAAATAGACGAGCGCGGCGCCAATCAGGAACAGGATGGGCGTCGCGACCAGGAACGGCAGAAATGCCTTGCGCTCGCTGCGGTACAGGCCCGGTGCCACGAACATATAGAGTTGAGAAGCAATCACCGGGAAGGCGATGAAAATCGCCCCGAACAGGGCCAGCTTGACCTGGGTGAAGAAGAATTCCTGCGGCGCCGTGTAGATAAGCTCGATGGGCGCATCGACGCCCGCGGCCCAGCGATACGGCCACAGCAGCAGATTGTAGATGGGCTTAGCGAACCAGAAGCAGACTAGAAACGCGACGAAGGTCGCGGCAAGCGCCCATAAGAGCCGCCGTCTCAGCTCGATCAGATGATCGATCAGCGGCGCCTTGCTCTCGTTGATGTCGTCTTCGTCGCTCACGGCTTGGACTCGCCGCTATCGTCGGCCTTCGCGGCCTTCTTGGCTGCACGCGGCTTTTTCTTGGCAGGCGCCTTCTTCTTCGCCGGCGCTTTCTTCGCAGTCGTTTCCTTCGCCGGCGGTTCGGGGAGCGCCGGTTCTTCAGGCGGTGTGACGAAATCGGTTTCGGCGGGCGCCGAAGGCCCCGTCATCAACGGTTTGCCGATCGGCTGATTGAGGTCCGGTGCCGGGCCCATATTGGCGCGGATCGCCTCGAGGTTCTTCCGGACTTCGTCGGCTTCGCTCTCGGCGATGGCCTCGTTGAACTGGCGCTGGAAATCAGCGGCCGCCCGCCGCGCCTTGCCGACATAGAAACCGACCGTGCGCATGAGCTTGGGGAGGTCCTTCGGGCCGACCACCACGATCGCCACGATGGCGACCACCAACAGTTCAGACCATCCAATGTCCAGCATGGGCTTGATAAACGTGTCGCGACGGCGCGCTCGGACCGGTCCGGCCTCACGAAAGCGCCGCGGCTAGCTCGATTTCTGCTTATCCGTCTCGTGCGCCTTCGACGGCGGCACCGGGCTCTCGTGTTGGATAACCTTCGCGTCCTCGGCATCCTTGTCTTCGTCGGCAAGTCCCGACTTGAAGCTCTTGATGCCCTTCGCGACGTCGCCCATCAGATCGGAGATCTTGCCCCGGCCGAAAAGCAGCACGAACAGAAGCAGGACAATCAGAATCTGCCACCAACTTGGTCCCATATCGACCTCCGTGGCCGTCTCCTGGTGCGGAGATCACGCCATACGTTTCAACGATTTGGCCGCACTATGGCAGCAAAGAACCCCGCACCGCAAGCAGCGGCCCGGGGGCCCGAATTGGGCTCTTAGTCGTCCTGCGAAGCGAAGATCAGCACCGCGCTTTCGTCGACACCGACGCCAATTTCCGTGCCGCGCGCAGGCATGTCCGCCTCACGCACGCGTACGAGGACAGGCGCGGCGACGCCATCTACGGCGATCTCCAGCAGTCCCACATCGCCGAGGAAGCGCGAATCCAGCACGCGCCCCGGCGTTCCTTGGCCCGGCTCCAGCAGGCGAATACCTCCCTGCCGCACGCACACGATCACGCTCGTGCCGTCGTCGAAGCCCGGCGCCGCAAAGGTGCCGAGCGGCGTTTCGGCCCGTTCCCCTTGGACGCGCGACGGCAACTCGTTCAGGTCCGAGAACGTGCGGGCTGCGAAAATGTCCTTGGGCGCGCGGTACAGGTCCAGCGGCGGCCCCATCTGCACGACATGACCGTCGCGCATCAGGGCGATGACGTCTCCCATGCGCATGGCTTCTTCCGCGTCATGGGTGACGACGATGCAGGTCGCGCGCGATTCCCGCACGATTGCCAAGGTCTCTTCGCGCATGCTCTCGCGCAATTGCGAGTCCAGGCCGGAGAACGGCTCATCCATGAGGATCACGCCCGGACGCGGGGCAATGGCGCGAGCGAGCGCCACGCGCTGCTGCTGACCGCCCGACAGGATGTGCGGATACTCGTTTTCGTAATGGGCAAGACCGACGCGCTCGAGGGCCGCGTGCGCCTCCACCTTTGCTTCCTGCTTCGTCAACGCGCGCAGGCCGAACGCCACGTTTTCCAGGATCGTGAGATGCGGAAACAGGGCGAAGTCCTGGAACATCAGCCCCACGCCGCGCTTCTCGGGCGGCACGAAGCGATTGGGCCCCGCCACTTCTTCGCCTTCGAGACGAATGGCGCCGCTGCTTGGCGCTTCAACGCCGGCGATAATCCGAAGCAGCGTTGTCTTGCCGCAGCCCGACGGTCCGAGCAGACAGAGGATCTTGCTCGGCTCTACTTCGAGCGTGACATCCTTGAGCGCGAAGGATTGGTCGTAGCGGCGGGAGACATGGTCGACTTCGAGACGTGACGCGAAGGTGACCGCGGCTTTCCCCCGTCCGGTCCGGAGCGCGCCGTTGGCGCCGCCCCCTGCCCGGGCCTTGAATACATTGAGCATCGCAATGGTCTACGCGACCGGAAGGCCGATAGGCAACGCTTCAATGCAGCGCTGCGGCGTCACGGACAAGCGTCGCCTAGTCGTTCTGCGTCTCGGTCTCGGCGGGTTCGTCCTCTGCGAGAACGTCGTCGTCGTTGACGCCGAGCGGCTCCTCGCCCTCCTCGTCCTCGAGCGGATCCTCGTCCTCACGCAGTTCGGCGGCATCGTCGGGGCTCGGCATCGAAAATCCAGGCGGCAGGTTCGAATCCAGAAGGCCTGCTCCTTTGAGCTCCCGTAGTCCCGGAAGGTCTTGGATCTGCTCGAAGCCGAAATGCTCCAGGAAGTCGTCAGTAGTGCCGTAGGTCACAGGCCGGCCCGGCGCGCGCCGGCGCCCCCTGAGCTTGACCCACCCGGTCTCCAGGAGCACGTCCAGCGTGCCCTTGGACGTCGAGACGCCGCGAATTTCTTCGATTTCGGCCCGCGTGACGGGCTGGTGGTAGGCGATGATCGCCAAGGTCTCCAGCGCCGCGCGCGACAGACGCCGCTGCGCCACGGCCTGGCGTTCCAGGAGATAGGAAAGGTCGTCGGCCGTCCGGAAGGCCCACTTGCCGGCCACGCGAACGAGATTGACGCCCCGCCCCGCATAGAGGCCCTGGAGTTCTTCCAGGAGCGCCTGAACGTCCTCTTCGGCTCCAAAGTGGAGAGCCAGTTCCTTCTCTTTCAGGGGCTCCTTGGCCGCGAACAGAAGGGCCTCCATGATGCGCAGCTTCTCCCGCCGATCGGCCGACGGCAGCGCCATCACGTTGGACGGCAGCGGCAGCATCGGCGCATCCGCGCCCTGCTCATCCCTTTCCGCCGTCACGTCAGTTACCCTTTCCGCTTGCTTTGCAGACATTTGCGCCCCCGCGCCTTTTGTTATCACCGTCTTTTTCGCCTCCAAGTGCGACACATTCGTGGGATCTGCCCCCACCGTTTTCAAAACCTCGTCGAATTGCTGGAGCGTCGCTTCGCTCTCGCCAAGGGTGTGCGCGAAATCCGAAAGCCCGTTCAGGACCTCCGCGAGCGTGGGTGACGCCTGCTTCGCGGCAATTGGCCGTGAGCCCTCCCGCTTGATCCGAGAAGACTTCGATGGCGACAATTTGGGCTTCGACATAGCGCACCCCTTCGCGATTTTGAATTCCGTCGACGCTAACCCTCGCTACTCAGACTTGACCAACTCAACCGAACGGCACCGATCCGCCGTTCCCTAACCTGCTTCGCCCCGCCGGCGCACCAGGAGCGGTGCAAACGACTTTGCCTGGCGGATTTCCAGCGCCCCCTCGCGTGTCATCTCGAGGGTCGCCGTAAAACTCGATGCGAGCGCCGTGCGCCTGATTTCAGGCTCGACCAGGAATTCCGCCAGGATCTGATCGAGCGGCGCCCAGTCGCAGGCCATACCTAGGAGACGTTCCAGTTCGTCGCGCGCTTCCTTCAAAGACCAGACCGTCCGCTTCTCCATATGCAGCGTCCGCACCGCGTTCCGCTGGCGCTGCTGTGCGTAGGCCTTCAGGAGGTCGTAGACATTGGCGTCGTAGACGCTGGTGCGCGTCACGCGGATAGGCTCGGGCTCGCCGCGCGGAAACACATCCCGGCCAAGGCGCTTGCGGGTCATCAACTGCGCGGCCTTATCCCGCATCGCGTCGAGGCGCTGCAGCCGGAAGGCGAGCATCGCCGCGAGTTCCTCGCCCGAAAGTTCGTCCTCGTTCGACGGCTCAGGCGGGAGAAGCAGTTTGGACTTCAGGAACGTCAGCCACGCGGCCATCACCAGATAGTCCGCAGCCAGTTCGAGACGCAGGCGTTTGGCCTCCTCGATGAATTCGAGATATTGCCGGGCGAGATCGAGAACGGAAATCTTGGCGATGTCCACTTTCTGCGTGCGCGCCATGGCCAGAAGCAGGTCGAGCGGCCCCTCGAAGCCCTCCACGTCCACGCGGAGCTTCTCGTCCTCGTCCGTGTCCTGCTCGGCGAATTCCCAGTTGGCAGCATCGGCGGCAACGGCCGGATGCGTCTCTTCCGGTCCACCGCCGGGCCCTTCCATCTGATCCTTCTCGCCGTCTTCGGTCATACCTGCTCCGTCGGATCGGCACCCACTTCTGCAACGCGTATCGCGGCGGCTTCGTTCACCAGGGCCATCGCCTCGGCTTCGTCGAAGGGTTCCGGGTCGTATAGGCACGCGAACGCATTCTCGAACCGCTCGAGCGACTCTCCGGCGAGCTCCGGTGCCGCACCGGCAACATCGACCATCTCATCGAACTTGCCGCTGCAGTGGAGCGCCACGTCGCATCCGGCTTCGATCACCGCATGGGTCAGCTCTCCGGGCGTACCCGAGAGCGCCTTCATGCAGATGTCGTCGGTCATGATCAAACCGGTAAGTCCCAATTGATCGCGAATCACTTCCTTCATTATAGCCGGAGACAGCGTCGCGGGGTTCCGCTCGTCATAGGCGGGCAACAGGACATGGGCGGTCATGGCCAAGGGGGCGTCCTGCAGTTCCCGGAACGGCAGGAAGTCCACGGCCTCCAGTTCCTCGCGCGAAACATCTATATGGGGCAGTGACTTATGGCTGTCGGCTAAAGCCCGTCCGTGGCCTGGCACATGCTTGATGACCGGCAAGACACCGCCGGCAAGCATGCCGTTCATGACGGCCCGGCCCAAAACCGCGACGGTCTGCGGATCTGTGGAAAAGGCTCTGTCGCCAATGATGTCGTGGGCGCCCGGATGGCGCACGTCGATGCAGGGCGTGCAGTCCACGTTGATGCCTAAGTCGTGGAGTTCCGCCGCCATCAAGCGCGCCGCCGCAAAAGCCGCACGGCGTCCCGCAAGTTCGTCTTTCGCACAGAGATCGCCGAAGACCTGTGCGGGCGGCATCTCCCGCCAATATGGCGGCCGCAGGCGCTGGACTCGCCCGCCCTCCTGATCGATCAGAACGAGGACGTCCTCCGTCCCGACCGCCTCCTTGAAGTCGGCGACGAGTGCCTGGACCTGGCCAGGGTTTTCGACATTCCGTCTGAACAGAATGAGACCGCAGGGGCGTTCCGCCGCGAAGAGATCGCGCTCGGCGGCCGTCAGGGCCGTGGTCGCGCACCCCGAGATGAAAGCTTTGAATGCCATGCTCCGGGGCTAGCCCCAGGACGTGTCACGGTCAAGCAGTCTGTGGGTGTCCTACTGCGCCATCACCAGGCAATCGCCATGGCCCTTGGCCTTCAGCTGGCCGCAAAGCCGGTAGGCGGCATCCTTGTCGGCGAGAGGCCCGACCTGAAGCCGATACCACGTGCCCTTCGGACCGAGGTCGGTCTTGCGGACGAGCGGCTGATAGCTGCCGAGGAGGCTCGGATATTTCTGCTGCGCGTCGGCAAAGTTCGCCAAGGCATCGGTCTGGCTCTTGGTGGAGCCAAGCTGAACCACATAAGAGGACGCTGCGGCCGGCGTTGGGGCTGCAGGCGCCGCGGCAGCCATCTGCTGCGGCGCGGCTCCCGGCTGCTGGATAGACGGAACCGGCATCATGTTCGGCTGCGCCATCATGCCGTTGGCCTGAGCGGCAGCCTGATTGGCTGCTGCCGCGGCGGCGGGGGCCTCGACCGACCCGTCCGGATTGACGACCATCGTCTGAACCTTACGCGGGGCGCCCGTGTCGCCGGCAGGACCGGCCGTGGCGACCGGAGACGGCAGACCGGCCGTCGCGGTTGCCGGCGGCAGGGCCGGAACGGCTACGTCTTCCTGGCGCGGTACAAGACGCTCGCCCTCGGGCGTCGCGCCATTCGTCAGGCGGTCGTAGATCAGCTTGTTCTTGTGCGGGAACTCTTTGCCGCCCGGGGCGTCCGGGGCAGCTTTCACGGGCGACGCGTCGGCCGTCACGATCGGCGCGTCACCGCTGCCGATAGCGCCGCCGCTCTGCTTGTAAGCGTAGGCAAGCGCGCCGCCGAGGGCGATCGCACCAAGTAGCGCGCTGGCGACCATGACGGTGCTGCGGCCCTTGAGCGTTCCCATGACCTTGGATTTGAGGCCCGTCTGGGACGCGGCAATGCTCGCGTCCATGAAGTCCGCATCGCCGCTATCGTCAAAAAATTCCTGGTGGCCGCCCGGCATGCCGGCGCCCGGATCGCCGAGCGGAATGTGGGGCGTCTGGCCGTAATAGGGATCGAGCGTCTGCAGCTGGCGGCTGGGATCGGCCGGCGGCACATGGCCGTAAGGCGTCTCCTGACCGTATGAGGCCTCTTGACCGTAGGACGCTTCCTGGCCGTACCCGGCATCCTGCTGATGCCCGTACTGCGCATACATGGCGGCATCGTCAGCGCCCGGCATCGGCTGCGCATAGGCTTCGGGCTGCTGCGGCGCATAGGCGCCGGGATGCTGCGTGGAATAAGCTTCGGGCTGATAGGCCTCAGGCTGATGCCGGCCCGCATCGAATGCCGACGGCGCCGGCTGATGGCCGGATGCCTGACCTGCAGGCGAATGCGAAGGAGCGGGTGTCGCGAGTTCCGGGAACGCGGCGTCCTCTTCGGGGAAGCCGGCATCCGCCATAGCATCCTGCTCGGCGCCGACGCCAAGATTCACGTCGCCAAAAATGGAATCCGGGAAACCGGGATCAGTGGAACCGAAATCCGGGAGCTCCCTCGACGGCGCGCTGGTCTGCGGGGCCGTCGGTGCGGAATAGGCCTGAGGCTGAGGCTGGGCCTGCGGATGATGCGGCTGAGCGCCTGCATAAGCTTGGGGCTGCGGGGCTTGAGGCTGGGGCGCGCGAGGCTGCTGCTGCGCCGGGTCGGCGAATGTCTGGGGCGGAGGGCTGAAGGCTGCGGGAGCGGGCTGCTGCGCGGGCTGAGCGGGTGCCGCAGGCTGCGGAGCGCCACGCGTCACCGGCGTGAAGGACGGCATCTGCGCAAACGAAGGGCCACCATTTCCGAAAATGGACGTCTGTCCGGGATTTGGCTGACCTGGCCGGCCGGCTCCTTGAACCATAGAAGGTACCTCACTCTTTCCGGTGTTTGCCTGGTCTGTCCCCCACGATGGAACCCCAGACGTGCTTGTCGCGTTCTGCCCTCGGGCGTTAACACCCTCGGTCCAGTTTGAATCGAATGCGGAAGTTCCGCCATTTCGGCGGCTAAACCCACTATCTTGCGTGGACATGGTTACTTCCCTCGAACCACCCCGCGCTCTCGAGCTACGCTAATGCAATTCTTGCAAAGCGTGAACGCCGAGGATCCCCAAACCCAACGCCAAGACCCGCTGTGTGGCTACCACAAGCGCAACACGGGTACGTGTTAACTCTCGGTCAGTTTGGTGAATAAAACGTAATTGTGGCAAGTCTTTGCCTCTGTTCCAGAGACCATGGAAGTCCCCGGCAAGATCGTAAAGATAGAACGCGATCCGATGCGGCTCATGGGCATCGGCGGCAGCTTCCACGATCCGGGGGAACTGGGCGATACGACGAATGAGCGCAAGATCGCCCTCGTCCGTCAACCGATCGAGGTCGGCTGAGGCTAATTGTTCTCCCTCCAGCGCAAGGTCCGGAAATGCCTCGGCAACATTCCGTTGGACCGAACTTGCGCGGGCATGGGCGTATTGGACGTAGAAAACCGGGTTATCCCGCGACTGCTCGGTGACTTTCGCGAAGTCGAAATCGAGCGGGGCATCGTTTTTCCGGTAGAGCATCATGAACCGGACCGGGCCTGCCCCGACCTCGTCCACGACGTCCCGCAATGTCACGAACGTCCCTGCCCGCTTGGACATTTTGACGGGCTCGCCGGCCCGGAACAGCCGCACGAGCTGGCATATCTTGACGTCGAGATCGGCCTGGCCGTCGGTCAGCGCCTGGAGCGCCGACCGCATGCGCTTGATGTGACCGCTGTGATCGGCCCCCCAAACGTCGATCATCGACTTAAAGCCGCGTCTGAACTTGTCGTAGTGATAGGCTATGTCGGCGGCAAAATACGTGTACGCCCCATCGGCCTTCACCAGGGGCCGGTCCTGATCGTCGCCGAAGTCGCTCGCGCGGAATAGAAGCTGGAGCCGGTCTTCCCAATCCTCGTCCACCTTGCCCTTGGGCGGCGGCAAGCGGCCCTCGTAGACAAGCCCTTTCGACGTCAGATCGGCGATCGTCTCGCCCACTTCGTCCTTGCCCTCCGTCATCGAGCGCTCGGAGAAAAACACGTCGTGGCGGATGTCGAGCTGGGCCAGATCGTCCTCGATCATGCCGAGCATGGCTGTCAGCGCGAGGTTCCGCACGACCGGGAGCCATTCGGCTTCCGGCATATCGAGCAGGTCGCGGCCGTGATTGCTCGCCAGCTTCTCGCCTACGGGCTTCAGATAGTCGCCGGGGTAAAGACCCTCGGGAATTTCCCCGATGTCCTCGCCGAGCGCCTCGCGGTAGCGCAGGAACGCCGACCGCGCGAGCACGTCCACCTGCGCCCCCGCATCGTTGACGTAGTACTCGCGCGTCACGTCGTAGCCCGCAAAGGCCAGAAGATTGGCGAGCGCGTCGCCGAACACGGCGCCGCGGCAATGGCCCACATGCATGGGGCCGGTCGGATTGGCGGACACGTACTCGACGTTGATCGCCTCGCTCTTGCCGATGGCGCTGCGGCCGAACGCATCGCCCTGCTCCAGCACCATGCGGCAGACGCTCGGCCAGAAACTTTGCTTCAGCGTGAGATTGATGAAGCCAGGTCCGGCGATCTCGACCTTCTCGATGAAGGGGTCCGAGGCCAGCAAGGGGACAATCCGCTCGGCCAGCGTGCGCGGCGGAAGCTTCGCGGGCTTCGCCAGCACCATGGCCGCATTAGTCGCAAGATCGCCATGGCCAGTATCCTTGGGGGCCTCCAAGGTTATGCCGTCGACATTGGCGTCCTTCGGCACAATGCCATCGTGCTTCAACTGCTGAACGGCCGCCAAAACGTGGCCGTGAAACCCAGAAAATACGTCCATGAATGCTCCGGAAGAACTCTTTTGCGCATGATCCTATCGGAAAACCGGTGCCCACTTTTCCGGATCATGCGTGGGCGCGCGACTATCGCAAATCCGGTGTCTCGTCAAACAAACGGCGGTGTTCGGCGATGGCATAGCGGTCTGTTTGCCCGGCGATGAAGTCGGCCACATGACGGGCCGTGGCGCGAGGGTCGTCCCCGCGCGCGGCTTCGCGCCATTCGGGCGGCAACGCGCCCGGATCGTGCGTATAGCGGTTGAACAGCTCCACGACGATGTCCTCTGCCGCGCCCATGACCCGCATGACCCGGGGATGGCGGTACACCCGATCGAACAGGAATTCGTGGAGCTGCTTTAGCTCGTCCCGCATCCCTCCCGAGAACGCCACGGTCACGCGTTTCGCGCCCCGGACGCCGTCCGCGCTCTGGACGGGCAGCTCGGCAATACGCCGCAGGGTCTCTTCGAGCAGGTCGTTAACCATCGCCGTGATCAGACGCCGCTTCAGCTCGTACAGGCGGCGCGCCGGCTCGATATCCGGATAGGTGGCGTCCAGCGCCTCCAGATGGCGTCGCGCCAAGGGAATGCCGGCAAGATCGGCGAAGGTGAAACAATCCGCCCGATAGCCGTCGTCTATGTCGTGGGCGTTATAGGCGATGTCATCGGCAAGCGCGGCGATCTGGGCCTCGATCGACGAGTAAGTGTCGAGTTCCAGGTCATGCATGGCGCAATAGTCCAGGATGGGCTCGGGGATAGGCTTCCCTTCCCCGCGCAGCGGACCGTTGTGCTTCACGAGCCCTTCGAGCGTCTCCCAGGTCAGGTTCAGGCCGTCGAAACCGCCATAGATGTGTTCGAGTTTGGTCACCACGCGCAAGGATTGGGCGTTGTGGTCGAACCCGCCCGCATCGGCGATGGCCGCGTCAAGTGCCCGCTCGCCTGCATGTCCAAACGGCGGATGGCCGAGATCGTGCGCGAGCGCGACAGCCTCGGTCAGATCCTCGTCGACGCGTAGCGCCCGCGCGATGCTGCGCGCGATCTGGGAGACCTCGAGACTATGGGTGAGCCGCGAACGGTAGTGATCGCCCTCATGGTAGATGAAGACCTGTGTCTTGTGGTTCAGGCGGCGAAATGCGGTCGAGTGCAGGATGCGGTCGCGGTCGCGCGCGTAAGGCCGGCGCGTCGCGCTCGGCGCTTCGGCAAGCCGGCGCCCCCGGCTTTTGCTCACATCTTGGGCGTAAGGGGCAAGTTCGCCATAGGGCGCGGGCGCAGCCCGTTCAGGCAGCCCTTTGTCTGCTGCGGCTCCCTGCCGCAGAGCCGCTTTGTTGCCCGGTTCGTCGATTGACAACGCCGCCTGCCATTCCCATCATTAATGCATAGAGGAGTGGCTATCTGAAGATGACCGAGCCGTCTATCACCATTAGCTCGAGCGCCGCCAAGCGCATCGTAGAACTCGTCAACGAGGACGATAACGCGGAGATGTTCCGCGTCAGCGTCGAGGGTGGCGGCTGCTCCGGTTTTCAATACCGCTTTGAACTGATCAAAGGCGCCGCGCCCGACGACATGCTGATCGAGCGCGATGGGGCCACGGTCGCCATCGACCCCACCTCGGTGCCCTTCATTGCAGGCTCCGAGATCGATTTCATCGACGAGCTGATCGGCGCCCAGTTCAAGATCAGCAATCCCAACGCGACCGCCTCTTGCGGGTGCGGCACCAGCTTCTCCGTCTAGCGCAAATCATCCCCAGCTTTGAATTCGCGTGGTTGCCCCGTGCAACCGGCCATGGCTATGTGGATGCATGAAGATCGCGACCTGGAACATCAACGGTATCAAGGCCCGTCTCGAGACGGTGAAGACGTGGCTCGCATCGGCTTCGCCCGACATCGCCTGTTTCCAAGAAATCAAGAGCGTCGATGAGGGCTTCCCGGCCGAAGTCTTCGAGGAGCTCGGCTACAACGTCGCCGTCCACGGCCAGAAGGGCTTTAACGGCGTGGCGCTCCTCTCGAAGATCCCGTTCGACGAGGTGATCCGCGGCCTGCCCGGCGATGACGACGATGTGCAGGCCCGCTACATCGAGGGTGTCGTCTCGGTTCCGTCAGGCGTCGTGCGCGTCGTGAACATCTATCTGCCGAACGGCAATCCGATCGACTCCGACAAATTTCCCTACAAGCTGTCCTGGATGGAGAGACTCAAAGCCCGGGTCAAGGAGCTCCTCACCTACGAAGAGCCGTTCGTCGTGGCGGGCGACTACAACGTCATCCCGACACCCGAGGACGTCTACGACCCCGCCGCCTGGGTGAACGATGCCCTTTTCCGGCCGGAGTCGCGAGCGCAGTTCCAGAGCCTGCTCAATCTCGGCCTGACGGACGCCTTCCGCGCCTGCCACGACGAGCCACACCAATTCACCTTCTGGATTATCAGGCAGGCGCCTGGCAAAAGAACCATGGCATTCGCATCGACCATCTGCTCTTGTCGCCGCAGGCCGCCGACAAGCTCGTGTCGTGCGATATCGACAGCGAACCGCGTGGCTGGGAGAAGCCGTCGGATCATGTACCGGTGGTGATGGAGTTGGCGGTCTAGGGCGCTCCAATGTGCGCCGTATGCCGTCGAGGTTCGCCTGCTACTGCAGCCCGCCCATGCTCGTGCTGGGGGCGCCGAAGCCAACCGACATTCCCATCGGCGGAGGCGGTCCAAGATCGACGGGGCCGAGCCGCGGTTCGCTACGAGCGGACAACTCAGGCCGCCGCAAGATCGTCCCGGCGCGCATCGCCGACGGTGCGGCCGGCACGTCGGCGGCCGTGGCCGTGCGCTGACCGCCCCCTAGACGGGGCAGCATCGCTTCGGCTTCACGCACCGTGACGCGATCCGCAATCGCGATGGTCCGGTCGTAAGTGTCGGCGATCCAACTCGCTTCGTCACGGGTCTTGCGGGTATTCTCTTGGGCAAGCATGAGTAGCGCGAGACCTTGCGCCTGACGCTGCCCGACACCCTCGCCGCTCCAAAGCATCTCGCCCAGCAGCGCCTGTGCGCTGGCGTGCTGCTTGCGCGCCGCCATGGTCAGCCAGTTGGCCGCAATGCTCGGATTCTTCTCGACGCCCGTGCCTGTCAGATAGAGCCGCCCAAGGCGGTATTGCGCTTCGGCGTCGCCGAAATAGGCGCCCGCATGGCGCAGCAATCCGGCGCCGTAGGCCGGATCGGCCTGCAGCGGCAGCTCCGCAATCCCTTCGACGTAGTACTGTCCGAGAGCGCAGAAGGCCTCGCCAACATAGCGAGCGATCGGGCTGGAAGCCGGAACGTCCGCATACTGATCGGCAATGCGCTGATAGTAGCGGAACGCCTTGGAGTCATCCTTCGGGACGGCACCGTCCTCGGCATAGATCCGCGCCAGCTTGAGCTGCGCGCCGAGTACGCCATGCCCGGCCGCATATTCAAGCGCGGGCAGCGCCGATTCCGTGCGGCCCGTATTGAGGGCCGTGACGCCCTGCCGATAGGCTTCCGTCGCCGACGTAAAGGGCGGCGGCGTATCGGTGCTGCCGACACCGGCCGGCGTCAGGACGATGAAGGCCGCGAGCGCGCTGCCGAGTTGGGATGCGCTAAATATCGGCATAGCACTTCCCTTCCGCCGCGGCGCCCGGATGGGTCACCGCGCCTTCGCGTGCCGCGCCGACGAGCTGCGAATATTTCCAGATGCAGCCGCTCTCGAAATTCGGGGATGGCGGCGTCCAATCCTTGGCGCGCTCGGCCAGCTCTTCCTCGCTGACTTCGAGGTCGATGATACCTTCCTCGGCATCGAGCGTGATCATGTCGCCGTCGCGCACCAAGCCGATAGGACCGCACACGGCCGCCTCAGGGCCCACGTGGCCAATGCAGAAGCCGCGCGTGGCGCCCGAGAACCGGCCGTCCGTGATCAACGCGACCTTGTCGCCCATCCCTTGGCCATACAACGCGGCGGTGGTCGACAACATCTCGCGCATACCAGGGCCGCCTTTGGGACCCTCGTAGCGAATGATGAGGACTTCGCCTTCCTTGTACTTCTTCGCACTCACGGCCGAAAATGCCTCTTCCTCGCTATCGAAGCAGCGAGCGGGCCCACGGAATTTCAGGTTCTTCAAACCTGCGACTTTGACGATGGCCCCGTCGGGTGCCAGCGATCCCCTGAGCCCCACCACGCCGCCTGTCGGTGTGATCGGGTTATCAGCAGAACGCACGACATCCTGGTCTGGGTTCCATTCGACCTTGGAAAGATTTTCGGCGATCGTCCGACCCGTGACGGTGATGCAGTCGCCATGCAGATAGCCGTTGTCCAGAAGCGTCTTCATGAGCAGCGGCACGCCGCCGGCTTCGAACATGTCCTTGGCCACATATTTGCCGCCCGGCTTCAGATCGGCGATGTACGGCGTCTTCTTGAAAATCTCGGCGACATCAAAGAGGTCGAACTCGATTCCGCATTCGTGCGCGATGGCCGGAAGATGCAGCGCCGCGTTCGTCGAACCGCCCGAAGCGGCGACAACGGCTGCGGCATTCTCCAAGGACTTCCGGGTGACGATATCGCGCGGACGAATGTTGAGCGCGATGAGGTCCATGATCTTCTCGCCCGCGGCCATGCAGAAGCGGTCGCGGATCTCGTAAGGCGCCGGCGCTCCGGCCGAGTACGGCAAGGCAAGGCCGATCGCTTCGGAAACGGTCGCCATGGTATTCGCGGTGAACTGAGCGCCGCAGGCACCCGCCGACGGGCACGCGACCTGCTCCAACTCGTCCAGATCCTCGAGCGACATATTGCCGACCGACACCTGGCCGACGGCTTCGAACAGATCCTGGACCGTGACGGGGCGTCCCTTGAAGGTGCCCGGCAGGATCGACCCGCCATAGATGAAGATCGAGGGCACGTTGAGCCGGCACATCGACATCATCATGCCGGGCAGCGACTTGTCACAACCCGCGAGGCCGACAAGCGCGTCGTAGCAATGCCCGCGCATGGTCAGTTCGACACTGTCGGCGATCACTTCGCGCGAAGGCAGCGAGGACTTCATGCCCTGGTGGCCCATGGCGATGCCGTCGGTCACGGTGATGGTGCAGAACTCACGCGGCGTGCCGTTGTGGGCGGCAACGCCCTGCTTGACCGCCTGAGCCTGACGCATCAGGGCGATGTTGCACGGAGCGGCCTCGTTCCAGCAGGTGGCGACACCAACGAATGGCTGATGAATCTGGCCGCGCGTCAGCCCCATCGCATAGTAGTAGGAGCGATGTGGAGCCCGCGAAGGCCCTTCGGTCACGTGCCGGCTCGGCAAACGTGATTTATCGAAAGTCTTGGCGTCCATTACTCACTGCCAGCTAACGACGGCAGCGCTGACGGTATTCCGTCTTAGCCCAGCGTGTCAGCCAGTCTCTCCCTGGTCTGTCTGCCTCGCATTATTTTCGCGAGTGCCCAACGGACCCATTGTCCTCTGTACTGGTTTCGATTTCACAAAGTTTTATGGCGCAAACGAGGCGTTTGGCCTTCTCTCTGTTGTATTTCAGTTACAGTCGACGATATTCGATGTCACACGGCATTGCGAGCGGCGTCAGACGCCTGAAACGAGCGCCTGACCATCGCTTGAAAAGGCCCCAATAATGACCGCAGGGCCTTTATTTTGCCGCTAAAGGGCCGCTTCCAGCCGTTTGAGGGCCTGGGTCAGCTTGCTGGCCGTGGCCTCGGCATCCGCCCGCCGCTCGCGTTGCTCCTCGACCACGTGCTGTGGCGCGCGGGACACAAATTTATCGTTGGCGAGCTTGGCGTCGATTTGCGTGATTTCCGCACCGACCTTGTCGATCTCGCGCTTCAGCCGATCTGCCTCGGCATCGATGTCGATGACCCCCTCCAGCGGTAGGGCGATCGTGGCTTCGTCCAGAACGATCTGGACCGACCCTGCGGGCGGTGTATCGGCAAAATCGATGCTCTCGATCCGGGCCAGCCGCGACACGGTTTCGAGATGGGCGGCAATGCGGGCCTTGGTCTTGTCGTCGGCCCCAGTGATGACCAGCGGGACCTTGGCGCCCGCCGGAACGTTCATTTCCGCCCGGACCGACCGGACATCGGTGACGAGCCGGATCACCCATCCGATCTCCTCGTCGGCGGCGGCGTTCTGAAGGCCCTGGTGGGTCGGCCACTCGGTGAGCATCAAAAGGCTGTCCCGCGAGGTTCCCTCGGCGGCGCGCTTCTCCCACAGCTCTTCGGTGACGAACGGCATGAACGGGTGCAGCAACTGCAGCGCCTTGTCGAGTACGTAGGCCGCCATCGCGCGGGTCTCGGCCTTGGCCGCCTCGTCGTCGCCGACAAGAACAGGCTTGATGAGCTCGAGATACCAATCGCAGTAGATGTGCCAGATGAAGTGATAGATCGCCCCGGCGGCTTCGTTGAAGCGGAAGCCCTCGAGCGCCTCCGTGACGGCCGACACCGCGCGTTCCATCTCACCCGCGATCCAACGGTTCAGCGTGCTTTGCGCGCTCTTGGGATCGAAGCCCTCGACCGGAATGCAGTCGTTCATCATGGCGAAGCGGGACGCATTCCAGAGCTTGGTCGCGAAGTTGCGATAGCCTTCGACCCGGCCGCTGGAAAGCTTGATGTCGCGCCCTTGCGCCGCCATGGCCGCCAACGTGAATCGCAGCGCGTCGGCGCCATAGGCGTCGATAAGCTCCAGGGGATCGATCACGTTCCCCTTGGACTTCGACATCTTCTGGCCCTTGGCGTCGCGGACCAGCGCATGGATGTAGATGTCTCGGAACGGCACCTCGTCCATGAAATGCAGGCCCATCATCATCATCCGGGCGATCCAGAAGAAGATGATGTCGAAGCCCGTGACGAGGACGTCGGTCGGGTAATAGCGCGAGAGTTCCGGCGTCTTGTCCGGCCAGCCAAGGGTCGAGAAAGGCCACAGCGCCGAGGAGAACCACGTGTCCAGCACGTCTTCGTCCCGCGTCAGAACTTCATCCTTGCCGTAATGCGCCTTCGCCAAGGCCTTGGCGGCAGATTCGTTTTCGGCAACGAAGACTTCGCCGTCCGGGCCGTACCACGCGGGGATCTGGTGCCCCCACCAGAGCTGACGCGAGATGCACCAGGGCTGGATGTTCTCCATCCAATGGAAGTAGGTCGACTCCCAGTTCTTAGGCGCGAAGGTCGTGCGACCACTGCGGACCGCCTCGATGGCGGGCTTGGCGAGCGTCGCCGCGTCCACATACCACTGATCGGTCAGGAAGGGTTCGATGACTGCGCCGGAGCGGTCGCCATGCGGTACCGCGTGGACGTGAGGCTCGATCTTCTCGAGATAGTCGTGGTTCTCCATGCACTCGACGATCATGGTCCGCGCGGCGAACCGGAACACGCCGTTCCACTCGAGAACCTTGGTTTCGAGCTGGGGCGTCATCTCGACGCCGAGCATGAAGTCGGTCTCCGGACCGATATCGAGACGCGCGTCCTTGCTCAGGACGTTGATCATGGGCAGACCGTGGCGCTTGCCGACCTCGAAGTCGTTGAAGTCGTGCGCCGGCGTGATCTTCACGGCGCCCGAGCCCTTCTCCGGATCCGAATACTCGTCCGCAACGATCGGGATGCGGCGCCCCACCACCGGCAGGATGACGTTCTTGCCGACGAGGTGCTTGTAGCGTTCGTCGTCCGGATGGACCGCGACGGCGGTATCGCCCAGCATGGTTTCGGGACGGGTCGTGGCGACGACGATGAAGGTCGATGGGTCTTCCGGATCGAAGGTCATGCCTTCGATCGGGTAGCGCAAATGCCACAAATGGCCCTTGCTCTCGACCTGCTCGACCTCGAGATCGGAGATCGCCGTCAGCAGCTGCGGGTCCCAGTTCACCAGGCGCTTGTCTTTGTAGATCAGCCCGGCGGCGTGCAGTTCCACGAAGACCTTGCGAACGGCCTTGGACAGGCCCTCGTCCATGGTGAAGCGCTGGCGCGACCAGTCGCACGAGCAGCCGAGCCGCTTGAGCTGGCCGATGATCGTGTTGCCGGACTCTTCCTTCCACTGCCAGATGCGCTCGATGAACTTCTCGCGGCCCAAGGTCCGCCGATTGGGTTCCTGCCGCTCCATGAGCTGGCGCTCGACGACCATCTGCGTGGCGATGCCGGCGTGGTCGGTCCCGGGCTGCCACAGGACGTCGCGCCCGCGCATACGCTCGAACCGGACCAGAACATCCTGCAGCGTGTTGTTGAGGGCGTGCCCCATATGCAGCGACCCCGTGACGTTCGGGGCGGAATGACGACTGCGAACGGCCGCGCGTCTTCGCGATCGCCGCGGCCTGCGGCGAATGCGCGCGCGCGCTCCCACGCTTCGTAAACGGGGCCTTCAAAATTCTTCGGTTGGTATGTCTTGTCGAGCATGGATAGTCGTGGACGCCTGGCTACGTAAGGTTCTAAAGAACCGCCCGGCACCGTGGTGCCGGGCGAAAAACTGCGCCTGCGGGTCCTACGACCGCTGCTTCCATGCTGTCAATGATCGTCTGTGCCGACGCGACGGTCTGCCCAGGTTTGGACGCGGATCAGTCCTGTCCGCGTTGCAGCGCGTCGGAGTCCAGTTCCTCACGGATCATGCGCGGCATGTTCTCGTTGAGCCACTCGCGCAGCATCGGACGAAGCATCTCTTTGATGCTGTCCTCCAAGGACTTGCCCCCAGGCGTCCCGTGCGGGACGGCGCCGTTGGTGGCCACCGCGACAGTTTCCTGCGCAATTTCCGCGACGGTCGGCGCGAAGACCGGCGCCGGAGCGGGCTCTACCGGCTCGGCATCCTGAGGCGGCCAGAACGGCGCACTCTCCGTCTCCTGCTCGGGCTCTGCCTCTTCGAGAACCATCGTGACCTCGGATTCGGCGTCCATCAGGACAAACTCGTCCTCGGCAGGCAGTTCCTCTTCGGCCGCGTCCTCCGCCATTTCCAAAACGGAATCAACGTCGGGATCGAGGTGCGTCTCCGTATCCGGTTCCGGCGTTTCCATCGGAACGGCCATCGGAATGTCGGTGGGAAGCGGGATAACACCGGTCGTCGGCTCTTCGGCTTCCGGTTCGGCTGGCGCCGGGGCAGTGAAACTCGGCATGGGCGCCGGGGCCGGCGTCGGAGACTGTCCGGCCTTGAGTGCCGCAATGGCGCGCTCAAGCGCGGTCGCGGCCTCCTCGCTGGCCGACAATTTGGGGGCCTCGGGGACTGCTTCGGCAACAGGCTCCGGGAGCGGCGGCGGCGCCATCGGCGGCATTTCGGGCGCAGCCGTCTCTTCCACCGGAAGCTCCATTTCCTCGGGCTCGGCCAACTCGGCGATTTCGACCGTTTCGAATACCTCTACCGTCTCGACAATCTCGACGGCCGCTTCAGGGACATCGGGCTCGAGGAGATCGGGCTCGAGAACGTCGGCCTGGGCATCGTCCAGCGCCAGGAGTTCCTCGCTGTCCTCAATCGAATCCACGAACTCGGGTGTCGTATCGACAACCTCGACTGCCTCAGGAAGCTCTTCGGGCTCCTCCTCGATAAGCTCCAGACCGCCCAGTTCGCCGGTGAGATCCATGATCTCCTCGTCTTCATTGGCCGGTGCGTCGCCGCCGGAAGTCAGAACACGGGCAATGTCGTCGATGATCTGGTTGTCGGCTTCGCCCTCAAGCCCCTCGTCTTCGGACTGGGCAGCGGCCTTGTCGGCCGGAGCCTTGCCTGTGTCATCGTCGGTGATGATCCGGCGGATGGAAGCAAGAATGTCTTCCATCGTCGGTTCAGGAGCGCGCTCGGTGCTGCTCATTACTTAATCCCTTGCCGCCTCTCAAACTGATACTGCCCGGCGGAAGTCCACCAGGGCCAATCCCAATCAATAACTTAACACAATGCTAACGGCCACGTCTCCGGTTGGCACGGACATTGAGGTCTATAGTTAACGTTGGGGCTGGGGATTTGTTCAGTTATCGGCTAGCGGCGGCTCGGGCGGCGCCAGGCCCCAGAGCTTATTCTTGATGATCTCGTAGTGCTCGAACGGATCGTAGTAAGGCACTGAAAGTCCCAGTGTTTGGGCATCCATCCGGCCGATTGCGCTATACAGCGAATACTCGGCAACGACCCGGTCGCGGAGCGCCGAAACAAGGCCGATCTGGGAGTTGAGGAGTTCACGCTGGGCGTCCAAGACATCCAGCGTGGTGCGCTGGCCGACCTTTTCTTCCTCGCGAACGCCCGTCAGGGCGATCTTGTTGGCACCAACGGCGGCCTCGGCGGAACGGATCGCCGGCCCCGACGACTGCAGAATGCCCCAGTTGGAGATGACGTCCGCATGGACGCTAAGGCGCGCATTCTCGACCTCGCGCTTCAACTGGTTATTGGTCTCTTTCGCCTGACGCACTCGGGCCGAGACGCCGCCGCCCTGATAGAGCGGGACGCTGAGGCGCCCGGTCACGGACGTGGTCTCGATATCGCTGATCGTGCTGCTCTGGTCGAACGCCTTCTCGTATTGGGCCTCGAGAGAGACCGAGGGGAGCAATTCGCCCATGATCCGCTCGACGGCGAAGAGCGATGACTCTTCGTTGTAAACGGCCGTCAGGATGACCGGATTCTCACCGTCTCCGAGGGTCATGGCTTCATCGAGCGAGTTCGGAAGTAGATGACGGATCGACGGCGGCGCCATCAGGGTGCCCGGCGGATGACCGATCACCTGCTCGTACGTCGCCCGGCTGATCTTCAGGTTGGCCTGAGCGGATGCCAAAGTCGCCAACGCTTCGGACCGCCGTGCTTCGGCCTGGGCCACATCGGTCCTCGTGACCTCGCCCACATCAAATCGGTCGCGCGTCGCCTTCAACTGCTCGGTCAGCACGCGCACGTCGTTCTCGCGAAGGCGCACCACCGCCTGGTCGCGAACCACGTTCACATAGGCAGTCGCGGCATCGAGGAGCACCGTTTGCTCGACCTGGCGCAAGGTCTCCCGCTGCGCCTGCACGAGGGACTTGGCCTCGCGGATGGCGTTCAAATTCTGAAAGCCGCCGAACAGCAGCTGCGAGAGCGTCAGGGCGTAGCCATGAGGATGCGTCACACCGCTCGACCCGACACCTCCGCCGAAGGAGGAGAGTACGTTCGCCCTGCCCCTCAGATTGCTGTTCTGATTGTTGTAAGCAGTCGATCCGGAACCGGTGATCGTCGGACGCAGACCGGACTTGGCCAGTGCGACTTGCTCATCGATCGCGCGCAACCGCGCACGTTCGGCATTTAGTACCGGATTGAGAAGATAGGCGTCGGCAAGCGCCTGTTCCAACGACTCGGCGGCGGCGGGCATCGACACCGTGCCCGCGACGAGACAAACACCAAGCGCAAAGATGCCGCGGCGCGACGACCGTGCCGCGCGGCCTAACCACAGCCACATACCCTGCAAACCAGACACTCTGTTTCCTGCTCCCAACGGTCAACGGAGCCCCGACCGTTGCCATGTCCCACAATAGAGCAAGCCAAGCGCCAAAAGATACCCAGGAACGGGTTGTCCACTCCCATTTCCGCAAAAAACTCAATGCACTGTGGGATCGACGCAACAGTGGCCATACGTCGCGTAAGCCGACATTATTTGTCCATGTTTCGCCGCCCGACGACGGCGGGCGAGCCCTCGTCCGCTGCGTAAAGCACTTGACCCGGCACAGGCGCGTGTTGTCTATCACCGCGGCGCCCCATGGGCCGTTACTTCCGATTAAGTTGTGGGGTTGTATTCCAAACCAAAGAGAGGCTGGACACGCGCGATAACTGCGCTAGAAAGTCCAGCCCGATGGCCACGTGGCGGAGTGGTGACGCAGCGGACTGCAAATCCGTATACCCCGGTTCGATTCCGGGCGTGGCCTCCAACAACCTGCAGGCGCTAGTGCCTAAGGTTTTGTTCCATCGACATTTTGCTTCTCGTCCTTGCGCCGGCTCCACCACACGGTGAGCTGACGCCGCCACCGGCGCACGGCCGGCAGATCCACGGACAGAACCAGGACTCCCAAGGGAATCATCCAGAAGCCGAGGACCGGCAGGAAGCCCAACAGGCCGCCGCCAACGAGAATCGTCCCCAATCCGATTCGCATGGGCTTGGATTTCGGCAGGTGAATGTGATGGTCGAAGATGCGGACCTTGGGGGCCATGCTTTGACGTGCCGGTTCTTGGCTGTGCGTGCGAGCCCAGCCACCTGGTTGAGAAATTGCCCAATTCGACTTGAACCGGACCGATGCCGGAGATAAGACCTCCCGGCGCGCGCGGCAACTATCACTAAGGTCCGTTTGTCGCTGGCGCGTAAAGCGCTGGAAAGCACGTCATCGTTTTGCTATCTAGCGCTTCGGCACGGCGCGCGACTGACCGCCCTGCCCTGATCCCCGGTAGCTCAGTTGGTAGAGCAAGCGGCTGTTAACCGCTGGGTCGCTGGTTCGAGTCCGGCCCGGGGAGCCACCTCTTTTCCGTAATTACAGACGCGCCCGCACAGGGCGTCCCGCGCGCAGATCTGCGTTCTGCCTTCAGGCGGCCGAGAACCGTGACTGCGATCGAATGCGGCCCGCAGGCGCAATGGTCTGCTCACCGCCGCCTGTCGTGGTGCAGTCGCCGGCGAATTCGACGCAATTGCGTCCGGACTGTTTCGCCCGGTACAGCGCCTTGTCGGCGCGCCTCAACAGCGCATCGAGACACGTCGTCTCCCCATCGCTAATTGCAATGCCAATGCTGACCGTCGTCTTCACCGGACGATCGGTGACGACTGCATCGGCGTCGCAGAAGGCCCTGCGCACAGCCTCCGCAGCATCGAGCGCAGACGCAACGTTCGTGTTCGTAAGGACCGCCGCAAATTCCTCACCGCCGTACCGCCCAAACTGCACATCGGGGCCCAGCAGCTTCCCGGCCAGCGATGCGAAGAGCACCAAGACACGGTCGCCAACAAGATGACCGTGGCGATCGTTGATCTGTTTGAAATTATCCAGGTCGAGCATCATGACGGCCACCGGCGCACCACCGCACTCCGCAGAGTCAATGGCTCGCTGAGCCTCCTCGAAAAAGCCCCTGCGGTTGAGCGCGCCGGTCAAGGGATCTGTCAGCGCGGCCAAACGGCTGACCGACTTGTCCCGATCGGTCTCCAGACCAATGATGGCCAGAGCCAGAACCACGCGCAGGAGCACCGTGGCCAGAATGATCATCGGGAAGAAGGGCGAACCGAACAGGCCGCTTACCGCGTATGGCTGGTAGTCCAGGATGAGAAGCCAGCTCAAGCCTATTCCTGCCGCGAACAACAGGAGCGTGGTGGGACGAAGTTGGTAAGGCTTGCGGCCTTCCTCGACATGTCTGAGCTCACCTGCGGCGGCGACCGCGTATGTCGCCCGAATGATGCACGCAAGGGCAACCTGCAAGCCGAGACCCAGCGGAACTGTCAGCAGCAGCCCGATCGGGCCGATCAATGCGTACAGGATCGAAACCCGGCGGCCGCAGAAACGTCTCGAGGCCGCCCATTTTATGGAGTCTGAGACGACCAGCAGCTCCAAGCCAACGAGCAGTATGGTAGAAGAGTTGAACTCGCATGCGAGAACAATCGCAAGTATACCGGCACTATCCAGTGCGATGGCACCGCCCCATTCCCCTACCAACTCAGCGTTTTTTTGATGAAGAGCCGCGCCCACCATCAATACGCCGAGGACAAAGGTAATGACGACGCTCACGGCCGCCATCGTATACATATCCAGGTGCATGAGAACTCGCAGCAGTAGTTCCGCTTAACTTCACCATAAATCGCTGGCCGTCTCCAACAATTTATGGATTTCCATAAAACTCGATCGAACGGCTCCCGACTTTTTCATCTGATAACCGGCGCCCCTCACGTTATGGTCGCGTGGGGCGATCACCAGAGGCCAGGCGTTGGCCACGGTGCGTGACGGCGCAGCCCGACGGCGCGCCGGGGGAGCATGGTCTTGAGCGCGTTTTTCATCAGCCGGCCGATCTTCGCGACCGTCCTGGCGATCGTGATCGTCGTGCTGGGCGCCGTTTCCATGCCATTCCTGCCAATCGGCCAATATCCCCCCATCGCGCCGCCCACGGTTGTGGTGTCCGCGATGTTCACGGGAGCCAACGCCCGCGCGGTCGAGGACAGCGTCACCACGCCTCTCGAAGAACAGATCAACGGTGTCGAAGGCATGGTCTACATGTCGTCGGTCAGTTCCGATGACGGCACGTCGACGATCACGGTCACGTTCGAGACGGGGTACGATCTCGATATCGCCGCGGTCGATGTTCAGAACAACGTCGAAATCGCATCGTCCCAACTGCCCGACGAAGTCGTCCAGGCCGGCGTCACGGTGACGAAGCAGTCGAGCGACATCACGCTGGCGCCGAATTTGTATTCACCCGACGGCCGCTACGACACGCTGTTCATCAGCAACTACATCACGATCCACATCCTCGACGTCATGAAGCGCATCCCCGGCGTCGGCGAGGTGCAGATGTTCGGCGAGCGCACATTCGCCATGCGCATCTGGCTCGATCCCCAGAAGATGGCCAGCCTCGGCGTGACCGCCGAGGATGTGACCAAGGCCGTTTCCGACCAGAACCAGGTCGTCGCCGCCGGCGCCCTCGGGCAACAGCCGGCCCCGGAGGGACAGGTGTTCCAGTTCACCCTGTCGACGCTGGGACGGCTGCAGACGGCCGAGGAGTTCGGCGACATCATCGTCCGCGCCGAATCCGACGGACGGATCGTGCGGATCAATGACATCGGCCGCGTGGAACTGGGGGCCGAAGTCTACGACGAGACGGCCAATGTCGACGGCCAGCCCGCCCTGCCCTTCGGGATCTTCCAGCTTCCCGACGCCAATGCCATCGACCTGGCGGATGAGGTCGAGGCGGAGATGGCGCGGCTGTCCCAGCGGTTTCCCGAAGGCCTCGAATACGAGATCATCTACGACACGACCCGCTTCATCCGGGCGTCGATCAAGGAAGTGCTGACGACGCTCGGCTTTGCCATCGCCTTGGTCGTCTTCGTCATCTTCATGTTCCTGCACGGGCTTCGCACCACGCTTATTCCGGTCGTGACGATCCCGGTGTGCCTCATAGGAACACTCGCCGCGCTCCTAGCCGTCGGTTTCTCGATCAACACGCTGACGCTGTTCGGAATGGTGCTTGCCGTCGGTCTGGTCGTCGACGACGCCATCGTCGTCGTCGAGAACGTCGCGCGAAACCTCGAGAGCAAGACCATGGAGGTCCACCAGGCCGCCAACGAGGCCATGAAGCAGGTCACGGGTCCCATTGTCGCAACGTCGCTGGTTCTCATGGCCGTCTTTGTCCCCGTGGCTTTCACACCGGGGATCACGGGCGGGCTCTACAAGCAGTTCGCCCTGACGATCGCCTTCGCCGTCGCGATCTCCGCGTTCAACTCACTGACCTTGAGCCCCGCGCTGTGCGCCGTGCTGTTGAAAAACGAGGCCAAGAAGAAGCACAAGCTGTTTGCGTGGTTCGACGACGGCTTCGCACGGCTCAACCAGGGCTACGAGCGGCTCGTCGGGATCCTGATCAAGGGCTGGGTGGTGGTCGTCAGCTTGTTCCTCGTGGCTTTGCTTGTCACGGGCTATCTCTTCAAGACGGTGCCGACAGGCTTCGTCCCGCCGGAGGACCAAGGCTACTTCATCGTGCTCCTGCAAACGCCCGAAGGAACTTCTCTCCAGCGCACGCAAAAGGTCATGGAGCAGGTCGAGAAGGACCTGATGGCGACGCCGGGTGTAGCGCATGTGATCGCCTTTGGTGGCTTCAGCCTGCTCAACTCGAACTCGGCACCCAACACGGCATCGCTGTTCGCTATCCTCAAACCTTGGGACGAGCGCAAAGCCGCCGACGAGCAGCTACTGACGCATATTCTTCCAACGCTGAACGCGAAATTCGCCACGTTCGCCGAGGCGGAGGTCGACGCGGTCAACCCGCCGTCAATTCCGGGGCTCAGCGCTACCGGAGGATTCCAGTTCGAACTCCAGGACTATAGCGGCGGCACGTTGACCGAACTCGAAAGCGTCACACAGGCCTTCATTGCCGCGGCGTCCAAGCGTCCCGAACTCCAGGGCTTGTTCACGACATTCTCCGCGCGGACTCCCGGCTACCGGATCGACGTCGATCGAAACAAGGTCCTCAGCCAAGGCGTCTCACTCAATGAGGTCTTCACGGCGTTGCAGGTTTATCTCGGCGGCTACTACGTGAACGACTTCAACAAGTTCGGCCGCGTCTACCGCGTCTATCTGCAGGCAGAGAAGGATGCCCGCGCGCTGACCACGGACATTTCGAAGATCTATGTGAGGAACGACAAAGGCGACATGATCCCCTTGAACGGGCTTGTCACCCTGAACGCCGAGGTCAGCGCCCGCAATATCAGCCACTACAATCTCTTCAGGTCGGCGCCGATCAACGGCTCTCAAGCACCGGGCTACAGCTCCAATCAAGCTATTCAGGCCATGGAAGCCGTTGCGGCGGACATCTTGCCGAACACCATGGGCTATGAGTGGACCGGCAACGCCTATCAGGAGATCAAGGCCGGGAACGTTCTGCCGTACATCTTCGTCCTAGCTCTCCTCATGGTCTTCCTGTGTCTCGCCGCGCAGTACGAGAGCTGGTCCATGCCGTTCGTCGTGATCCTCGCGGTGCCGCTCGCCATGCTGGGCGCTCTCGGCGCGCAGGCCCTGCGTGGACTGAGCAACGACCTTTACTGCCAAATCGGTCTCATCATGCTCATCGGCTTGGCGAGCAAGAACGCCATTCTTATCGTCGAGTTCGCGCGCCGCCGCCGCGCCGAAGGCCTATCCATCGAAGAGGCTGCGATCGAAGCGGCACGGATCCGGCTGCGCCCGATCCTCATGACCGCGTTCGCCTTCATCCTCGGCGTGACGCCCCTGGTGTTCAGTACAGGTGCGGGATCAAGTGCGCGGCACTCGCTCGGCACGGCGGTGTTCGGCGGCATGTTCGCCGCGACCATCCTCAGCCTGTTCGTGGTCCCGGTCTTCTACGTGCTGGTCGAGCGGCTACGGACCAGACATGCTCAACCCTCTCAACCGTCAGAGGCCTGAGCCTCCTGTTTGTCCGCACCCGTCTTTCCGGAGGCCTTGCTTCCCGGCGTCACGATCTCGACTTCCGCGCCGGCATGGACCTTCTGTAGGCCCGTGACGACGACCCGGTCGCCCGGCTTGACGCCCTTCTCGATGACGTAGCTCGACTCGTATTCGGGGCCGATCGTGACGCTCTGCCGGTTTACCTTTTCGTCCTTGCCAACCACATAGACGTAGTGCCCACCTTCGTCCTGGGCCACGGCCTTCGCCGGGATCAGGACGACTCGGTGCTTGTCCGCGAGTGTGACCTTCGCCGTCACGAACTGACCGGGCCGCTGGGTCTTGTCGGGATTGGGGATGACCGCCCGCATCTTGATGGTGCCGGTATTGGGATCGACCTGGTTGTCCACGAAGTCGACGGCACCCTCATGGGAAAAGGCCGTGCCGGACGACAGCACCATGGCGACCTTCAGCGGCCCCTTTGCCTGGAACGGCACCATCTTCTGATAGTCTTCTTCGCTCGGGCTGAAATAGACATAGATCGGATCAAGCTGGACGAGCGTCGTGAGCAGCGTGTCTTCCGCGCTCACGAGGTTGCCGATATTGACAAGCGTGTTGCTCACGCGTCCGTCGATCGGCGCCGTGACGGTTGCGTAATCCAGATTGAGCTTGGCGTTCTGCAGCGCGGCCTGACTGGCCGCCAATTCGCCTGCCGCCTCGATGGCTTCGGCGCGCGTAGACTCGTACTTCTGGACCGATGCCGTGCCTTCGTCTTTCAGCTTCTCGTATCGCGTAAGCTGCTCCTTAGCGAAATCCAGCCGCCCCTGGTTCTGCTCAAGCTCTGCCTTGTTCTGGTCCACCTCGGCTTGAAACGGCCGCTGGTCGATCACGAACAGCACGTCGCCCTTTTTGACGTCAGCCCCTTCCGTGAACGGCCGTTCCGTCAAATAGCCTTGGACCTTGGCGCGCACGTCAACGAGCTTGACCGCCGCCGTCTGGCCCACGAACTCGTCGACGAGCGGGATCTCGGCGGACTCCGCCGTGGCGACTTCCACCTGCTGTTTGGCGGCTTGGTCCGGCTTGGCGTTGCCCCCGTCGCACCCGGCAAGGAGAAGCGGCAGACAGAGCGCCACCCAAACAGCTCCCGGCAAGCGCTCTCGCACCTCTCGCCGACCGTGCGGGCGCTCATGACGAAGACGTCGCATTTCCAATTCGGTGGAACTCATGCGCCGATCCTACTTTCTTGGCGCAGTCCGGCAAAGGGAAACGGAATTGTGGGAGATCAGGCCGTTCAGGCTCGCCGCGTAGCACGGCGGGGCGACCGGTTTGATGACGGGATTGGCCTGTCACTCTCGCGCGCTACCTGACATAGCGCGAACCCATTGAAACCAATTGAGAGGATGGGGCGTGGCGGGACATGGTGCGTCGTCCGACGCTGCCGACCTGAGTACGAGCGAGGGGAGCCGAGCCCGACTCCCTCACCCCCGTATTACCCGTACGGCGAGCGGGGTACGCATTACAGACCCCGCCACGGGATCAGAACGTGCACCCTTTGGCTTGGTTCCCGAAAACCGCGGCCCCGATCGCAAAAAGAATCGGCGCGGCCTCGAACGAAGCCACGCCGCAGTCGGTCAGGGAGGAAAAAGGAATACGCGGCTCTAAGCCGGTACGAACTTGAGCGAAACGCCGTTGATGCAGTACCGCAAACCGGTCGGTTTCGGCCCATCGTTGAAGACATGACCGAGATGCCCGCCACAGCGGCGGCAATGCACTTCGTCGCGCGACATGCCCCAACTGAAGTCCTGCTGAACCCCGACATTGCCTTCGATCGGGGCGTAGAAGCTCGGCCAGCCAGTGCCGGATTCGAACTTGGTTTCCGACTTGAAGACCGGGAGGTCGCAACCGGCGCAGACAAAGGTCCCTTGCCGCTTTTCCTTGTTCAGCGGGCTGGTCCAGCGCGCCTCGGTGTCCTCCTCGCGCAACACCGCGTATTGCTCGGGCGTCAGAATCTTGCGCCACTCTTCGGGCGTCTTCGTAATCTCGAATTTGCCGTCCGCAGCGGCGGTCGCCGGCGAACCATGCCCGCGCAGCAGAACCGCGCCGCCAGCCGCAGCCGCCGCAACGCCGGCGGTGCCGAGTAGAATCTGTCGTCGCGATACCATCATGGCTCCTTCCCCATTGGCGGCTGTCGTGATCGTCTAAGCCAATGGATATGACAAGAATCTAAGGATTACCGGCCGACCTTCAATTCAACTTCGGCGCACAGCTGTTCACGAGCGCTTTATCGGGAGCGGTCCGGATGAGGGGCCTGGATAACGGCCGAAGCGCCCTACCCCCGCGAGGTGATGTGGGAGGCCGGAATCACGATCTCACAGCGGACGCCCTCGACCGGGAAGGACAAAGCCACTTTGCCGGCAAGGGCTTGGCCGACGATATTTTCGATCATCGCGCGCCCGAAACCCGAACTGGACGGTGTCTCCACGTCCGGGCCGCCGCTTTCCGCCCAGACGACTTTCAGGGCCTTCTCGTCCTCGCAGACCTGCCAGCCCACATGCACCGCGCCTTCCGGCTTCGATAGCGAGCCGTACTTCTCCGCATTCGCGGTTAGCTCGTGCAGCGCCATACCAAGGTTGTGAACGGCTTCGGGCTTCAGCACGACGTCTTCGCCTTCGATCGTGACCTGCTTGCCGGGGCCGTCCATATGCTGTTCCAGCTGCTGTTCCACCAGCATCCGCAACGAGGCCCCATGCCAGTCGTCCGCGACGAGAAGGTCGTGGGACATCCCAATCCCGTGGAGCCGTGCACCGAACCGGTCGAGAAATTCGTCGACGGTCGCTGTCTGCCGTGCCGTCTGGCGGGCAATGGCCTGGATCACGGCCAGAAGGTTCTTGGACCGGTGCGTCAGTTCACGGAGCAACAGCCGAAGCTGCTGTTCGCTGGCGGACCGCTCGACCCCGAACTGCTTTTCCGCCTCAGCCAATTCCTGCGTGCGCCGCTCGAGGTCGTCTTCCAGCTGTTGCCTGGCGGCCTCGCGCGTCTGCCCGTTCTTGCGCGCGACAAGGAGGTAGATCAGCAGCCCGCAGGCCAGGAGAACACCGACCACGGTGAGAACCGTCCCCGAAGCCATGGTCATATGCGCCTGCATAGAGACTGCGCCGCTCACAGAAAGACCCGCGTATCTGCCCCGGCTAAACGAGTGCCGCGATCAGCGTGACCAGGAACACAAGGAGGAAGATGAAGAACAGGACCCGTGCGACACCGGCTGCCGCCGATGCGACCCCGCCAAAACCGAACACGCCGGCAATCAGCGCCACCACCGCAAATATTATCGCCCAGGTCAGTAACATCCGTGGTCCTACCCGCCGTTGGCCCGCGCCAAGACACAAGCGCGACTGCGCCTACGCCAAACGCGTCACTTCCCGAATTGTTGCACGGCGCGGTTGTCAAAACCCGGCGACCGCCGCGAGGATCTCCTGGTCCGTGAACGGCTTTCGAACCAGAGGGGCTGCATTGTGGGCCGGCGGCAGGCTTTCGCGCCCATAACCGCTGACAAAGGCAAACGGCAGCCCGCGCGTTGCCAGGACATCCGCGATACGGCTGGCGGATTCGCCTCCCAGGTGGGCATCGAGCAGAGCACCGCGTAAGGGACGGCTCTGGATCGCACTCAACGCATCGCTGACCGTACTCGCGGGACCGACGACCGCCAGCCCCGCATTCTCGAGAGCCGCCACGATATCGAGCGCAATGAGAAACTCGTCCTCCACAACAAGGATGGGATTTGGATTGATCACGTCGAATCCTTCCTGCGCCTCGACCGGGCACTGTCCCTACGGAAACGTGGGGAGCGGCAATCGGTTTCGCCAGTCGGGCTGATAATTGCGGACCGCCGAAGCCTAGCGTCATACGGAGAATAGTCTATGGTCGGCGCGATCCCGAGGGTCATCGCGAAGAACCACGCTCAGAGAGACGAAATGGGCTCAACAATTCTCCTCATCATCCTGGTCGCGGTTTTGCTCGCCGTATTGCCCGCCTGGCCCTATAGCCGCGCCTGGGGCGCGTTCCCGGCTGGCCTCGTAGGTTTGATCATCGTCTTGCTGCTCGTGCTTAAGTTCCTCGGCAAGATCTAGCGCCGCGAGCCGTCACGACGGGGCGCTATCAATCAGCTCTTGCGTTTGGCGTGCTGCTCGAAGAACAGCGCCTGCGACACGATCGCCTTCACCGTATCGGGTTGATAGGGCTTGGTGATCAAGAAGGCCGGCTCGGGACGCTCGCCCGTGAGCAGCCGGTCCGGATAGGCCGTGATGAAGATCACCGGCACCTCGAACGAGCCCAGAATCTCATTGACCGCGTCGAGCCCCGAACTGCCGTCCGCAAGCTGAATATCGGCGAGAACCAACCCCGGCTTCTTGCTCGACGCCGCATCGACCGCCTCGGCATGGGTCCGGGCGACGCCCGCCACCTGGTGCCCCAGCCCCTCCACGATTGCTTCAAGGTCCATGGCAATCATCGGCTCGTCCTCGATGATGAGCACATCGGTTGCGACCTGCGCCGCAATCTCCCGGCCCGCATCATCCAGCAGCGCCTGCACGTTGCTAGGCGTGGTGTTGAGGATGTCGGCGGTCTCGTCGACTGAAAACCCTTCGACCGAGCAGAGCACGAACGCTTGCCGGGCCAGCGGGGTGATCTGTTCCAGCTGCCGGTCGACCGGCGAGTCCCCCCGGTCGAAAACCTCGGTCTTGAGATTCAGGCCGACGGAATTCCACATGCTGACGAAGGTGCGGTAGAGCGCGACCCGGGGATCAAGACCGTTGTCGAACAGGGACGGATCCTCCGCCAAGACCTGGAGGGTCGCCGCGACATAGGCGTCGCCCGCGGTCTGGGAGCCAGCGAGGGCACGCGCGAACCGCCTGAGCAACGGCAAATGCGGCGCGATGGTCTGAGACAACTGCATGGAACGGTGATCCCCAAAAGAGCCTGAGATACTGGCCAATCGACCGCCCATTGTCTCACACACGGAGGCGAAAGAAACAATGCGCTGGATCGCTGCCAGGCAAAAAGCTGCCACGAAACTTTGGCAAAATCGTCTTGAGTTTGGAACCGATTGAAGGATTGCGGGTTTTTCCGGTGCAGATGTACAGCGGTTATCGGTTACAATCGGCGTGCTGATCGTACCGATAAGGAACCGTTGTGACCGAAGACGATAAGGATAAGGCTCAAAGGCGCATGTCTGTCGACGCCAGTAAGAGCACCCAGCAGCCAGACGATGGCATCGTCGAGCCTGCGGCCCAGCCGGATGCAAGTATGTCCCCCGCCCTCCAAGCCCATATCGGCCGACAGGTTCGAGCGATGTTCGATTCTGTCGCCGAGGAACCGGTTCCCGAGCACCTTTTGAGGCTTCTCAAGGATCTCGACGACAGCGGAGAGAAGTAACTTGCCAGAGACCGTTTCACCGGGCCTCAAAGATGCGCTCGTGGGCCAAATCGGCAGCCTGCGGGCCTTCGCCGTGTCGCTCTGCGGCGACCGCGAGCGGGCCGACGACCTCGTGCAGGAGACGCTCTACAAGGCGTGGAACAACCTGTCGTCGTTCCAGGAGGGAACCAACCTCAAAGCCTGGCTCTTCACCATCCTCCGGAATACGTATTTCTCGGAACGCCGCAAGAAGAAGCGCGAGGTCGAGGACGTCGATGGGGCCTATGCGGCAAAGCTGTCGTCGATCCCAGAGCAGCACGGCCACATGGATATGCGCGACTTCGAGGAGGCGCTGTCGGAGCTTCCGGACGATCAACGTGAGGCCCTCGTCCTGGTCGGCGCGGCCGGTTTCTCCTACGAGGAAGCTGCGGAAATTTCCGGGTGCGCCGTGGGCACGATCAAGAGCCGCGTCAATCGCGCCCGCCGGCGTATCGCTGAATCACTGAACATTGATGCCGACGAAGACGGCCCGTCCGACTTGGTCGGCACCGACTCCGTGCCCGCGTCCCGAAGCGCCTAACCTATAATCCAAATAAACAGGCTGATCGTCAGCAGTGAGCCGAACGTGCTGATCAGCAGCGCCGACGCGGCCTCCGGAATGGCTGTGCGGAACTGGACCGCCAGCATCACCACGACCGAGACCGCCGGCAGCGCCGTCGTGACGACGGCTTGGCCCAAGATGGGATCCTTGTACCCGAGGGACAGCATGCCCAGACAGACCAGTGCGGGCTGAAGCACGTTCTTGATGAAAACGAGACTAAGGACGGGCACGCTGAACTTCACATTGTAGCCCGCAAGGATGATCCCCGACGCAAACAAGGCTACACCGGACGAGGAATGGCCGAGCAACGACAAGGACTGGTCGACGACTTGTGGGAGGTCAACGCCCAGAAGCACCATGACGACGCCTGCACTCGGAAGCCAGACGATCGGCCGCTTAAGCGACTTCATGATCGTTCCCGGAATATCGACGCGATGCGGCGGCGCCGTTGCCGCCCCATCTGTCCCTGCCAGTGCCTGTTCGCTCCGTGCCGCATCGAGCTCCAATAAAACGAGCGTCGTCGGGAGGAGGAAAATCACGATGATCATGCCACCGACCGCAATGGGGATGCTCGCAGTGTCGCCGTACAGAGAGCCTAGTACGGGAACACCGACAAAGGCCGTGCTCGGCCCGGACGCCATCAAGGCGCGAAGGGCGCTCAAGCCGATGGGATGGCGGAAGATGAAAACAGCCGCCAGAAGGACCAGCGCGTACGTGCCGACGATCGCGAGAAGGAGGAAACAAACCAGCGGCAAACTGCTCAGCAGTTGCTCGCGTCCCGCGCTGAATACACCGACAAACAAGGCCAGCGGCAGGGCATAGGTCATCACCATGCGGTTGAGCGTCGGCACCTCGTCTTGCGAAAAATCGTGATGCCAGGCGGCGAAGTAGCCGAGCATGATGGTGATGATCGCTGGAAGCAGCGCGCTGAGAATCTGTCCTAGCATTAGTCCCCCGAAACGATTTTAGACGCCATTCCCCGCGCCGCGCCTGGTGCATCCGCGACTCGTCTCTGCCCTGGCCGGACACGGCGCAGGCTACGACAGGCGCAATTCAAATCAACACCGACCCCTTGATGTCTGGCCCAACAGACCAAATGTGTAAGCCTCACCGGAAATACCTGGAGGCTCCGAACAAGGCCAAGATTTAAGGTTCGACCGTACCGCCCCTAAAGCGGCAGGTCTTGCTGTAACGGCCAAGATGGTCTTCCAGGCTAAGGAATTGCGGGGAATTGTCCTATCGTCACTTGATTGCGCTAAGACCACACTGACAGTTGATTCTTCGTCCAAGCCTCAAGAGACCCGCCATGACCGATGATGTCCAAGAGACTGAGAAGACAAACATGACAGACAATAAAGCGAAGACTGACAAAGCCACACAAGCCGACAAAGAGTGGGATGACCTGCAGCATGACCTGGAGACGCTCGGCAGCCAAGTGAAGGCCCTACGCGATCACGCCGGTGCCCTCGGCGAAACCGTTCTCGGCAATATGGAATTGCGCTTCCAGGATGTGCTGAGCCGCGCCAATGCCTATCGCAATACGACGGCCGCCCAAATCGAAGAGCTGCAGAAGACGGCGCTTGACCAAGCCGATCAGACGCAAGCCACGTTGACGGAGCAGGGCAAGAAGTCCGCCGCCATGGCCAAGGACAAGGCCCGCGAACTTTGGGACCGCGCCGAGCCTCTGCGCCAGGGCGCCCAGGAAGTGGGCAACGGTTTCCTGCGGGCGTGGTCCGAGATCGCCGCATCGTTCGGCAAGGCCGCCGAGAAGGTTCAGACGGAACGGCCCAAGGACAGCGCAGACGACAAGAGTTCCAAGACGACCTGACATCAGGCGGCTTGAACAGACTGCGAGGGGAGCGCATCGCAGAGCGCACACCGGGAAAGCGCCCAGATCTTCGGATCTGGGCATTTTCTTTTTGGGATGTCTGTTGCTGCTTCAGCCCAACGGGCGATCAAACTAAAGGATCCCCGTCCGGACTCCCGGCATCCTGCAACAGCTCGGCTCGAACCAGGCCCCGGACTGAATTGCCGAGATAGACGCGATCGGCCTGCTTGAGGTCGGCCTCGGTCAGTACCGCTTCGCTGGCGGCGGCGCGCGGAAGGTCGAGGAGTTCTTCCCGCAACGTGCCGGGCAGAAGTCCGCAGCGGAGCGCGGGCGTGAACAAGCGCCCATCCCTTTCGACGAAGAGATTTGTCCGCGTGCCTTCCGTCAGTTCACCGCGCTTATTGAGGAAGACGACCTCATCGCACCCTGTGAGGTCCTTCTGCCGTTCCATCTCCCCATCGTAGAACTGGCGCCGCGTGGTCTTGTGGTAGAAGAACGGGTCCGTCTCATCGACGCGCTGGTCCGAGATGACGAACCGCCAGACCGTGTCCTTGGTCGGCAGTTCGATCTCGCGTGAGCTGACCTGCACCGTCCCGTCCTCGAACAACAGCAGACGCACCATTGCCACCGGCGAGGTAATCTTGTCTGCTTCCGCCTCCAGTGCTGCGACGACGGTGTTCCGGTCATAGCGATAACCGAAATGGGCCGCGGATGCCTGGAGCCGCAGAAGATGGCGTTCGAGGAGGTGGTAGCCGCGCTCGCTCTGCCACCGCAGCGTTTCGATCAGTTCGAACGGCCCGCCGGACTCTGTCAGGAACTGCGCCTTGAGCAGGCATTCCGCATGTTCGGAGTCTTCCTTCGAGTCCGCGACGATGCCGCCGCCGATTCCCATCTCACCGCGCCCATCCGACAGGACCGCCGTGCGGATAGCCACGTTGAACTGGCATTCGCCGGACGGCGCGATCGTGCCGATGGCGCCGGTATAGATGCCGCGCGGCTCCTTCTCCACTTCGCGGATGATCTCCATCGCCCGCACCTTCGGCGCGCCGGTAATCGAGCCGCAGGGAAACAGCGCGCCGAGCATATCGGCGAGTTCCATGTCGGAGCGCAGTTCGGACGTAATGCCCGAGGTCATCTGATGCACGGTGCGATAGGTCTCGACCGTGAAGAGGTCGGTCACCTCCACCGAGCCGATCCGCGAGACCCGCGCGAGATCGTTGCGCAGGAGATCCACGATCATGAGATTCTCGGCGCGCTGCTTCTCGTCCATGGCGAGCCAGGTCTTGAGGCGCGCGTCCTCACGCGGCGTCCGGCCTCTCGGGGCGGTGCCCTTCATGGGCCGCGTGGAGAGCTGTTGATTCTCACGGCGGAAGAACAGTTCCGGCGAGAGCGAGAGAACGGCAAGGTCCGGCGTTTCGATCAGCGCGCCATAGGCGACGAGTTGGCGCCGGCGCAGCGCCGCGTAAAGCGCGGTCGGATCGCCCTCGAAGTCGAACAGATATTTCTGCGTGAGATTGATTTGATAGACGTCACCGGCGGCGATGTAGTCCTGAACGGTTCGGAACGCGCGACCATACTCCTCCCGGGTCCACGACAACTCCAAGTTCGAGATCTTGGCGTGGCCTGCCCCGCCGCGCTCACCGAGCCAGTGGCGGACAGCTTCGTCCCCATCCGCTTGGGCTCACCGTACAGGCCCACCCAGAAAAGCGGCACCGCGCGGTTCGCGGGCATCAGCCCGGCTAGTTTCGGCTCGAGGCAATAGCCGAGCTCGTAGGAGAAATAGCCGGCCGCATGGAGGCCGCGCGCCAGCCCATCGGAAATGCGCTGAAGCCCGGAATCGACGTCCTCCGGTCTGTCGACGCAGACGATCTCCTCGGCCTGCTCGAAAAGCAGGCTGCGCTCACCGGAGGTGAGACTGTCATCTAGAAGAACGAAGGGCGAAGACGTCATGGAAAAGTGCAAGGCGACCCAGCTTAAACGCCCAGCATAAAGGAGAAGCGTCCATCCGGCGTCAAGTGTCCGCCGGCGCGGGCTGCCCCGCTCTATTCGAGGATCAGCATTTCGCCTTTGCCGAGAACGGCCATATCGCCCATGAGCCTGCGGGCGCGGCCGCCGAGGCGAATCCGCATGCCCTGCTCGCGCAGCCATGTTTCCAACAGGCGAAGGTAGTCGAACTCCATGACGCCGCTGTCCACATAGGTCGGCATGAGGTGGCGCGGCTTGTCTGCGAAAATGAGACTGCCGCGGCGGTTACCGTAGCCCGCGTAGCGGCCCGCGCCGCCCCGAAGCAGAAGCGTGCCAGCAACCATCCGGCCGCCCGCGTAGTCGCCAGCCTTGCCGCCGACAACGATGAGCCCGCGCCGCAGACGCTCTCCCAGAAGCGATCCCGCATCGCCGCCGATGGAAATGAACCCGCCCTTCATACCGAAGGTCTCACCGAAGGCGACGCCGCCGGCCTGGTCGCCGACATCGCGCCGTACACTGATTTCACCGCCGGACATGCTTGCGCCCACGGACACGCCCGCGCTGCCGTCCACTGCGATCTTACCGCGCTTCATCTGCGCACCGAGCAGCATGCCGACATCGCCGTCGACCACGATCTCGCCGCCGGCAAGCTTGGCGCCGATCTTGTCGCAACGATCGTCGGTCCCGACGAAGTGGAGGTTCTGGACATCCCTGCCCTTCACCTTGAAGGCGTCGCCTACCGTCAGAGCCTCGCGCGTCGTCGCAACCGACAACGCCTCGATCTCTTTGCGGTTCAGACCGTCGAGACGGCTTGGCACCAACGACGACAGGTCGAGCCGTTGCTCAGGCCGTCCCTTGAGCTCGAAACTAAGCGCGCTCACCCGACAATCTCCTTAAGGTGGAAGTGATGGGGCCCGAGGTTGCCGCCGTAATTGCCGGCCGTGATGTGGGTGATGCCCTCGCGCGCGCCACCCTTGGCAATCGCGTGGAGGCCCTCATGCATGGCTTCATGGACCGCGTCCGCCGTCAGCCCGTCGATCACGATCTCCAAGACCGCTTCGGCGCTCGGCGGCAGCTCCGAGTCCGCATGCCATTTCAGCCCCGGTGCGTAGGCGTGATTGGTTGATGCGATCTGGCCCGCATATTTTGAGCCGACCTTCGAGCCCGACCGCACGATGCCGCCGGGGAACGGCGTGATCACATCCGGCACCTCGGCCATGGCCTTGACCGCCCGGGTGCAAGCCGCGAGCACGGCCTTGTGGGACTTGCCGACGACGAGAAGGTTGCCGCCGCCCACCGCCTTGGTCGTCATGCCGGTCTTTTCCTCGCAAACGAACTCGCCGCCCATGACGGGAATGCGCCAGTAGCGGCGTCCGCCGATGACTTTCGACATCTGCCAGCCGTCACCGAAGAAGCGCAAGGAGGAGCCGAGTTTCAGACTCTTCTCGCCCTTGAGCCCCGCGTAGCACGCAGAGCCGGGGCTGGTCAGCACGCACTGCCCTACCCGGTTGCGCAGCTGCGTCTGCAGCATGTTCGCGTCCATGGTGAACAGCAGCACGGCGACGCCAGGGCGCCCGTCGGGCGTCTCGGACTTCGACAGGGTGCGCTCGATTCCGCCTTCCGCGCCGCACGCGATCACGGAAGTCGCGAAGCCCGTCATGGTGCGGGCCGAGATCATGGCCCACTCGGCGGTCGGCGCGGTGATGATGACGCGCGTGCCCACCATGGGGAAGGCTTCCGCGAACGTCTCGACAATGGTGACGCCTTTGACTTTCAGCTCTGGCATGTCAGCTCGCACAACGAATGGTCGCGAACCGATCGGGACGATCGGAAACGGTTTCGGTCACGCCGAACCATGAGGGGTCGGCGCCATAATAGGTCTCGTAGTAAGAACGCACGCGCTTTTCGATCTGACGGTCGAAGCCGGGATCCACGTGGTAGCACTGCCCCCAGCTTAGATCGACGACAGTGCCCTTGCGCACGACGAGCTTGCCGGACTTGAACACCAGGTCGGCGGCGGAGAACATCTTCGTCTTGTTCTTCTGCTCGGTGTAGACGGCGACATCGGCCACCGCGCCCGGCGCCAGATGGCCGCGGTCGGTCAGGCCCAAAACCTTCGCCGGCGCCGCGCGCGTCATGATCGCCAGTTCGGACAGGGTGATCTCGCGCGAGATACCGGCGAGCCCCGACACCTGACGCGAAGCCTCGGGCAACGCATCGAACCAGCGCGAGCGCTCGTTCTTGTCCATCAAGAGATGGAAGATCTCGGGATAGCGCGTGAAGAGTGCACCGTTGGGATGATCGGTCGAGAACAGCACCCGCCAAGGGTCCTCCGCGAGCAGGAAGATCTCGAGGCCGATGGCCCATTGCAGCGCGTTGACGAAGCTCTTCTTCTTGTAATTGTACGGCACGACGCCCGTGCCGTTGCCTTCGGCCTGGTTGATCACCCACTTTTTCGGGTTGGCGGCACGGCGGCCGTCGAATTGGCGCAGCACGTCGCCGGAGATCGTGATGGTCTGGCCGAACATGACCTGCCCCACGTCGACCGTCGCCTTCTTGTGCTTGTTGATTGCTTCCATGAGCGCCGGTGCGCCCGACGAGAAGCCCTTATCGCCTTCCTTGCCGTAGCCATAGAACTGGATATGCGCCAGATGGATCGGGTGTCCTCCGGTCGCTTTCAGCGTCGCCACGGCCGTGTCGACATTACCGGCGATGCCGAGATTGTTCGTGTGAACGTGCGGCGGATGGGGCACGCCGAGATCGGCGATGGCTTGCTGCATCGCTTCGACGATGCCGCGCGAGGTCACGCCGTATTCGGGCACCTGCTCATCGAGATCGAACGTGCGCGCATTGAACTTGAAGGCCTCGGAGCCGCCGGCGTTGATCACCTTGAGGCCGAGCGCCTTCGAGTGCGCCAACGTCCAGGCGACGTAATCCTTCAACTCGTCGCTCTTGACGTCGCCCTTGCGGAGCAGGTTGAGCGTGTAGTCGTCGTTGCCAAGCACCACGAGGCCGGCGCAGTCGATGATCGGGATCGCCGCCATTTCCTTGTGGGCCTGGATGGCATGGGTCGGGATCATCGCCGGCTCGATCACCGTGGTGTAGCCCATCTCCGCATAACGGATGCCGGTGGCATAGGAGCCCCACACCGCGGGAGACGGACCGTAAGGCTGGCCTTCAGAGGCAGCGATGAGCGGAAGCTCGGGCATCAACTGACGGCCGAGCGTCACGTTGGTGCCGGCGATGTGCGAGTGCACGTCGATCGCGCCCGCCATGACGATCTTGCCGGACACGTCATGGACTTCGTCAGGCTCGCGACCCTCGGGCGCCGCGACCACGCGGCCGTTCTTCAGATAGACATCGCCCACGGAATCGCGATTGTTCGCGGGATCGATGACCCGGCCGCCCTTAAGCTGGATGAGCATCAAGCGGCTCCCTTTTCGTCGATCAGCGTACCGATCTTATTCAACACGTCCGCCACGGTCGGCTTGTCGGACTTTGCGGACTTGGCCTTGACCACGCCGATACCCGCGATGGGCGGCAGGTAGAGCGCGGCATCGTGGTCGGCGGCGGCCGCGCCCACTTCGATCACTACATCGTCGCGGCCCGCCTTCACAGGCTTCGACGACAGCACGATGGACGGGACGCCCCGGAAAGCCCGCGTCGGCGGCGCTACCTCGGCGCCGTCCAGCGCGTCGATCCAGACGAGGGCATCAGCCTCGCCGCTCTTGAGCAGGCGCTCCGTCTCGAAGGCCCACATGTTGTTCTCAGGGATCTCGCCTGCGAAGCTCGTCCGTACCGGCAAGGCACAGGTCCAGATGGAACAGAGATTCACGCCGTCGCCGTTGCCGGGCGCGGACATAGCAAGCGTGGACGCGCGGGTCGTCTTGACGAGATAGCGAACGGTCTCGAGCACCGTATGCATGACCGGCTCTTCGAGCTCGGCCGGATCGTAGACGAACACGACAAACGCAGAGTCCCGCAGCCTTTGTCCGGCTGAGAGGACTTTCTTGCCAAGCGCTGCGTCGCGAGTCTCAAACGGCATCTCGCGCGTGGCGGCTCCCAGCAACGCCACAAGCTCCGGCAGCGGGTTCTTGCCGCCGATCTCGGTGGTGCGAATGCCTGCGGGCGTCTTGCCCTTCTTCGTGCCGACAACAATCAGCTCGCGCTTGTTATCGCCGGGGCGCGGCAGGTTCTTGGCCGGAAACAGTTTTTCCAGGAGATCAGCGTCGCGCTCGCGCGGACCGTCGCCAATCAGAACGACGGTGTCGGCGCGATTGCGAACCTCGCCGAAGCTCGCCGGAGTCGAGCCGGTCTCGCGCATCACGCGCGCTGCGCGCGACGTGCCTTCACTCGCGGCATGGTCGACCACACCGCCGAGTTTCTGTGCCAGAGCGAGCGCCGCCGTGGCGCCATCCACATCGGTAAAGAGACCGCCGAAGACCGGGAAACGTGCCTGTGCGAGTAAATCCGCTGCACGTTGGAGCGTGCTGTCCAAACTCGTTGTCCTCCCAGGCACTTCTTCTTGAATCGGCTACAGAGATAAACAGATGGCCTCCCCGGCGCAAGCACAGCCAGTCGGGTTCGACGACAAATTTGCTGTCACGGGTCACCCGATCGGGGCCGATCGGCGCGCGATGACAAGATTGCCTACGGACTAAGCATGCGAGCGAACGGCTCGCTCAACGGTCAGCTCTTGGGCTTGTCGTATTTGATGTAGGAGAACCGCATGTCGTCCTCGGGTGTCCCCTCCAGGGAACCGCCCTCGCCACCGGGCTGCCAGTGCACGACATCCTCGATTTTCTTGGCCAGTTCGAAGTCCTTGTCGCTGATTCCTTTTGCCGCATGGTTCATCAGCCGCACCTCGACCCAGGCGTAAGACGCGGTGATGTCCGGGTGGTGCCAGGCCGCTTCGGACAGATGGCCAATGGTGTTGATCACCATCAGCGTGCCCTTCCAGCTATTGGTCTTGTACTTGCGGCGAATCCAGCCGTCTTCGAGATACCAGTGAGGAAGCTCTTCTTTCAGACGCTTCTCGACCTCGGCCTCGCTGTAGGTGCGCTCTTTCGTTGCCATCGCTCTCGTCTTTTGAAACAGTGCGCCGCAACATTTTGATCGTTGCGTCGCTCATCAAACTGTAGCCACGCTGAGCATATCGGCGGGCCTTGAGCGGATCAATGGAGGCTGTTCAAAGGGAACGCGTATGCCCGACATTGAGCGCAACAAAGAGACCGCAACGGCCTTCTATGACCTAGCCTTCAACCAGTGCCGCCCCGCCGAGGCGGTCGCGCGTTATATTGGAGACACCTATATCCAGCACAACCCACACGTGAAGGATGGGACGGACGGGTTTATCGAGTACTTTGAGGAAATGCAGCGCCGCTATCCCGGCAAGCGCGTGACCTTCAAGCGGATCCTGGCCGAGGGGAATTTCGTGGTGCTGCATTGTCTTCAGGAATGGCCCGGCGATCAGGACTGGATTGGCATCGATATTTTCCGGCTGGACGATGCCGGGAAGGTTGTCGAGCACTGGGACGTCCTTCAACTTGCGCCGGAAAGCTCGGCCAATCCGAACGGCATGTTCTAGTGCTCAAATTTGCGTGCCCAAGAAGTTTTGGCCCTTATGGAAACGATGTTGACTGAGTTGTCCCAGTCCCAGACCGAGAACCACGACGAAAGCCTCGGGCCCGCAGTGTCGGTCGCCACGACGGCGCGTCTGCATTTTGGGTTCTTCGACCCCAGCGGGCGGACGGCGCGGCCCTTCGGCAGTTTCGGGCTGTCGCTCGACCGGCCGTGGACGCGGCTGACCCTGCAGCGCGCAGGCGAGACCCTGGTCACCGGGCCGGAGGCGCAACGCGCGGCGCGCTATCTGCGCAAAATCGCGGAGGCCTACGGCATCGACCACGCCTATCGCTTGGACGTCACGGAGGCGATCCCTTCGCATGCCGGGCTCGGCTCCGGTACGCAGCTCGCGCTGGCGGTCGGCGCCGCCTTCGGAGCGCTGGAAGGGCTGGACCTCTCCGCGCCCGAAATCGCGGGCATCCTCGGACGGGGCGCGCGCTCCGGGATCGGCATCGCAACGTTCGAGACCGGCGGTGCGGTCCTGGACAGCGGACCGTACGACGGGGCCTTGCCGTGGCTCGTAGCACGAGTCCCCTTCCCGGAGCATTGGCGGGCCTTGCTGATATTCGATCCGCACTCCAAGGGCCTCGACGGCGCGGACGAGGTGGCGGCCTTCGAAACCGCCCCCGCCTATTCGGAGGATGCGCGGTCGGCTCTCGAGACGCGGGTTCTCGAACGCGCCTTGCCGGCGCTTCAGGACGAAAATTTCGACGTCTTCTGCGAGGAGGTCGGATACCTGCAGGCGCGCATGGGCGAGTATTTCGCGCCGAGCCAGGGCGGCATCTTCACCAGCCCCCGCGTCGGCGCGGTCCTCGAAGCCTTGCGGGCGGACGGCGTGACCGGGCTCGGTCAGAGTTCCTGGGGGCCGACCGGCTTTGCCTTCGCCGATTCTGAGGCCGAGGCGGAGCGTCTGTTCGCGATTGCCTTCGATGTCGCGCGTGCGCGCGACGACGGCTCCGCCCTGGAGCTCATGATCGCCAAGGGCCGCAACCAAGGCGCCGAGATCACGTCCCCGCACCTGACGTCGGCCAAGAATCTGGGCTCAACGGGCGTTTGAGGTTCTTTCCAGTCGCGCTCGATGTGCTAAAGCGGAAGTCATAAGAGCAACACACCCGGCCGACCGCGTGGAGAAGCGCGCAGGCCGCATCAAGTCTGGGGAGATGGCAGCGATGGCCCCGCCACGTATTCTGCACATGATCACGCCGCTCAAATATATGAGCCCGTTCGACATCAACATGGGAATCGACGCCGGCTACGATCACGCCATTCCCTATACGAACGCCACGATCGAGGACATTTACGGCCTCGTGCAGGACGCCATCTTTTCCCGCAGCCCCGAGGGCATCAAACGCCAGGCCGTCTTCATCGGCGGCAAGCGCGCCATCGAGTCGCTCGACATGATGGACAAGGCCAAGAAGGCCATGGTGCCCCCGTTCGAGGTATCGGTGTTCGCCGATCCAGCCGGATCGTTCACCACCGCCGCGGCCATGGTGGCCTGCGCCAAGACGGCCCTGAAGAAGACCTTCAAGACCGACTTCAAGGACAAGCGGGTCATCGTCTATGGCGGCACGGGCGTGGTTGCCTTTGCTTCCGCTGTCATTGCTTCCATGGACGGCGCCAAGGCCTTTCTCGTCGGCTATGACGGTCCGGAGCGCGTGCGCCGCCTGACCATGGAAGCCAATGACCGCTTCAACGTGGATCTCGGCTACGCCGACGGCACGACCGAGGAACAGAAGGAAGAACTCGCGCAGAGCGCCGACGTCATCTTCTCCGCTGGTCCCGCCGGCCGTCAGATTTTGGGCCTCGAGCAGTTCAAGCCCGCCAAGAACCTCAAAGTCGTCGCCGATGTGAACGCCGTTCCGCCGCTCGGTATCGAGGGTGTCGGCATTCAGGACAACGGCGTTCCTGTCGAGGGTGCGGACGGCGCTGTCGGCATCGGCGCGCTGGCGATCGGCGACATCAAGTACAAGACCGAGATCGGCATGTTCAAAGAGATGATCGAGGCCGAAAAGCCCGTCTATCTCGACTTCCGCGCCGCTTATCGATTGGCTCAGGAGCTCACCTCCTAAATTGCCGGAGCCCGCGCGCGGTTCGCTCCTCATCGTCGCGGTCTCAGGCCGCGCGCTGGCCCGCGCCGCAGCCGATGCGGGCTACGTGGCCCTGGTCGCGGACTTCTTCGCCGACGTCGACACGCAGACGCTCGCCCATCGGGCGCTAAAAGTTCCAGGCGACATGGCGCGGGGTTTTCAGTGGGAGTCTCTGGAGCCTGTCCTGGAAGCCCTTTGCGCGGAAGCGCCCTCCCCGCCGCCCGGCCTGATCTATGGCTCGGGTTTCGAGGATCGCCCGGCGCTTCTGGATGCCGTCGCGGCGCGGTGGACGCTCCTCGGCAACGAGGCCGCCACTGTTTCGGAAATCAACGATCCGGGACGTTTCTTCGCGGCGCTGACACGGATGGCCATTCCCCATCCCGACACCCGCCTTGAGCCGCCGCCCGATCCCGAGGGCTGGGTTGCCAAGCGGCCGGGCGGCGCCGGGGGCAGCCACATCGCACCGGCCCGCGACCGGCCAGCCGCAAGTAATGCGTATTTTCAAAGACTTGTCCCCGGGCGGTCAATCTCGGCCTTATTCGCCGGCGACGGAACGCAGGCGGCCGTTCTTGGCTTCAGCGAACAATGGGGCGCGCCGGCCCCCGGCAGGCCGTGGCGCTATGGCGGCGCCGCGCAGCCGGCGCGGCTAGGCGCCGAGGCCGCCGAACGCATGGGCGAGATCGTGGCGCGGGTGACCACAGAGTTCCGGTTGAAGGGTCTGAACAGCGCCGATTTCTTGCTCGATGGAGATACGCCGCTCTTGCTCGAGATCAATCCACGGCCCGGCGCGACGCTCGACATCTTCGCGAACCCAGCGCTCCCGCTGATGGACATTTATGTGAACGCCGCACTGCACAATCGCCTTCCGGCCCAGAGGCCGGCCTTCGAAAGTGCGGCCGCATCGATGATTGTCTTCGCGCCCGAGCCCCTCACGATACCTGCGGCAATGACCTGGCCGGACGGGGCCGCCGATTTGCCTAAACCCGCGGAACAGATCGACAAAGAGCGCCCGATATGCACTTTACTGGCGCGGGCGGAATCGGGGGATGAGGCTCGCAACCTCGTTCAAATGCGTGCCAGAGAGCTTCTGGCGGCATTGAACGTGGCCGAGAATCCATCGTACACGGATCGATTCTCCGCCCATAATGGACTTGTCGACGAGCGACGGGTCCGCGACTGATAGGCGCAATAAAAAGACGGCCCCGCGAAAACGAAGGATCACATGACAAAACCAAGTTTGAATACTCAGGTCGCCCCGCTGGTGCGCGATCTGATCGACAATGCCGATGCCTTGCGGGTTGGCGTATCCAAGGGCTCTTTGGGGGAAACGCTGATCGACTGCGGCGTGGACTCGGTAGGCGGCCTCGAAGCGGGGCGTCGCCTCACCGAGATTTGCCTTGCCGGACTCGGCGTCGTGTCTTTCGAGACAGCCAGCACCAGCGACAAATGGCCCTTCCTGATCTCCGTCCACACGAGCCAGCCGGTTCTGGCCTGCCTCGGCTCGCAATACGCCGGCTGGAGCATCTCGGGCAAGGATGCCGACGGCAAAGATTTCTACATGCTGGGCTCGGGTCCGGCCCGTGCGATGGGATCGTCTGAGCCGCTCTTCAAGGAGCTCGACTATCGCGACAAGGCGGAGACCGCGACGCTCGTGCTCGAAGCGGACAACGCGCCGCCAGCCGCGCTTGTCGAGGACGTGGCCAAGGCCTGCGGCTTGCCGCCGGAGAAGCTCACCTTCCTGTTCGCGCCGACATCGAGCCTTGCCGGCTCGGTCCAAGTCGCCGGCCGCAGCTTGGAAGTCGCACTTCACAAAGCCCATGAATTGCATTTCCCGCTCGAGCACATTGTCGACGGCATGGCGACCGTACCGATCCCGCCGCCGGTCCCCGGCTTCGTGGAAGCCATGGGCCGCACCAACGACGCCATCATTTATGGCGGCCGGGCGCAGCTCTATGTGGAAGGCGACGAGGCGGCAGCCAAAAAACTCGCGGAGGAACTTCCGAGCAAGAACTCGAAGGACTACGGCAAGCCGTTCGCCGAGATCTTCGCGGCCGTCAAAGGCGACTTCTATCAGATCGACCCCATGCTCTTCAGTCCGGCCAAGGTGACGGTGACGTGCCTGTCGACCGGCAAGAGCTTTGAAGGCGGCGCCATCGACGAGGCCGTCCTCAATCGGTCGTTCTCGTAAGCGACTATCGAGGGGCGATGACCCACGACATGCCCATAACACCGTCCATCGTCCTATTCGGCGATGGACGGGACTGGCACGGCAAGAGCCTGCGGCGCGCTTTCGAGCGGCGGGGCATCCGGCCCGTGATCGCCCCCCTCGCCCAGTGCGGCTTTTCCACCGAGACGGCCACGGGCCTCTCCATCCCAGGCCTTGGAGATCATTGCCCGCGCGGCGCCTTCGTCCGGTTCATTCCGGGCGGGAGCTTCGAACAGGTGACGCTCTATCTCGGCCTGCTGCATGCCTTGAGAGAGCTCGGCGTCACGGTGTGGAACGATGCTCGCGCCATCGAACGCTGCGTCGACAAATCCACGACAACGTTCTTCCTGCAGAAGGCCGGCCTGCCGACCCCGCGCACTTTCGCAGGCGTCGATCGCGCGACCGCGCAAGAAGTCGTGTCGCGCCTGGCATTGGAGGGCCACAAGGCCGTCGAGAAGCCCCTTTTCGGAGCGCAGGGTAAAGGCATCCGTTTGCTCGAAACGGCGGATGACCTGTCGCCGCCCGAGGATGTCGATGGCGTCTACTATCTGCAGGAGTTCGTTCCGCCTGCCCAGGAACACCACCAGGATTGGCGCTTGTTCGTCTGCGGCGGCCGCGTTGTCGCCTCGATGATCCGGCACGGCGAGGACTGGATCACCAACATCAAGCTCGGCGCGCGTGCGGAAGCCGCAATCGCCAGCCAGGAGCTTGCGGATCTCGCCGTGCGGGCCGCCGCCTGCGTTGGCGCCGACTATGCCGGCGTTGATATCATCCAAGGACGCGATGGACGCTTTCTCGTCCTAGAGGTCAACTCCATGCCGGCTTGGAACGGATTACAGAGAGTCACAAGTCTCAGATTGTCCGACACCGTGGTCGATGCGTTTCTCGCCGCGGCCTTGCCCGAAAGCACACGTGATGCGCGGGGTGAAGCGTGAGCGCAGCGCTGACCAGCGAAGCCGTCGCGACTGCCTTCCATGACGCCTGCCTGGCGGAACTCGATGCCCTGAAGCCGGGAAACGTCCATCGCCATGCGGACGGCCATCGCATGGAAGTCGCCGACTTCGAGAAAAGCGCGGCGGCTGCCGCACCGGTCATCGGCGCTGCGGGTCTCAGCGTTGGAGAGCGAATCGAAGCGGCGGTCGAGGCCACGCGCGGTGTCGTCAGCCACAACACCAATCTCGGCATCATTCTGCTCGCCGCCCCCCTCGCCCAGGCAGCACTCCTCTCAGGGGGCTCGGGCCTGCGGCAGGCCCTCACCCTGGTCCTCACATCCTTGACGGTGGCGGATGCCAGAGCTGCCTACCGCGCGATACGGATGGCCGAGCCCGGCGGGCTTGGCACGGCTCCGGAGCACGACGTCACTTCGGATCCGGACATAACGTTGCTCGACGCCATGCGTGCCGCCCAATCTCAGGACCGAATCGCCTGGAACTATGCGAATGACTTCGTCGACATTTTCGATCTCGGCCTCAAATGGCGCGCGGGCGGGACGGAGCGGTGGGGCGATGTCCCTTGGGTCACGACCTACGTGTATCTCGGGTTCCTCGCGCACATCCCCGACACGCTGATTGAGCGCAAATTCGGGACGCATACGGCCGGTGAGGTCCTCGACGAGGCCCGGCCCATCGAAGCAGGGCTGTCCCAGACCAACACGCCCCAAGAAATGGCCGCTCCCTTGGCCGCATTCGATGCCTCGCTCAAGGAGCGCGGCCTGAATCCTGGGACGTCGGCGGACCTTACGGTTGCAACCGAGTTCGCAGGCGCCCTAATCGGCGGATAACTTCCTGCAAAGAATTCGGCCCAAATCGGTCTGAACGGCGAACAATCGGCTTGCATCCTTCAGGTCCGGCCTTATGTTCACCCTCGCGGAGCCCCAGGTGGGGCTGCGAACGCTGGAGCGCATCCTGTGCTCTTCCGTTGGTTCTGCCGGGTCTCCGGCGGCGCCTTTGTTTTTTGTTTTGATCACGTCTCACGTACTAGGGAGGGGGCCTCATGGCCAAAATCACTGGTGTATGCATCGGCGAGTCGCTCGTCGGCGATGGCAACGAAGTTGCCCATATCGATCTCATTCTCGGCCCGCGTGGCAGCGCCGCCGAGTCGGCCTTCTGCAACGCGCTGACGAACAACAAGGACGGCTTCACCACGCTGCTCGCCGTTGTTGCTCCGAACCTGCTCTGCAAGCCGGCTACGATTCTCTACAACAAGGTCACCATCAAGGACGCCCGTCAGGCTGTTCAGATGTTTGGCCCTGCTCAGTACGCGGTTGCCAAGGCCGTTGCTGACTCCGTCGCCGAGGGTGTTATCCCGGCTGACGAGGCTGACGATCTTTATGTCTGCGTTGGCGTCTTCATCCACTGGGAAGCCGCGGACGACAAGAAGATCCAGGACTTCAACTATCAGGCGACCAAGGAAGCTATCGCCCGCGCCGTCGCCGGCGAGCCGAAGGCTTCGGAAGTCACCGCCAAGAAGGACTCTGCCGCTCACCCGTTCGCCGCTGGTTGAACAGGAGAAGCTGCGGATCGGGCGACCTCCGGTGGCGAAGATGAGCCGGGCCCGATACGTCGGTGGCTCAAGAAACTTGGTTTCTAATTCGCGGGGTTGACCGCTTGTCAGACTTAAGATCGCCGCCCTCCCCAGAGGGCGGCGATTTCTTTTTGTCCGATGGCGCCCGAATGCAGCGCCGTCGCCACGAGGACCCCGCGCGCGCCGGCATCCATGACCGTCGCTACGTCGTCCTTCGTCGCGATTCCGCCGGCCACGTAGACATGCCGGTCGCCGGCGCTGGCGATGGCCTTACGCAACAGATCGAGGTCGGGACCCGTTTCGGTTCCCACGCGGCCAAGGCTCATGAGAATGACGCGTTCGGGCCAGAGGTCCGGTTGGCTCATCAACTCTTTCGGGCCCCGCAGGCCCTGTTCGTCGAAATCCAGCGACAGGACCAGATTGCGGCCGAAATTCGTGCACATAGCCTTCCAGTCCTCAAGGCTGCCGATGGTCTCGCTGCCGACGACAAGCGTCGCCCCGAGGGGCAGCCAAAAGGCGCAATCGTCCAGGTTCGAGAACCCCGCATCGATCCAGAGGTCGGTTTCAGGAACCGCATCGGCGAGTGCCCGGACGAGTTCGAAGTTGTTGCCGCGCCCCAGGATCGAGTCGAGGTCGGCAATGTACAGAACGGGCGAGAAGGTGATACCGAGAAGCGCTCTGGCGATGGCCGGCGCGTCGTGCGGCGGCCCGAACGGGGTCGCAATCGGGCGGTAGTCCGCGCGCTTTCCCGCATGCGCCTGTTTGCCCGCCCGCGCGTGCACCACACCTCCGTCCTTCAGATCGAGCACCGGTACGACGGCGAACGAGACGGTGGGCTGATTTCCGGGAATTTCGGATGTCGGCGCCATGGTGAATGTGCCTTTCGAATCTCGTAGCTATCATGCCGCGTATCGGCGTCCGGGGAAATGACGTCTTAAGTACTGAGTTATTGGGCAATCACGTTTGAGGAAATGGGGTCTCAATGGCCATGTGTTTTGGGTGGGATTTGGGCGGCGTCAACGTGAAGCTGGCCTGCGTCGAGGACGGCCGGGTGGCGTCCGTCGCGCAGATTCCCTGCCCTGCCCTTGCCGAACCGCGTAAGTTCGATCTCGCCGTCGAGGAAGCCCTTGCCCTAATCGGCGTCAGCGATGCCAGCCACGCGGTCACCATGACCGGCGAGCTCTCCGACGTCTTCGCCAGCCGTTACGAGGGCGTTGCCTATCTCGTCGGCTTGATGCGCAAGTCGGTTGGCGACGGGGTCCGCTTCTACAGTCTCGACGGGTTTGTGGACGCGCGTGGCGCCATTACCGGTTGGCAGGACGTCGCCTCGGCAAACTGGCACGCCAGCGCCGCGCTCGCCGCGACCGTCGAGGACAGCGGGCTCCTGGTCGATGTCGGCACGACGACGACGGATCTCATTCCATTCAAGGACGGCCGCCCTTGCGCCGTAGGCCGCACCGACGGCGACCGTCTGACGGAAGGCGAACTCATCTATCGCGGTGTCGTCCGCACGCCGGTGATGGCAATCGCCGCCCAGGCCCCGTTCAAGGGCCGGATGCAAGGTCTCGCGGCCGAACGCTTCGCCACCATGGCCGATGTCTACCGCCTCACTGGGGAGTTGCCGGAGGACGCGGATCCCTTCCCGTCCGCCGACAACCGGGGCAAGGACTTGGAAGAGAGCGCCGCACGCCTGGCCCGGATGCTGGGGCGCGACGCCGAGGATGCCGACATCGTGGCCTGGAGGGCCCTCGCCCATTTCCTCGGCCGGCGCCTCCTGGACCAGATCGAGGCCGACGCCCGTGCGGTCATCGAAAGGGAGGAACTCGGCCCCGAAGTACCCGTCGTCGGGGCCGGATGCGGGCGGTTTTTGGCGGTCTCCCTCGCGGGCCGGCTGGGGCGCCCCTATCGGGATTTCGCCGACCTGATTCCTCACGCCGACGAGGCCCGGGAGATGGTCTCCCGTTGCGCACCGGCCGTCGCCGTGGCACAGCTTGCTTGAGGGCGCGACATTTCCCACATTGAGATAGCGCAAGGCTTTGATTCTCAAAGTCTCCGATACCATTTCGCGCTGTTAGTGAATTGAACCGCAAAGGATTTATGACGAATATGGCAAGTGAGACCCAGCCCGTCGACGTGCATGACGATATCGTCTACCCGTCGGCGATTCCCTTTTTATTGGTACATCTTGCCTGTTTCGGCGCCATTTGGTCGGGCGTGACCTGGGAGGCCGCTATCCTGGGCATCTCCCTGTATTGGATCCGCATCTTCGCCATCGGCGCAGGCTATCACCGCCTCTTCTCCCACCGGGCATATTCCACGAGCCGGGCCTTTCAGTTCGTTCTGGCCGTTCTGTGTCAAAGCACCGCACAAAAGAGCGTCCTGTGGTGGGCCGCCAAACACCGACATCACCATCTGCATTCGGACACCGAGCTCGACACACATTCCCCGCGTCAGCACGGCTTCCTCTACAGCCATCTCGGCTGGATCTTCGCTCGGCAGCATGACGATTTCGACGAGGAGAAGGTCCCCGATCTGATGCGTTATCCGGAGCTGCGCTGGCTCGACAAATACCCGCTGCTCCCGGCCTTCGGTTTGGCCGTAATCTGCTTCCTGATCGCCGGCTGGTCCGGCCTGTTCGTCGGCTTCTTCTGGAGCACGGTGGCCGTCTATCACGGCACCTTCTGCATCAACTCGCTCGCCCATGTGCACGGCAAGAAGCGCTACGTGACCGGCGACGATTCCCGCAACAATTGGCTCCTGGCCATCTTCACCATGGGCGAAGGCTGGCACAACAATCACCACGCGTTCCAGAGCAGCGTACGGCAGGGCTTTCGCTGGTACGAATGGGATCCGACCTATTACATCCTCAAGGCGCTGTCCTGGGTCGGTCTCGTCTGGGATCTGCGCATGCCGCCGAAAAAGGTCGTGCGGAACGAGCACGGTCTGGGCGTCGGCGTCATCAACCGCGCCGCCGAGCAGCTCGCCGGTCACTTCAATTCAGCCCGCATTGCGAGCACCCTCTCCAACACATTGAACGGCGTTGAGCTGGACGCCCTGCGTGACGCGCTGGCGCGCGCGCAGGATCGCACCCACGACGCCTTGGCGCATATCCATGTGCCGCAGTTGCCGACGCGGGAGGAACTCATGGCCAAGGCCAACAAAATCTTCGCGCGCACGCAGTCGCTCGAAGAGATCGTCGATCGCGCCTATCACCTGCTGCTGTCGTCGGTGAATTCCTACCTCACCGAACCGGCCAAGGCGCGCGCCTAACGCTCAGAGAGGGCGGCGACAATGACAGCGTTCGCCGCCCTGCTCCGCGCCGTCAATGTCGGCGGCACCGGCAAGCTGCCGATGCGCGACCTCGTGACGATGTGCGAACGCGCAGGCTTCTCCTCCCCACGCACCTATATCGCCTCAGGCAACGTCGTCTTTTCGAGCGACGCCAAAGAGGACGACGTGAAGGACAAGCTCGAAGAGGCGCTTGAGACCTATGCGGGCAAGCCCGTCGCCGTTCTGGTGCGAACCGTGGACGAGCTATCCGCGATCCTGACGGACAACCCCTTCCCCGGCGCATCTCCGAACAAGGTCATGGTGCTCTTCCTCGATGACGCACCCAGTGCGCGGGACATAGACGCTGTGTCCGCCCTGAAGAACGAGACGCTCCACCTTGGGAAGCGCGAGATCTACATCCACTATCCGGACGGCATGGGGCGATCGAAACTCAAGGTCCCCGCGGCCGCTCACGGCACGGTGCGCAACATGAACACCGTGGCAAAAATCACCGCAATGGCCGCCGAGGTCGAGGGGACCTAGTCGCTCGTTTCAGCGTGTTTGTAGAAATCCTCGATCTTTTCGACGAGGACGCGCCAGGCTTCATGCTCACGCGGCCCTGCTGTCTTCTCGACGGCGATCTGGTGATAGGCCAGCTCCGTCTCGATCTTCTCGCGCGGCAGCATTTTGAGGCGGGTGGCCAGAATCGCCGTTTCGATCACCGCGGCCTGCGCCCGGTTGAAGCCTTGGAACGGCGCGTGATTGCCTTCGTACACAATCCGGCAGTGGAAGCGCGGACGCAGATCGTCCTCCTCCACGTGCTCGACCGCGAGCTCGAGATGAGCCAATGCGTTCTCCAAGAAGGCCCCCGGAATGTGCCTGGCGGGCCGCGTCGGCCAGTCCTTGTTGCCAGTGAGGCAACCGGCAAAGACCAGCACATCGTCGGTGAAGCTCGCGACGGCAAAGGGGGTCGCCCGGAGATTGTCGAGGGTCGTGGAGGGCCGGAACGGTGCAATGACCCACCCTTCCCCGTCTTCGATGATCCCGAGCGGCGCGATGTGGAGTTTCCCCTCGTCGCTCAGCGTGGTGACGATGCACTCGCGGATCATGGGCATGCCGGCACCTCGAGCGACATCACGATTCCTCCCGTTTCTTCTTCATGGCCAGCGTATGGCCCGCCTCTTTGAGGCGCGTTCTGTCATCACTCGGCTTGTCCGCCGCCACACCCCAATCGAGCGGCTCGTCTTGGGCATAGCGTTTGCCGAGACGCCAGGCGATCTCCGCCTTGGCCAACTCGGCCGCCAAATAGAAGGCGTGGCCTGCGTCGCCTTCGAGGTCAAGCTTGGGAAAGAACTCGAAGATGTCCTCGGCCACGTGATGACCGTCACGATTGTAGATGTGCACGCCGTCCTCGGCGACCTCGATGCGGAAGTTCTTGTCGCGTACGGCGGCGGCGTTCTCGGCGATCTCCTCCGGCGTCAGGGGAAACGGCCGCTTCGCGTGCAGGCCCAGCAGCTCGTCCGTATAGCCCTTCGGCAGCTCGCCGTCGGCGCGCGAAGCGAACATCAAGCGCCGCGCCGCGTCGTGCTCCTCATAGGTCCGACGCGTATGAGGGCTCACCTGCACTACGAGCACGTTCTCAATGTTCAGCTCCGAAGCAATGCCAATCAACGTCGCGGTGATCCCCGTGGTGTCGGCTTCGGTGAGTTCGGTGAGATTGCCGGTGCCCAGCAGGATGTCCACATCGGGCCGCTCACGTCGCAATTGCGCATAGCGCCCCAGCGAGGTCATGAAGCCGAAATTGATGGGGTCGAGCACCGGATCGGCGAGATAAGGCAGCCCCTTCTCGTCCAGAAGCGCCATGGCACGATAGAGGGAGTCCATATCTCCGTGTGCCGCCGGGATCAGGACGGGGACGGACGACACCTCGTCGGCGATGTGCAGCCGCGTCTCATCGAGACTGAGCAGGTAGTCGGCCCCCGCTTGTCCGCCACGCAGGAGTTCCTCGGGATCGGCAGAGTCGACGCTGACCTTGTAGCCATATTTCTTGAGCGCCTTCACCGTGTCTTCGAGATGCGGGAACGGCGTATCCGGCAGACAGCCGAGGTCGATCACGTCCGCGCCGCGATAACTGTAGTCCTCTGCACGAGCGAGGATGTCCTCGATGCTCATTTCCGTGGCATCGATGATCTCGGCGAAGATGTTGATGTCGTATTTCGACATGTCGGAGGCCCGGCGCGCACGGCCGAAAAAGACCGGGATGTCCTTCACCTCGTCTGGCCCGCGCTCGACAGGCACGCCGTAATGGGCGGAGAGCTTTTCCAGGTCGCCCCGGCAGCGGCCCGGCAACAGGATCTTGTCGGCGCCGCGCGCATCTTCCAGCCGCCGCATGATGATGTCTTCGGTCATGAGCGCCGCGACCTTGACGCCGATGTCCTCGACCCGCCACTCGAACTCGGCATCCATGCCTTCGAGAACCGCCTTCAGCCGCGGTTCCGCGAGATGCCCGGTCACAAACAGGATTTTCTCGGCCATGCCTGGCTCGCTCACGCGGTGACCGGATTTCGCGCCGGGCTCTCGCCTGCAAGATGGGCGGCGAGACCTCCCTCGTCGCCTTGTCCGAACATCGCAGCTGAGACGCCGGTCTCGCGAAGCATGGCCGGAAAGGCCTCGTCGACAACGCCGTCATGACGAAGCGCATCCGCGCTCAACGGCCGACGCGCAATCGGAGCCGATTTCACGACGCAGCACGAGGCAGCGCCGAGCTTTCCCGCGAGCCACAGCGCAAGGCTATCGGAGGTCAACCGCCAGGTGGCTTCGACATCCGTCCGGTCCGCGAGAAAGGCCGACGGCGCCCAAACGGCAACGAGCCCCCGCTCATGGACGTTGCGGAGATCCTCGATCGTGGTGCCGACCTCGTAGCCCGGTGTCATGCCGGCGATGGCCCAGGCAAGCTGATCCATGGCCAACAGCGCCATGCGGTGGGCTGTGGAATCCCCAAATCCCAATTGGCGCTGACAATGCCGGACTTCGTCGGCCAGGGCTCCCCCGCCAGGAACGAGAACAATCGGACGCTGCGCATCCGAGATGACATCGAGCCACCCGGCGAGCGTACCGCCGCGCACGATGCTGCCGCCTAGCTTCACCACGGCCAGCGGCAAATCGGTCGGCTCAAGAGCCGTCGCGGAGGCCTGCAATGCGGCACGCATGTCTAGGCCTCCTGCTTGCTCCGGACGATCTGAACGCCCACCGCGCCCGGGTCCTTGTCGAGTTTCTCGATCATCACTTCCACACGCTCCGCACGCGGATGAGAGATGCAATGCTGGGCGACGTCCTCGGCGAGAGTCTCGACGAGATTGATGTGGCCGCGAGAGATGATCGCCTTGATGCCGTTGATGACATAGTCGTAGTCCAGGGTCCGGTCGATATCGTCGTCGAGAGTCGTGGGATCCGACGTGATGTCGATGTCGACCGAAAAGCGGACGCGCTGGGTGACGCCCTTCTCATTGTGGTGAACGCCGATTTCCACTTCGAGCACGTAGTCGTGCACGAAAATACGGTCCAAGGGCTCGCCGGTGGCGCTCGCCGTGCTCACATGTCCCAATCTTCGTTCCATTCTGCGCTCCGGTCTCCTCACCTCTGCCCGGCTTTCCCGGCCGGGCTAAGCTGATGCTCTAGCACACCGCGGAGGTTGCGCGCGCCTCGAAACGGGCTTCCGGGGCCGTGCGCCCGTCAGCCACGAGCCGGCCGATCTCGGCGCAAGCTTTGGGATCGAGGTTAGACCCACGCGCACTCTGCTCGCACAGCGCCCCTCGAAAGCCGATGACGTCAGGCCGTAGCGCAAGCAGCGGCTGTACATGGTGGGCCCGAAGCGAGCCGGCGAGCCCCACCTGCAGTTCCGCTTGGCGCGCCAGGTCCACGAAGCGCCTGACCTCGTCCAACGTCATATGATCGGTCAGCGATCCGCGTTCCTTGCCGGCCGTATCCAGCATCACCCCGCACGCGCCGCTGGCCTTGGCTGCTGCGATCGCGTCAACGTCGGACGGCACATCAGCGAAGAAAACCAGGACCAGATCCGAAGGCGCGCTCAGGCTCCGCAGCGCATCGAAACAACCCCACGGATCGCCCTCCGCCACAATCCCGAGTTTTACCGTATCCACGCCAAGCCCGGCGGTTGCTGCCACGGCCTCCGCGACAGTCGCGGGGTTCATGGGCAGATCGCCCACGGTCGCGCTGACTGGCTTGCGGCCGCCGATCGTTCTCAGGCACTCACGGATAACGCTTGGCGCGACGGCGCCGAGCGCCCCTTCGTCGGGCTCTTTGAGATCTACGATATCGGCACCCGCGGCGAGGACGCGTTCGGCCTCCGCCGCGTTCCGGACGCTGGCAAGAAAGTGAGTCATCCCAGAGGTGTTATCGCGGAAAGCGCCGCCCTGCCAGTGGCATGTGCCCGGCCGTTAGCGGAAGAGCCAACCGAGCGGGTTGCTGTTTCCGCCGCTCCTGCGGCGGGCCCGCTGGCGAGGCGCCGGGCGTTGCGGTTGCTGCTGGGCGAAACCAAAGAAACCACCGCCGTCGTCCCGCCGACGCCGAGCCACGGGCGCACTGCGGGTCCGTTCCGGCTGCAACTCGACTTCGCTGACATTCCCGTCCGGGTCCGTGACCGAAAGCGAGGCCGTCTGCCATGTCCAGGTCGCCGCCTTGTCGCCCCAGCGCTCAGGCTCGATTGCCAGAACTTCCTTCTTCCTCGTATCGATGACGGCGACATACTCGAAGGCACCGTCGCCGGTCGGGGTCCCGGCATCGTATCTCAGGAGACCGATGCTGGACTGGGCGCCCTTGAGCTTGTCCCACGCCAGAAGCTTCGGTTTGCCAGCGCCGAACATCTCCATGGGGACCGTGACGCCGCGATAGTCCGCATTCGTTGCCACGTAGCGCCCGGGGGACTTCTCCGTGATGATCCACCCCGCAACGGGCTCGCCCAAGGGCTTCCTGGTGTCGGGGGGCACCGGCGCCCGCAGCTGCTCCAGACCCGTGCGCGCGTTCTCCTCGAACGGATCCAACGATGCGGCTTTCTGATAATCGGCAATCGCATTCTCCGTCCGCTTCTGCGCGCGGAAGATGTCCCCCCGTATGCGCAGCGCCCGCGGGTCGTCCGGCGTCAGGATGAGCGCGATATTGACGTCGATATATCCTTCGTCCGCTTTTCGGTCGAAGTACTTTGTCTCGCCGCGCAAGGCATAGGCCTTGGCGTTCTTCGGCTCCAATTCCAGAACCTTGTTGAAGTCCTTGATCGCCGCGTCGTAGCGCTTGTTCTTGGCGAGCAACTCGCCGCGCTCCATAAACGCATCGACCTTTTCCGGCTCGAGATCGAGAACCCGATCGAAGTCGGCGACGCCCTCGCGGAAGCTGTTCTGCGCTGCATAAGAGCGCGCCCGCAACATGAACAGCTTGGACTTATCTTGCTCCGGTTCGAGGTCGAGGGCCTGTGTCGCATCGTCGGCAGCCGCCGCGTAGTTGCCCAACTCGAAATTCGCCACCGCGCGGTTGCGATAGGCCGCCGCGAGCTTGGGATCGAGCCTGATCGAACGGTCAAGGTCTCGTAGAGCGGCATGGTATCGGGCCCGCTCCATATGGGAGCGTCCCCGCCCGTTGTAGGGTGCAGCGGTGCGCGACAGCAGCGCCGTGGCCTTGCGGAAGGACTGAAAGGCCGCGTCGTAGTTCTGCAGCGCGGCGTAGGCATTGCCGCGATTGTTGAAGGCTGCTCCGTAATTGGGATCCAGCACGATCGCGCGGTCGAAATCCTTGATGGCCTCTTCCGGATGACCGAGGTCCATCAAGGCATTGCCTCGGTTGTTGTAGACAATGGCGTTGTCGGGTGCGAGCTGGATGGATTCGTTGAAATCGTCGATCGCTTCTTTCGTCTGCTTCATGCGCCACTTGGCGACGCCGCGATCGCTGTAAATGCTGGCCAGGACGAACTTGGACACGTCCGGCGTGCCGACGGCCTCGTCGTAAAGCGTCACCGCTCGATCGTACTGCCCACGGAGCATGGCGGCCGCGCCTTCCCGCGCGCGCAGCAGCACCTGATCGGCAGCAACGGCCGCGCCGGCCGAAGCCGCGACCAGGGCGGCGCCGATGAGAAGTGTCTTTGTGCGTAGACGGCTCTTTGAGGGGCGGTTGCGGCCCATGATCGTGAGCGATCCTTCGCTAGAGCGGTTCGGTGAACCCCGACGGCACAACGCGATGCGGTGCCTTGTCTAGATGTCCCTCATAACCGCCGAGTGTGTCAACAAACGGTCGCGAGAACCGCGCCTCGGGCGCTCAACCGTCGCTTCCATATTCCTCAAGCTCCTCAAAGACTTCGGGGATCAGCTCCGGCAGATCCTCCGCGATCAGGCCTGGCCCGAAGAGTTTCGCCGCCTGCCCGTGCATCCAAACCGCGATACACCCCGCATCGAAGCCGCCAAGGCCCTGCGCGAGCATGGCGAGCACCATCCCGGCCATCGCATCGCCCGAACCTGCCGTGGCGAGCCACGGCGTGCCGTTGGTATCAATGGCGGCGCGGCCATCGGGCGCCGCGATCACGGTGTCGGGTCCTTTCAAAACGACGGTGGCGCCGGAGCGCGACGCGGCGGTCCGTGTCCGGTCGACCTTCGAGGCCCCCGGCACATCGCCGAAGAGCCGCGCGAACTCGCCCGCATGGGGCGTCATGACGACCGGGGCTTTTCGCGCTCCAATGGCGTCGAACAGCTCGTCAGGGTTCTCTGCGAAGGACGTGAGCGCGTCGGCATCCAGCACGACCGCCGGTTCAGCCTTTAAGGCCGTCAGCACCATCTGCCGCGTCTCCTCGTCCACACCGTGGCCGGGGCCGATGAGAAAGGCATTCTTGCGGGTGTCGGCCAGAAGCGCGGCAAGGCCTTGAGGACCGTCCGCCTCCCGAAGCATGACCGCGGTCAACTGCGCGGCGTTCACGGCCAGCGCGTCGCGCGGCGATGCGACCGTCACCAGCCCTGCCCCGGCCCGCAAGGCACTGCGCGCAGCCAACCGGGCCGCCCCCGTCGCGTCGGCAGGCCCCGAAGCCACGACGGCGTGGCCGCGCAGATATTTGTGGCCCAGCACCGTCGGCCACGGATAGCGATCGAGCCACAGGCCCGGTTCATTGGCGTAAAGCGCCGGCTTCACCGTCGCGAGCACCTCGTCGGGGATGCCGATATCGGCAAGGTGCAGCTCACCGCAATGCAGATGACCCGGCATCAGGAAATGCCCAGGCTTGAACCGGAAGAAGGTGACCGAGCTCAACGCGCGTATCGCCGTGCCCAGGATCAAGCCGGTGGTGCCGTCAACGCCGCTCGGAACGTCGATGGCGATGATCGGGATACCGCTCGCATTCGCCGCATCGATGAGGACGGCGAACTTGCCCTCGATGGGCCGGGCTAGCCCTGCGCCGAACAAGCCGTCAACGATGACATCCGCGCCGTCGAACAGAACCGGCTCGAGGGGATGAATGGTGCCCGTGTAGCGCGCCGCCATGGCGGCCGCGTCTGCCGGCAACTTGCTCGGATCGCCATCGAAGCCGAGGCGAACGAAATAGCCCCGCTCCAAAAGCTGGCGCGCCGCGACAAAGCCATCGCCGCCGTTGTTACCAGGTCCGCAAAGTATCGCGACCGTCGTGGCGTCGGGAAACCGTAGCGAGACCTCATCGGCGACACTTCGCCCCGCATTCTCCATGAGAACAGCGCCAGCAACGCCGCTCTCTATAGCCAGTTTGTCGGCGCGGCCCATTTCTTTCGCGGTTAAGAGTTCCAGCATCGTCCTGCCTAAGGGATGAGAGCTTCAAAACACCAAGCCGGTGTCCGGTGAAGTCTTGGGGCCCGTTGCATCTGCCTAGTTTTTATGCGTACTGCCTATTGCGTCGCCACCAACTTCGACCGGTTCGCCTCCACATTTTGCGTAAATCCTCTAAGATAATGATTCTACGTGTAAATCGTCCGCCCATTAGATTGGCATAGGGTGTGCTAAGGCTTGGTCCTGACTACGATTGCATGGCGGCGCACTACGCGGCGAGGCGCTGCAACTTTAGACTGGGAGGTATTACGGAGAATGAAAAAGATCGAAGCGATCATCAAGCCGTTCAAGCTTGATGAAGTGAAGGAGGCTCTTCAGGAGATTGGTCTTCAGGGTATTACCGTCACTGAAGCCAAGGGCTTCGGTCGCCAGAAGGGCCACACCGAACTCTATCGCGGCGCCGAATACGTGGTGGATTTCCTGCCAAAAGTGAAGCTCGAGCTCGTGCTCGTGGACCACATGGTCGACAAGGCTGTCGAGGCCATCGTGTCGTCGGCGAAGACCGGCCGCATCGGCGATGGAAAGATCTTTGTCTCCCAAGTTGAGGAAGCCGTGCGCATTCGCACCGGCGAGACCGGGGACGATGCCATCTAGTCGCAATTAGACTGGCTCATCCGCCGCATTTCACTCATAACTTTCACATAACTGGAGCAACCTGTCGCCGCCTCGTACGAGGCGGCGAGGGTGTCATTCGCGGAAGGGAGAGAACATGGCAGACGCAAGTAGCACCGCCAAAAAGATCAAGGACGAAGAGATCAAATTCGTCGACCTGCGCTTCACCGATCCCAGGGGCAAGATGCAGCACGTCACAATGGATGCGGGCCTCATGGACGAGGAAGCGTTCGCTGAAGGCGTGATGTTCGACGGCTCCTCGATTGCCGGGTGGAAGGCGATCAACGAGTCGGACATGAAGCTGATGCCGGACTGCAATTCAGCCGTCATCGATCCTTTTTTCGCGCAGAGTACGCTCGCCGTCTTCTGTGACGTTCTCGAGCCGCTGACCAACGAGCCCTACGAGCGCGATCCGCGCGGCATCGCCGGCAAGGCCCAGGCGTACATGCAGCAGACCGGCGTAGGCGACACGGCAGTGTTCGGCCCCGAGGCCGAGTTCTTCGTGTTCGACGATGTGCGCTTCTCGGCCGAGCCGTACAATTGCGGTTTCCGGGTCGACTCGACGGAACTGCCGACGAATTCCGGCACGGAATACGAGATGGGCAATCTCGGTCACCGTCCGCGCATGAAGGGCGGGTATTTCCCGGTGCCGCCGGTCGACTCCGCGCAGGATCTGCGTTCGGAGATGCTTTCCGTCATGGCGGAGATGGGTGTCGTCACCGAGAAGCACCACCACGAGGTGGGCGCGGCCCAGCACGAACTCGGCATCAAGTTTGGCCCCATCATCCAGACCGGCGATGCCATGCAGATCTACAAGTACGTGATCCACAATGTGGCCCACGTCTACGGCAAGACCGCCACCTTCATGCCGAAGCCGGTCTTCGGCGACAACGGCTCGGGCATGCATGTGCACCAGTCGATCTGGAAGGATGGCGGCCCGACCTTCGCGGGCGACAAATACGCCGATCTGTCGGACACGGCCCTGCACTACATCGCGGGCATCCTGAAGCACGCGAAGGCGCTCAACGCCTATACCAACCCGAGCACCAACTCCTACAAGCGGCTGGTCCCGGGCTATGAGGCGCCGGTGCTCCTGGCTTACTCCTCGCGTAACCGCTCCGCCTCGTGTCGCATTCCGCTCGGCACGGGTCCGAAGTCGAAGCGCATCGAGGTCCGATTCCCCGATCCGACCGCCAACCCCTACCTCGCCTTCTCGGCCATGCTGATGGCTGGCCTCGACGGCATCGAGAACAAGCTCGATCCGGGTTCGGCGATCGACAAGAACCTGTACGACCTTCCGCCGGAAGAGCTCGAGAAGGTTCCGACCGTCAGCGGCTCGCTGCGTGAGGCTTGCGAGTCGTTGGATGCGGATCGCGCCTTCCTCAAGAAGGGCAACGTGTTCACCGACGATGCGATCGATGCGTATCTCGAGCTGAAGATGGAAGAGGTGGAGCGATTCGAGATGATGCCCCACCCGGTCGAGTACGACATGTACTACAGCGTCTAGCCGCAGCCCGGCACAGGACGCTTCAAACGAAATCGGGGGCGGCCGCGAAATGCGGACGCCCCCTTCTCTTCGCCCGGCCTTGTTGAACCTCTGGCCTTTTTCTTCCGCATTCCCCCGTCGGATGCGAAAGCCATTCGGTTCCTACCAGGCTCCCCCAAACTGCTTCATTCCGTTTCGGTTCAGCACGCCTACGCCAGCGCGTATGCCGCCAGAACCAGAAGTGCCGAACCCGCGAACAGCCACGTCTTGTTTTCGCCGGCCCAAGCTTCAATCGCCGGCGGCACGCTGACAGTGGCCTCGCGGCAGATCGAATAGACCGCTGCCCCCACAACCATGGCGAGGACCCACACCGGTGCGTTGGCGCCGAGCCCGCTGTGCCCAGCGTCGACAAGCATCACGTCCGCGTCTGCGGCGCCAAAATTGATGGCGCCAAACAGTGTGGCGGCGGCTGCCCCGGCAATTGCTGCGTAACGCATCAGCATGGCGCTCGAGATCCTCTAAATTCGAGACGAATTTTAGGGACCCGCAAGTAAAGAAACGGGAAAGCGATACGCTTAAGTGCTGGTTAATCGCGACGGCGGCCTCAGGCCGCTTTCCACTTGATCGAGCACCCGATGGAGGCGGTCTGATCCTCCGGTCCGCGGCCGGTTTCCGCGACCTTTTTCATGGCGTCGAACAGCTCCCGCCTGACGTCGGGGCCCGCAGGATCGCGGCCGCTTGCATCCAGCCTGCCGCGATATTGCAATTCGAGATCGGCGTTTAAGCCGAAAAAGTCGGGCGTGCACATCGCGTCATAGGCACGGGCGACTTCTTGGCTCTCGTCGTGGAGATACGGGAAGGCGAAGCCGTGCTGCTCTGCGAAGCGCTTCATGTTGTCGTATGAATCGTCCGGATGGGTCGTCGCGTCGTTCGAACAGATCGCAACCGTGTTCACGCCGAGCGCTTCGAGATCGCGCGCGTCGCGAACGATGCGGTCGACCACGGCGATGACGTAGGGACAGTGATTGCAGATGAAGGCAACGAGCGTGCCCTTCGGGCCCTTGAGTTGCTCGAGCGTATGGGTCTTTCCGTCGATGCCGACCAAGGCGAAACCGGGGGCCTTCCAGCCAAAATCACAGACAGGGGGGCGTTCGGCCATGGCTCTCTCCTATTCGCAAATTTGTCACGACGGCCCATTAGCGTCAGCCATCGCGCGTGTCTATAAGTGCCGCTGCCGCGCCAAACCATTGAGCGGGCGGGGATCTGTGGACGGAAACCGAAGGACGGCTCCCATGATGATGCGACTTCTCGTTTCGCTGATCCTTACGGCGGTTTTGTGCCTGCCGGCCAGTGCGGCTTTCCAGCTCGACAGCCGCTATCAGGACAACGACGGCGACCTGATCGCCGACATTCCGGCCGATCCCGCGGACCAGGTCGATCCCTCGACGCTGATTTTCGCCTACACGCCGGTAGAGGATCCGGCCGTCTACGTGGACGTGTGGCAAGAGTTCCTCGACCATTTGTCCGAGGTCACCGGCAAGCCCGTGCAGTTCTTTCCGGTGCAATCCAACGCGGCGCAGATCGAAGCCATGCGGGCCGGGCGCCTGCATGTGGCCGGGGTCAACACCGGCTCCAATCCGCTTGCGGTGGCCTGCGCCGGCTTCCGCCCCTTCACCATGATGGCGAGCGACGACGGCACCTACGGATATGAGATGGAGATCATCACCTATCCAGGTTCGGGCATCGAGAAACCCGAGGACCTGAAGGGGCGCGTGCTCGCCTTCACCGCCGAGACGTCCAACTCCGGCTTCAAGGCGCCCTCGGCGCTGCTGAAGTCCGAATTCGGCTTGGAGCGGGACAAGGACTTCACGCCCCGCTTCTCCGGCGCGCACGACAACTCGATCCTGGGCGTGGCCCACAAGGACTACGACGCGGCCGCGGTGGCGAACTCGGTCAAGGCCCGGATGATCGACCGCGGCCTCGTCACGGAAGACCAGCTCAAGACCATCTACACCTCGCAGACCTTCCCCACGACCGGTTTCGGCGTGGCCTACGATCTTACGCCGGAGCTTCAGGACAAGATCAAAGAAGCCTTCTTCTCGTTCGATTGGAGCGGCACCAAGCTGCTGGAAGAGTTCTCCAAATCCGGAGACACCAAGTTCATCCCGATCACGTTCAAGGACGACTGGGCCGTCATCCGCCAGATCGACGAAGCCAACGGCGTCGCCTATTCCTGCAACTAGATCTGGCCGTCACGAGAGGCCGGGAAGCGTCTTTGCGCCGCTCCCGCCTTTCTCATACGATGCCGCGACCCACGGCCGGACAGGCCTCGCCCGGATACGACATGCTGCGCGTTTCCTCACTTTCAAAACGGTACAAGGGCGGCGATGAGGCGCTACGCGGCGTCTCATTCGAGGTCCCGGCAGGCCAGGTCGTCGCCCTGATTGGACCGTCGGGCTCCGGCAAGTCCACGCTCATCCGCTGCATCAACCGGCTCGTAAAACCGAGCGGTGGCACCGTCGAACTGAAGGGCACTGAAATCACCCGTCTCGGTGGCCGGGGCCTGCGCCGCGCCAGGCGGCTCATGGGGATGATCTTCCAGGAATACGCGCTCGTGGAGCGGCTGACCGTGATGGAGAACGTCCTGTCCGGGCGCCTCGGCTACGTGTCCTTCTGGCGCTCGTTCCTGCGGCGATTTCCGCAAAGTGACTTGGACAAGGCCTTCGCCCTGCTCGACCGCGTGGGGCTCGCCGAACATGTCGACAAGCGGGCAAGCGACATGTCCGGCGGTCAGCGGCAGCGCGTGGGCATCGCCCGGGCGCTCGAGCAGGACCCGGCATTGCTTTTGGTAGACGAACCGACCGCCTCGCTCGACCCCAAGACGGCCCGCCAGATCATGCGCCTCATCTGCGAGGTCTGCCGCGAGCGCGGCCTGCCGGCGATCATCAGCATGCACGACGTGCCGCTCGCCAAGATGTTCGCCGACCGTGTCATCGGTCTGCGCGCGGGCGAGATCGTGTTCGATGGCCTCCCCGCAAAACTGGATCGCGCGGTGCTCACCGACATCTACGGTGAAGAAGACTGGACGCAGATCCACACCGACGACGAAGCGGCGGAGACACCGGAGGCGCAGGAAGACCGGCGCGCCAGCGAAGAACGCATGGCCGGTCTCACATGAGGCCCGCCGCGCCGTCCATCAGCTGGTCCCGCCCACCGCTCATCCGGAATGCATGGCTCCGCTGGGGTCTCTATGTCGGCGCGGCGCTGTATCTGATTGCCGCTCTATCGACGCTCGACATCAATTGGCAGCGCGTGCTGGACGGCGTCAGTAACGGCTGGCGCGTCCTCGAGGGCTTCTTCACCCCCGATTTCACGTCGCGCTCGCGCGACATCTGGCAAGGTATGGTGGAGAGCCTGACCATGACCGTGACGTCCACCGTGGTCGGCTGCCTCATCTCCATTCCCATCGGGCTTGGCGCCGCACGCAATATCGCGCCCCTGCCCGTCTATGCCGTCTGCCGGTCCATCATCGCGCTCTCGCGCGCCTTCCAGGAAATCATCATCGCCATCCTGTTCGTCGCCATGTTCGGCTTCGGACCCTTCGCCGGATTCCTCACCCTGTCGTTCGCCACGATCGGTTTCATGGCCAAGCTCCTCGCCGAAGACATCGAGGATATCCAGGAGGCACAGGCCGAAGCCATCCGCGCGACCGGCGCATCGTGGTGGCAGGTCGTCAATTACGGCATTCAGCCCCAGGTCATGCCGCGCCTGATCGGCCTGTCGCTCTACCGGCTCGACATCAATTTCCGTGAGAGCGCGGTGATCGGCATTGTCGGCGCGGGCGGCATCGGCGCCACGCTCAACACGGCCATGTCGCGCTACGACTACGACACCGCCGGCGCGATCCTCCTCATGATCATCGCCGTGGTACTCGTGGCCGAGTACGCGTCCAGCCATTTGCGTAAATGGGTGCAGTGATGCCGGTGACGACGCAAAACGGCCAACTCTTGTGGCAGCGCCGCACGCCCCTCACCCAATGGGCCATCTGGTTCGGCTGGCTCGCGCTGGCCGTTCTGTTCGTCCTCAGCTGGCAGATCATGAACAAGAACACGATCTGGCTGTTCGTCGAGGATGCACCGCGACAAGCCGCCGATCTGTTGTCGCGCGCCTGGCCGCCCCGCTGGTCCTATCTCGAGCGCCTCTGGGGGCCTCTCTGGGACACGATCAATATCGCAACGCTCGGCACCGGGCTCGGGATCGTACTGGCGACGCCGGTTGCCTTTCTCGCTGCCCGTAACACGACACCGAGCGCGGCTCTGCTCCGTCCGCTCGCGCTGCTGATCATCGTCGCGTCGCGCTCCATCAATTCGCTGATCTGGGCGCTGCTGCTGGTTGCCATCATCGGACCGGGTCTGCTGGCCGGCATCATCGCCATTGCCCTGCGGTCGATCGGCTTTATCGGCAAGCTGCTCTACGAAGCTATCGAGGAGATCGACGAGACCCAGGTCGAGGCCGTGCGCGCGACCGGCGCCTCGGGCTGGCAAATCATGGACTATGCCGTGTGGCCCCAGATCGCACCGGCCTTCGCGGGCATCTCCGTGTTCCGCTGGGACATCAATATCCGCGAATCCACGATCCTCGGGCTTGTGGGCGCGGGCGGCATCGGGCTGCAGCTACAATCGTCCCTGGCGCGCCTCGCCTGGGCCGAGGTCACCGTCATCTTCATCGTTATTCTGGCCACGGTCGCCGTGTCGGAATGGGTCTCGGCGAAGGTTCGCGCCGCGATCATCTGACTACGGACAGTTGAAAAACTGTAACACTGCGCGCGCAAGATGTTGCCCGCTGAGATGAACAAGTTTGAGGGCCAACGATGTCCGACCCCCACACCTACCCCACACGCGCTGCCGCGATGGAAGCGGCCGATGACGAGCCGCTGAGTCCGGTGGCGGGCGACACCATCGGCGACGTCATAGCCCGGCGATACAGTAGACGCGACATCATGAAAGGCGCGCTCGGCGTCACCGCCGCGACCGCGCTGTTCGGGCCTGCCGCCCTTGCCGCATCAAAAGCGGAAGCGGCCAGCGTGGGAGATCGCTTCAGCTTCGATGAAGTGGCGGCCGGCGCCAACGAGTATCATCATGTGGCGGAAGGGTATGATGCCAAAGTCTTGCTGAGCTGGGGCGATCCGGTCTGCGCCGACGTGCAAGACAAGCCGTTCGACCCTCGAACCCTCACCGCCGAAGAGCAGGAATACCGGTTCGGCTACAACAACGACTACATCGCTTATTTCCCGATCGACGGCAGCAGCGAGCACGGCTTGCTCTGCATCAATCACGAATACACGAACGAAGAGCTGATGTTCCCCGGGCTAGGGCGAGATCAGAGCGACAGCAACTTTCGGGAGACGACGAAGGAGATCGCAAATATCGAGATGGCCGCCGTCGGCGTCACCGTGGTCGAGGTTAGGAAGGTGAACGACAAGTGGGAAGTCGTGCACGGAGACAGGAACCGCCGCATTACTCTCAACACGGAAATGACCATTGACGGTGACGCCGCGGGCACCGCGCGTATGAAGACCCGTGAGGACAGCACGGGCAAGAGAGTCTTCGGTACGTTTAGCAACTGCGCCGGCGGCAAGACACCGTGGGGCACCTACCTAACCGCCGAGGAGAACATTCACGGCGGCTTCTGGACCGAGGAGCTCGACGCCAACTTCAAGCCAGACGTTGATCACGACGGCAAGTACAAAGCCAGCTACAAGCGCTACCGCATCCCCACGCGGTGGCAGAGCTGGGGCAAATACCACAAGCGCTTCAATTTCGATGAGGAAGAGAACGAGCCCAACCGCTTCGGCTGGATCGTTGAGATCGACCCCGAAGAGAGGGAATCTGTGCCCGTGAAGCACACGGCACTTGGCCGCTTTTTCCATGAAGGGGCCGAGACGACACTGAGCAATGACGGGCGGGCCGTCGTCTTCAGCGGCGACGACGCACAAAACGAGTATGTCTATCGCTTCGTGAGCCGGGATCACTACATCAAGGGCAACAAAGCCCACAACGCGACGCTCTTGGAGCATGGAACGCTCTCAGTCGCGCAGTTCAGCTCCGAGGGGACGGGCAAGTGGATTCCGCTCAAATACGGTGAGGGCAAGCTGGCCAAAGCGTGCTCCGCGGGCAAGTTCGAGAACCAGGCCGACGTGCTGATCGATGCACGCCTTGCCGCCGACGAGGTGGGCGCCACGAAGATGGACCGGCCCGAGGACGTTCAGCCGAACGAAGAAACGCGCCGTGTCTATGTGATGCTCACCAACAACACAAAGCGCAATGCCGGTACAGTCGACGCGGCAAACCCGCGCCCTAACAACAAGTTCGGGCACATCATCGAGATGATCCCCGATGGTGGCGATTTCGGTGCCGATACCTTTACGTGGAACATCCTGGTACGCTGTGGTGATCCCACAAAGATGGAGCTCGGAGCATATTGGAACGCGGCGACGACCGAGGACAGCTGGTTCGTCTCTCCCGACAATGCGACCGTGGACCCCGAGGGCCGTCTGTGGATTGCGACCGACCAGGGCAAGTATTGGCAGCAAACAGGTCGAGCCGACGGGCTCTTTGCGCTGGAGACCGAGGGCATTCGCCGGGGCACGCCGCGCATGTTCTTCCGGGTTCCTATGGGTGCGGAACTCTGCGGCCCCTGCTTCACACCAGACGGCAAAACGCTGTTCTTATCGGTGCAGCATCCCGGCGCCGACGGCGTCGACGGCTATGCGAATTTCAAGGGTCCATCTGTCTTTGAGAACCCCGCGACGCGCTGGCCGGACTTCGATCCCAAGATGCCGCCGAGGCCCTCGGTGATGGTCATCACCCACCCGGATGGCAAGGAGATCGGCTGAAGCCTTTGGCTGATCCGTCCCCTTCCCGCGGGCCTTGAAAATGACGGGTCTCCGTGCGAGCTAGAATCGCGTTCCAAACGTCACTGATTCTCTGTTTTTCGAGGGTGCCGGCGCGCCCCGGCCAGGAGGACTCCACCGATCGCCCCGAGACGAAAATCCTCAGCCGCGAACGACCTGTTCGACGCCCCCGCGCCGACGCCTACCCGCGCCAAGCCCGCGCCACAAAAGACGCCAGCGAAGCCGAGTGCGAAGGCCAGCGGTGCGGAGGCCGGGTATACAGCTGCGGATATCGAGGTCCTCGAAGGTCTCGAGCCCGTCCGCAAGCGTCCGGGCATGTATATCGGCGGGACCGACGAGAAGGCGATGCACCACCTCTTCGCCGAGGTGCTGGACAACGCCATGGACGAAGCGGTCGCGGGCCATGCCAGCCGGATCGAAGTGTCGCTCGACAAGGACGGCACGCTGACGGTCAACGACAATGGCCGCGGCATACCGGTGGATCCCCATCCCAAGTTTAAGAACAAGTCCGCGCTCGAAGTCATCATGACGACGCTGCATGCGGGCGGAAAATTTGACTCCAAGGTCTACGCCACCAGCGGCGGTCTGCACGGCGTCGGCGTGTCGGTGGCCAACGCGCTGTCCGAAACGCTCGAGGTCGAGGTTGCCCGCAGCCAGGAGCTTTACCGGCAGACCTACACGCGTGGGCTCCCCGACGGTCCGCTGGAAGACCTCGGACCCATCAAGAATCGGCGCGGTACCAGGATACGCTTCCGACCCGACCCGCAGATTTTCGGCAAGGGCGCTGCCTTCAAGCCGGTACGTCTGTTCCGCATGGCGCGCTCCAAGGCGTATCTCTTCCGGGGCGTCGAAATCCGCTGGTCGTGCGACAAATCCCTGATTTCCGCCGGCAGCGACGTTCCCGAGAAGGCCGATCTACACTTCCCGGGCGGGCTCAAGGACTTCCTCGCCGACAGCATCAACGGCCAGACCACCGTGACCAACGACATCTTCGCCGGCCGGGTGGAGCGGGCGGAAGGCCACGGCTCGGTGGAATGGGCGATCTCCTGGGTCGCGAGCGCGGACGGGTTCATAAGTTCCTACTGCAACACGGTCCCGACGCCCGACGGCGGCACGCATGAGGCGGGCCTGCGCGCCGCCCTGACCAAGGGCCTCCGCGCCTACGGCGAGCTGACCGGCGTCAAGCGCGTGTCCCAGGTGACGGGCGACGACGTGCTCGGCACGGCCGCGGCCATGCTCTCGGTCTTCATTCGCGAACCCGAGTTCCAGGGGCAGACCAAGGACCGCCTGGCCACCCAGGAAGCCGCCAGAATCGTCGAAAACGCCGTGCGCGATGCCTTCGATCACTGGCTCACCGGGCATCCCAATCAAGCCGGAAAGCTTCTGGACTGGGTGGTGGATCGTTCCGAGGAACGTCTTCGCCGCCGCAAAGAGAAGGAAGTCAGCCGGCAGACCGCAACGCGGCGCCTGCGGCTCCCGGGCAAGCTCGCCGATTGTTCATCGACGGGATCTGACGGCACGGAGATATTCATCGTCGAGGGCGACTCCGCCGGGGGCTCCGCCAAACAGGCCCGTAACCGGGCCACGCAGGCCGTACTGCCGTTGCGCGGAAAGATCCTGAATGTCGCCAGCGCGAGTTCATCGAAGCTCGCCGACAACCAGCTCCTTAGCGATCTCATCCAGGCGCTTGGTTGCGGGACTCGAACCCGGTATCGGGAGGAGGATCTGCGGTACGACAAGGTTGTCGTCATGACTGATGCGGATGTGGACGGCGCCCACATTGCCTCGCTCCTCATCACCTTCTTCTATCAAGAGATGAAGGGGCTGATCGAAAACGGTCACCTCTATCTCGCCGTGCCGCCGCTCTACCGGCTGAGCCAGGGCGCCAAGACGGCCTATGCGCGTGACGAGGCGCACAAGGATGTGCTGATGAAGGAGATGTTCAACGGCCGCGGCAAGGTGGATGTGAGTCGTTTCAAGGGCTTGGGTGAAATGCTTCCCAAGCAACTGAAGGAGACGACCATGGACCCGGCCTCGCGCACGCTGTTGCGGGTCGAGATCGACGACGAGGATCGTCCGGGCACGACCAAGACCGTCGATCAGCTCATGGGGAACAAGCCCGAGGCCCGCTTCAAATTCATCCAGGAACGGGCCGCGTTCGCCGAAGCCGAAGATCTCGATATCTAAGACCTAGACATCTGGCGCGACCTGCCGTGGGAGCGAGCCGGAGCCTCAGAGCCAGCGCGGGACCTGGTTCATGTAGCTGCGATAGGCGTCGCCGAATTTCCAGCTGAGATAGTCTTCTTCGCGCTTCACCACACCTAGGTGGAGGACGATCGCCGTCGGGACGAGCAGAAGCAGCATCCAGATACTGGTGAGCACCAGGCACAGGCCGAAATAGATCAGGATCAGACCGATATAGATGGGGTTCCGGGTAACCTTGTAGGCGCCCTCTTTGACGAGCACCGTCGACGGCTCACCCGGAACCACGCTCGTCCCCGCCTTGCGGAACCGCCGGGCCGGAAAGACGGCAAGTACAAAGCCCACCACCACAAAGACCAAGCCGACCGTGAGCCCCAGGCCGTTCGGCTGCGCAAGGCCAGGGCCGATCGGGAACCAGAGCGTCAGGACGTAGCCAAGCAAAAGAGCGCCGAGAAATAGGATCGGCGGCTTGATGGCAACGTCGGCGTAGTCTTTCGTCCTCATCGACTTCTCTATCCTGTTGAAACCGCAAGGCGCGGCCCGATGTTCTTAACGCTCGGAACAACTGCGAACTTTTGCCCCTTGCGCGTTTCGCCAATGCCGCCTATGTCATTCTCAAGCTATCCACGGTCATGTGGCCGTAATGATCGGGTGCTGTGTTGAGTGCGCCCGGCGAATCGTAACAGCTAATCTTTGTAGCGATAGAACAAGACGCAAGGCCAGAGCCAGCGTCGCATTTTTGCTAACTCATGAGCTTTTCAAATCTTGGCTTAAGCCCAAAAGTCGAATCTGCGGTCGAAGCGGCCGGGTTCGATACGCCGACTCCTATTCAAGCCCAAGCGATACCCGTAGCCGTCTCTGGCCGCGATGTCTTGGGGATAGCGCAGACGGGTACCGGTAAGACGGCCTCCTTCGTGCTCCCCATGCTGACGCGCCTCGAACGCGGACGCGCCCGGGCACGCATGCCGCGAACGTTGATCCTGGAACCGACGCGCGAACTCGCCGCTCAGGTCGCCGAGGCGTTCGAACTTCTCGGCAAGAACCACAGGCTGACCGTCGCCCTGCTGATTGGCGGCGTCTCCTACGAGGAGCAGAACAAGAAGCTGGACCGTGGCGCGGATGTGGTGATCGCCACGCCGGGCCGCCTTCTCGATCACCTCGAGCGCGGCAAGCTCCTGCTCAACAGCATAGAGATCCTCGTCGTCGACGAGGCCGACCGAATGCTCGATATGGGGTTCATCCCGGACATCGAGCGCATCTGTAAGGTCCTCCCCTTCACGCGGCAGACCCTCTTCTTCTCCGCGACCATGCCGCCCGAAATCCAGCGGCTCGCCGACAACTTCCTACATACGCCGGAGCGCATCGAAGTCGCCCGGCCCGCGTCCGCCGCAGCGACCATCACGCAGCGTCTGAAAAAGACGGGCGATCAACCGGCAGAGAAACGCGAAGCGTTGCGCAGCTTGATCCGGGAGGAAGACGTCAACAACGCCATCATCTTCTGCAATCGCAAGAAGGATGTGGGTGTCGTCTTCCGCTCGTTGCAGCGCCACGGCTTCAATGTGGGCGCGCTGCACGGCGACATGGATCAGCGCCAGCGCACAGCAACGCTCGATGCCTTTCGTAGCGGCGAGATTCCGCTCCTCGTCGCCAGCGACGTGGCGGCCCGTGGGCTCGACATTCCCGCAGTGAGCCATGTCTTCAATTACGACGTTCCGGTCCATCCCGAAGACTACGTGCACCGCATTGGCCGCACGGGCCGAGCCGGCCGTGAGGGTCACGCCGCGATGCTTGTCACGCCCAAGGACCACAAGGCTCTGAAGGCCATCGAATCGTTGTTGCGCGAGGAGATTGCCTGGGTGGATGGCGCGCCCAATCCGCAGGAAGTTGAGGAAGCCAAGAGCGCCGGCCGCGAAAACGGACGCGGACGCCGCCGAGGCGGCCGTTCCCGGCGCAGCGGCCAAAAGTCTTCCGAGGCGGAAGCGGCCGAACCTCCCAAGCAGCAGCACGCTGATCGCAAGTCCAACGACGGCGACGCGCGGCCAGCCGCGAAGGCGAAGCCGGCTCCCAAGCCAGCACCCAAAGCCAAGCCGAACTCGGCGGGCAAATCCCGCTCCGGCCAGGGCCGCGAGAACCAGCCCGTGGGCATGGGAGACCACGTCCCCGCCTTCATGATGCGGCCGGTGCGCGCAACCTAAGTTTTTCGGAAAACGCCGTTATTCGGCGATATTGGCCGGCTCTGGATCCGGCTGACCTGCGGGCTTGAGCATCACGGACTCGCCGCAGCCACAGGCGCTGGTCTGGTTCGGATTGTTGAACACGAACCCCGACCGCATCTGACTGACCTGATAATCCATCTCGGTTCCGAGCAGAAACATCAGGGCCGACGGGTCGATAAGGATGGTCACGCCCTTGTCCTCGACCACTTCGTCATGGGGCTTGCGCTCGGCGGCGTACTCCATCGTGTACTCCATACCGGCACAACCACCGTTCTTGACGCCGATGCGAACAGCCTCCATCTCCGGGCCCGAGGCAGAACCCAGTTTGCGCAGCCGCTCGGCGGCGGCTTCGGTGAGACTCATGGCTTGAGGGCGCGGTCGATTGGTCATGCTTCGAAAATGGGACGGATTCCCTGGTACTTCAAGTGCCTAGAATATCAAACGCCTAGAACATGTTGAGGGCGAGACGCGCCTCGTCGGACATCCGCGACATGTCCCAAGGCGGATCGAAGACCAGATTGACGTCGACCTGCCCGACCCCCGGCACGGACGCGACCGCATTCTGGACCCAGCCGGGCATTTCGCCCGCTACCGGACATCCCGGGGCCGTCAGGGTCATTTCGATCTCGATATTCCGGTCGTCATCGACGTCGATCTTGTAGATCAGGCCGAGTTCGTAGATATCGACGGGAATTTCGGGGTCGAACACCGTTTTCAACGCGCTGACGAGATCGCCGTGCAGCCGCTCGAGCTCATCGGGCGGGATGGAGGACGGTGCGTCCTCGTCGAAGGGCGACGGATCCGGCGCAGCGCCAGGATCGCCGGCCTCTGGGGCCTCAGCCGCGGACTGAATATGGCCCGGTACGGACTGAGACAGCCCCGGCGACATTTCGTTTGGGATGTCAGTGTCTTCGCTTCGTTGAGTCTTTTCAACCATCTGGGAAGCCTTCCTTAGGGCCCATCTTAGCCCTAGGCGAACATGGCGCGCACCTTGTGCAGCGCGTCCACCAATCGATCCACATCGTCTTGGCTATTATACATGGCGAAAGATGCCCGGCATGTCGAGGTGACACCAAAGCGCGCCAGGAGCGGCTCACAGCAATGTGTGCCGGCCCTGACCGCCACGCCATAGCGGTCCAGGATGGTGCTGATGTCGTGCGGGTGGGCCCCGTCGACCTCGAACGAGACGATACCGCCCTTCCCTTCGGCCTGGCCGTAGATCTTCAGCCAATTCAACTCGCCCAGCCGGTCCATGGCGTAGGTCAGCACTTCGTGCTCATGCGCGGCGATATTCTCCCGGCCGATCGATTCCACATAATCGATTGCGGCGCCGAGTCCGATCGCTTGGACGATGGCGGGCGTTCCCGCCTCGAAGCGATGGGGTGGCGTCGCGTAGGTCACCTCGTCGGTGGTGACATAGCCGATCATCTCGCCGCCGCCCTGATAGGGCCGCATGGCGTCCAGCAGCGCCTTTTTCCCGTAAAGAACACCGATGCCCGTCGGGCCGTAGAGTTTGTGGCCCGTGAAGGTATAGAAGTCGCAATCGAGATCGCGCACATCGACAGGGAGATGGACCGCGCCCTGCGCGCCATCGACCAGCACCGGCACGCCATGGTCATGCGCGATCCGCACGACCTCCTTGATCGGAACGATCGTGCCGAGCACGTTCGACATCTGGGTGATCGCGATCATCTTGGTGCGCGGCGAGATCAGCTTCTCGAACTCATCGAGCAGAAACGTCCCGTCGTCTGCGACCGGTGCCCATTTCAGCACCGCGCCTTGGCGCTCGCGCAGGAAATGCCACGGCACGATATTGGAGTGATGCTCCATGATCGAAATGAGGATCTCGTCGCCCGCCTCGATACGGGGCGACCCGAACGACGAGGCCACGAGGTTGATGGCCTCGGTCGCGTTCCGGGTGAAGATGATCTCTTCATCATGGGCCGCATTCAGGAAGGCCCGCACTTTTCCGCGCGCCTTCTCGAAATTCTCCGTGGCCAAATTCGACAGATAGTGAAGCCCACGATGGACGTTGGCGTATTCGGCTGAATAGGCCTGGGTGATCGTGTCGATCACCTGAAGCGGCTTCTGAGCCGAAGCGCCGTTGTCGAGATAGGTCAGCGGCTCGCCATGTACCGTCTCCGATAGGATGGGAAAGTCCGCCCGGATGCGCTCGACGTCGAACGAGGCCGTTTGTGAGGTGCCGGAGGACGGGGACATGACATTCATCGGGTCCCCCTACTCCGCCGGCGTGCCGAGCCACTCGGCGGCAACGGCGGTGAAGGCATCCCCGATCGTCTCGTCGTCCAGGGCCTCGAACGCCTCGCCAACAAACGCTTGGATCAGAAGCGCCCGCGCCTGGGCTTCGGGAAGGCCGCGCGCGCGCAGGTAGAACAGCAGCTCTTCGTCGATCTGGCCGGACGTGGCGCCATGACCGCAGACGACGTCGTCGGCGTAGATCTCCAGCTCGGGCTTCGAGTCGAACTCGGCCGTCTCGGAAAGGAGCAGCGCCTGGGACATCTGCTTGCCGTCGGTCTTCTGGGCGTCTTGGGCGACGACGATCTTGCCCTGGAACACGCCACGGGCCTCGTCGTTGAGGACGAGCTTGAATAGTTCGCGGCTTTCACAGGCCGGGACGTTGTGCTCGACCACGAGTGTCGTGTCGCAATGCTGGGTCCCGCGCGCCAGCGTCGCGCCGGAAATATCCGTGGCCGCGTTCTCGCCGTCGAAGCGGACATAGACCTGATTGCGCGCCAACGCGGCACCCGTCGAGACATGGAATGCGTTGTAGCGCGCCTCCGCACCGACATTGGCCGCCCAGACGTTCAGGTGAATCGTTTCAAGGGCTTCGCGCTGCAGCTTGAGGTGCTGAATCGCCGATTTCGCCGCCAACGACACCGTCGTGACTACGTTGCGCTGAATGCCCGAGACACCGAACGTGCCGAAGCTCTCGATAAGGGTCGCCGAGGCGCCCTCCTCCGCAACAACGGCGTTGCGCGTGTAGATCGAACCGGCCTTGCCCGGGGCATCGAGATGGATCAGATGGATCGGCTTCTGAAGCGTCAGGCCTTCGGGCAACCGCACCGCGATGCCTGCCGTCATCAGCGCCGTATTGAGCGCGATCACCACATCCTCGCCGCGTCCTCCGGCTTCCTCAAGGCTCGCCGCCAGCCAGGCAGGCGGCGACTCCAGCATCTGCGCGAGCGGCGCGATCTCGACACCGGCCTTGCGCAGATCCTCGACGTCGGACAGGTCCGCGCGGAACTCGCCGGCGGCGATGACGAGACGGTAGGCCGGCAACGCCATGAAGGCCTTGCCGATCGCCGTCTCCAGATCCGCATCACTGACGGAAGTGTCCGCTTCGGCCAGAAGCGGCGGGATGCTGTCGAGCGCGCCGCGCAGATCGGTGTATTTCCATTCTTCCACGCGGCGGTGGGGCAAGCCGAGACCCGCATAGGTCTGGATTGCGCTCTTCCGCATGGCCGCGATCGCCGCATCGCCGGGCAATGCGTCCGCCGCGTGCTCGAAGAGATCGAGCAGATCCTGCTCGGCCTTGGTCGTGAATTGTTGGACGGGTACGTCCATCAGCATGCTCCCTTACGCCGCCGAGGCTTCGTCTTGGCCGTATTCGGCGTATCCGGATTTTTCGAGCTCCAGGGCCAGCTCCGGGCCGCCCGAGCGCGCAACGCGGCCTTTCGAAAGCACATGCACCCTATCGGGCACGATGTAGTTCAGAAGCCGCTGATAGTGAGTGATGACGAGCATGGAGCGCTCCGGCGAACGCAGTGCGTTCACGCCTTCGGAGACGATCCGCAACGCATCGATGTCGAGACCGGAATCGGTCTCGTCGAGAATGCACAGCCCGGGCTCCAGCAAGGACATCTGCAGGATCTCGTTGCGCTTCTTCTCGCCGCCGGAAAATCCGACATTGAGCGGACGGCGCAGCATCTCGATATCGATCTGCAGTCCTTTGGCCTTCTCCTTCACGGTACGGAGGAAGTCAGGCGTCGAAAATTCCTCTTCGCCGCGGGCCTTGCGCACCGCGTTCACGGCGCTGCGCAGGAAAGTCATCGTCGCGACGCCCGGAATCTCCATCGGGTACTGGAAGGCGAGGAAGACTCCGGCGGCCGCGCGCTCGTCCGGCTCCATCTCGAGCAGGTCTTTGCCGTTCCAGGTGACCGAGCCTTCGGTGACTTCGTAGTCTTCCTTACCCGCGAGCACATAGGAGAGCGTCGACTTGCCCGAACCATTCGGGCCCATAATCGCGTGGACCTCGCCGGCCGGAACCGTCAAATCGAGGCCCTTCAGGATTTCGCGCCCGTCGACTTTGGCGTGGAGGTTTTTGATCTCAAGCATCAATTGGTCTTTCTAAAGTCTTGGTCTTGAATCGCTTTGCGAGGATGGAAGAGCGCGCAGGATCTAGCCCACGCTGCCTTCCAGCGAAATGCCGATCAGCTTTTGCGTCTCGGCCATGAACTCCATCGGCAACTGCTGCAGCACGTCGCGCACGAAGCCGTTCACGATGAGCGCCACGGCTTCCTCTTCGGAGAGGCCACGGCTCAGGCAGTAGAACAACTGATCGTCGGAGATCTTCGAGGTGGTCGCCTCGTGCTCGAACGTGGCCGACGAATTCTTCGCCTCGATATACGGGATCGTATGGGCCCCGCATCTGTCGCCGATAAGGAGCGAGTCGCAGCAGGTGAAGTTGCGCGCATTTGTGGCCCTGCGATGGGCCGAGACGAGGCCGCGGTAGGTGTTATCCGAGAACCCGGCGGCGATGCCCTTGGAGATGATGCGGCTCGACGTGTCGCGGCCAAGATGGATCATCTTGGTGCCGCTGTCGACCTGCTGATAGCCATTGGAGATCGCGATCGAGTAGAACTCGCCGCGGCTGCCATGGCCGCGCAGGATGCAGGACGGGTACTTCCAGGTGATGGCCGATCCGGTCTCGACTTGCGTCCACGAGATCTTCGAGCGGTCGCCACGGCAGTCGCCGCGCTTGGTCACGAAGTTGTAGACCCCGCCCTTCCCTTCCGCGTCGCCCGGATACCAGTTCTGCACGGTCGAGTATTTGATCTCGGCGTCTTCCAGTGCGACCAGTTCGACCACCGCCGCGTGCAATTGGTTTTCGTCGCGCATCGGCGCCGTGCAGCCTTCGAGATAGCTCACATAGGCGCCCTTGTCGGCGATGATCAGCGTGCGTTCGAACTGTCCCGTGTTCTCCGCATTGATGCGGAAATAGGTGGACAGCTCCATCGGGCAGCGGACGCCTTCCGGCACATAGACGAACGACCCGTCGGAGAACACGGCCGAGTTCAGCGTCGCGTAGAAATTGTCCGTGACCGGCACGACCGACCCCAGATACTTCTTCACGAGCTCGGGGTGGTTCCTCACCGCCTCGGAGATGGAGCAGAATATGACGCCGGCCTTGGCCAACTCCTCGCGGAAGGTCGTAACCACGGACACGCTGTCGAAGACAGCATCCACGGCAACCTTCGGCGCGCCTTGCACGCCCGCGAGCACTTCCTGCTCTTTCAGCGGAATACCGAGCTTCTCATAGGTCTTGAGCAGCTCGGGATCGACCTCTTCGAGGCTCTTGGGGCCCTCGGTGCTCTTCGGCGCGGCGTAATAGTAGAGGTCCTCAAAGTCGATCTTCGGATAGTGGACCTTGGCCCAGGTGGGCTCCTGCATGGTGCGCCAGCGCTTATAGGCTTCCAGCCGCCATTCGAGCATCCATTCGGGCTCGCCCTTCTTGGCCGAAATGAAGCGGACGATGTCTTCGTTCAGCCCTCTCGGGGCCATGACCGATTCAATCTCGGTCGAGAAGCCGTACTTGTACTTGTCGACGTCGATTTCTTTGACGCGTTCAACGGTTTCATCGACTGCAGGCATCGTCTTTTTCCCAATCTCGTTTCGGTCTTAAGCGTACGGAACGGCGAAATACCGCTAAGCCGCCGCTTTCTCGTCTTTCCTCAGCCGTTTGACGAGGTCGCCAAATGCACTGAGGAAGTCTTGGATATCGTTATCGCAACTGCGAAAACCAAGGCTCACCCGGATCGCGGCTCGCGCCACTTCCGGATCTGCCCCCATGGCGGTCAAAACGTGCGACGTCTCGACCTTGCCGGACGAGCACGCGCTTCCGGCACTGACAGATACGCCGGCAAGGTCGAGGCCGATCACAAGCGTTTCCGCCTTCAGGCCCGGCACCGCAATCAAGGACGTATTCGGCAACCGCGCTACGGACTGCGCGAACACCACGGCATCGGGCGCAATGGTCCGCACACCCTCTTCGAGCGCATCGCGGAGCCTTGCGATCTCGCCCATAGCCGACAGCTCCTTGGCTGCCAGATCCGCAGCCACACCGAAGCCGACAAGGCCGGCCACATTCTCTGTGCCCGGACGGCGGCGGCTTTCCTGTCCGCCACCGGTCATCAGGGGCTGAACGCTCGCACCCGCCGCCAGGACCACGGCGCCGACGCCCTTGGGCCCGCCGATCTTGTGGGCCGAAAGCGTCAAAAGATCCGCTCCCAGCGCACTCATGTCGAGCGGGAGCCGACCGGCCACTTGGATCGCGTCCGTATGCAACACGCCGCCCGTTTCGTGGACGAGGCCCGCTGCCTCAGCGACCGGCTGCGCGGCGCCTGTCTCATTGTTCGCCGCCATCAGGGACACGAAGGGACGACTGCCCTCCGGGACCTCTTCGGCAAGCATCCGGGCCAGGCTGCCCAGATCGACGATGCCCTCACCCGTCACCGGGAGCACAGTCCGTGCGCCGGGTCTGAAGCGGCCGCCCGACAGGACGGACGGATGTTCGATCGACGAGATGAACGCCTTCCACGACGCCCCGCCACCAGGCGGCGCCAACGCAAGCGCATTCGCCTCAGAGCCGCCGCTCGTGAAGATCACGTCTTCGGGCCGGGCATTGACGAGAGCGGCAACCTTGGTGCGCGCTTCCTCTATCGCCGCCCGCGCGGCGCGGCCCTCCGCATGGACGGACGAGGGGTTGCCCACCAGATCGAACGCGTCCTGCATCGCCTCGCGGACTTCCGGCCGCAAGGGAGCTGTCGCATTGTGGTCAAGGTAGGCGCGCTGGTTCATGCTCTTTCGAAGCCGGAGGACTGATTTCGGTCCCGTCGGCCCTTCTAGGCGGTTATCGCTTGCACGAGCCCCTGTAGCCCGTGCTAAGAAGCCCGGCCTGACAGTCGGCTCGATCCTTGCGCCCAGCTAGATCGGAACAGCCTTGTTTGGAACAATTCTAATCTCTTGTTTTATAGGATTCTGATGGGGCCAAGTCAAGCAATGCCGCGGCGGCAAACGCGCGGCGGAGCCTGAAAATCCGAAAAACCGGCCCCATATACGCAAGACCAATCCTGTCTGCTTACCAGACCAGCCGAGGCCCTAGCATACATGCCTGAAGTCAATATTAGCGGCCCAGCCGGCCGGATCGAAGCCCGCTACCACCATCAGCCGGCGGCTAATTCTCCGGTCGCCCTGATTCTCCATCCCCACCCGCAATTCGGCGGGACGATGAACAATCAGGTTGTCTACCACATGTATTACGCCTTCCAGAAGCGCGGCTTCTCGGTCCTGCGCTTCAATTTCCGCGGCGTCGGCCGCAGCGAAGGTCTGTTCGACAACGGTCCAGGCGAGCTTGCGGATGCCGCGACGGCGCTGGATTGGCTCCAGGCCTACAATGCCGACGCACCCTCCTGCTGGATTGCCGGTGCCTCTTTCGGCTCCTGGATCGCCATGCAGCTTCTGATGCGCCGTCCGGAGATCGAGGGCTTCATCTGCGTAGCCCCGCCCGCGAACCTCTACGACTTCTCGTTCCTGGCCCCCTGCCCGTCCTCGGGCCTGATGGTCAACGGCGCAAAAGATCGAGTCGTTCCAACCGAATCCGTGCGCGGGCTCGTGGAAAGGCTGAAGACCCAGAAGGACGCCATCGTCGATCATGCGACGGTCCCCGATGCCAACCATTTCTTCGAGGACCAGATGGAAGGCCTCATGGAGGTCATCGACGGCTATCTCGACAAGCGCCTCGGCAAACCCAAGCCGCAAAAAGGCAAGGCCAAGAAGGAGTCGGCAGCCTAGGCTGCCTGACCCCGGCCCTCACGTGCCGGTTCTCACTGATCGCGAGCGTGGATTCGTGATCGTGCATTGACGCGCCAAACCTGATAGACGCTCGGGCGGGCGCACGCCGCGCTCGATTCCATTCGCTACAATCTGCACGTCCGACGATGACCACCGCAAAGTCCGACCTACTCCACGAGCTTTCCGCACGCGGCTATATCCACCAGTGCACCGACGAGGACGCGCTCGACGCCCTCGCCCGCAAAGAGATCATCACCGGGTACATCGGCTTCGATTGCACGGCACCGAGCCTGCATGTGGGCAACCTCGTCAGCATCATGCTGCTCAGGAAACTGCAGCAGACTGGTCACCGGCCCATCGTGCTGATCGGCGGCGGTACGACGAAGGTGGGCGATCCATCCGGCAAGGACGAAGCCCGCAAGCTGCTCGACGACGCGACGATCGCCTCGAACATCGAGGGCATTCAGCGCGTCTTCTCAAAGTTCGTGACCTTCGGAACCGGGGACCGCGATGCGATCCTCCTGAACAACGCCGACTGGCTGGAGAAGCTCAATTACATCTCGTTCCTGCGCGACTACGGACGGCACTTCAGCGTCAACCGCATGCTCAGCCAGGACTCGGTGAAGCTTCGGCTCGACCGCGAGCAGAATCTCAGCTTCATCGAATTCAACTACATGGTGCTCCAGGCCTACGACTTCGTGGAGCTCCACCGGCGCGAAGGATGCCGCCTGCAAATGGGCGGCTCCGACCAATGGGGCAATATCGTCACCGGCATCGAACTCGGCCGGCGGACCGACGGCGTCGAGCTCTTCGGCGTGACCACGCCGCTGCTCACGACCTCCTCCGGCGCCAAGATGGGCAAGACGGCCGACGGCGCTGTCTGGCTCAACCCGGACATGCTGTCCCCGTACGATTACTGGCAGTTTTGGCGGAACGCCGAGGACGCGGACGTGCCGCGCTTCCTCAAGCTCTTCACCGAACTCCCCCTCGACGAGATCGACCGGCTGGCGGCCCTTCAGGGCGCCGAACTCAACGACGCCAAGAAGATTCTCGCGACGGAAGCGACGGCGCTCGTTCATGGACGAGAAGCGGCCGAACAGGCTGCAGAGACGGCGCGCGCCACGTTCGAACAAGGGCAGCTCGCCGCCGAACTGCCGACGATCGAAATCCCCAAGGCGGAGCTGGAAAGCGGCTTCGGCGTGCTCACGGCCAGCGTTCAAGCGGGTTTCGTGAAGTCCACCGGTGAGGCGCGGCGTCAGGTCAAAGGCGGCGGGCTTAAGGTCAACGACGTGGCGGTGAACGACGAGCGGCAGGTTCTAACCCCCGCCGATCTCACGGCGGACGGCGTGATCAAGCTGTCGCTCGGCAAGAAGCGCCACGCCCTGATCCGGCCGGTCTAGTTCAGGCCCCGCCGCTCCCGCGCATTTTGCAGCGGACGCAAGCGCCGCTTCTTGCGGGGCCGTTCCGTGCTGGTGTTCTCTCCCCACGTCTCCGTGCCCGCCGATGTTGTCCCTTGGGGCACGCCGCTGTTGAAATCAAAGATCTGGCGGAAGATGCCGGGCGTCATCACCGACATCGGATTGACGAGCACGGTCGGGTCGTCGAGCTTGCCCTTGATGGCGAAGGTGATGCCGACGACGCCTTCACCTTGCCGGCCGACCAGGACGCGCCCGAGAACGGGCACCGCGCCGAGAGCCGAGTTGAGTCCATATAGCGGCACGTAGGTTCCGCCGAGGTCGAGCTTCCGCGCATTGAAATCGATCGTTCCGCGCAGCGTCGCACCGAGCTCAGGACCATTCACATAGGCATCGTCGAGCTGGAACTTTCCGCCGCCGGCGATGAAGGGCGCGCGCAGACGCTTAAACACGATCTGGCGTTTGACGTCGTGCTGGTGCTGACCGAGCGCCGCCGCCGAACTCGGATCGCTGAGGACATCGGCAACGACGCTGTCGCCGACGATGGCGAAATCACGGACACGCAGTGTGCCGGATTTGCGGACGCCGCCCGCATCCATGTTGACCCGTAGTGATGCGATGCCTCCCTGGAGGCTGCGGTAGAAGCCGATCAGCCGGAAGGCCGTGCCCGCATCGTCCGCATTGGCCACGAGGATTCGGGCGCCGTCACTATGCTGCAACTCGACATTCACGGACTTCTGCCCGCCGAGCAGTCCCCGCCCGTTCAAGGCGACCAGTTCGCCCGCGCGCTTGGTCAACGCAACGTCCACGTCCGTCGCATAGCTGTTGTCGTATCCAACGAGCCGGCCGATTTTCGCCGTCAGCTCGATATTTGTGTCGTCGCCGGATTCCGCCTTGGTGCTGTCCGTCAGCTGGTCGGCCGAAATCAACGTACGGAAGAAGTCCCTGGCATCGTAGGACGGCCCTTCGGCGTGGATTTGCATCACGCCGTCGTCACGCCGCTGCGCCTGAATGGACATGTCCGTGAGTGTGCCGAACGCAAACTTGGGGAACGAGAGCGTCCTGATCTCATTTTCGGTGTCGAGGGCGACTTGTCCGGAAATCGCCAGGTTCTGTCCGGTGATCTGAAAGTCCTCGAGGTCCGTCGTGCCGTCCGGCTTCTTGTTCACGACGAAGCTGAGCTTTGCGTCCTGGCCCGGCTGTTTCTTCCAGCCAAAGGCATGGAACACGAGCTCGGCGTCGGTCAGATCACCGACCATCGTCATCCTGGACGTATCCGGCTGACCGGTCCCCTTGCTCAGACCGCTGAGATAGAGCGTCACCGGCATCGGCCCGTTCACGATGTCGTTGACCTTGAGGCCGAGCTTCTCGCGCGATGCCGCGTCGAGCACCGAGGTCACCGAAATCGGCGGTTGCTCGTTCTCGGGCGCATAGAACAGACGCTGCCAGTGCACCGAGGCCGGCACGCCCTTGATCGTCACATTGCCCGATGCGCTGACGCCTTCGCTTGTCAGATTGACGTCGACAGCGCCGCCCTCGATCGCGAGATCGCCGACGAGGCCCGGCGTGATGGCATTCTGCAAGTGCGCCACGCCTGCGATCTTGATGTCCCTGGGATTTAGGTTCTCCACGAGGGGAATGTTGAAGGTGAACTCGCCCGTGGCCGTGCCGCCCAGGAAGTCCGGTTTCAAACCGACCCCGGTGATGAATCCGAACGGCTGATAATCCAGAAGCGTGGTGACCGCCGGTGTCGGCGCCGCTCCACGGAAAGTCACAACGCCCATATTCGGATTGTCGCGGATGTCCGCGACGAAGAACCGGCCGTCGCTGACGTCGATCTCCATGCCGTTGGCCACGGTGACCTTGCCTGCGGGAATGTCCACGGAGAACTGCGCGCCGGCGAGCTTCAACGTTCCCTCGCCCGTGCGGACGGGCGGTAATTCGGGAATGTAGGCGACCGACGTTTCGGTGAACTTCAGGTCCATCTCGACGGCATCGGCGGGGATGGGCCTCTTCTCCTTGATGTCGTCGAGCATCCCCGGCTTGAGCGCGACGTTGAACGAGCCGCCGAGAACCTGGCCGCCCTCGACGTTCTCCAAGACCCATTGGCGCGCTGCGCCTGCGAGAAACCGTGGCCACATCTGCTTGAACATTTCCATCGGCATCGGGCTGATCGTTCCGGACAACCGGACCGCGGGATCGCCGAACGAGTCCGTGATCTTCCCCTTCGCGATAATCTCCGCATCGCCTGCCCGGAGGACAAAGCGCGAGATCGTGACGCTGCCGTCGGCGGCCGACACACTGCCCTTCATATGCCATCGGTCGACCTCGGTCGGACCGAGGCCAAATTCCTCGACACCGAGAACGGAGTCGTTGGCTTTGATGTCGAAGGTCCAGGACTGGACCTCGTTCTTGTCGTCGAAGACCGGAACGAACGCGCCGCTGAAAGTCGCGTGTGAGTCCTTGCCCCATCGCAGTGTGGACGGAGCAAGTTCGATGACCCGGGTCTCCGTGATGTAGCGAAGCGTTAGTTCGCCGCGCTCGATCCGCACGGGCGTATCCGGATCCCATGGGGGCGTAATCTGGCCGGGCGCCAAGCGGACCTTCGCCTCGCCGCCAATGAAATCGCCATTGGGCGCGAGGTTCGCCAGAGCTTCGCCGTCCACGGCCATATCCAGCGCCCGCAGCAAGCCGATGGTCGGGAAGTTGCCGGCGATCCCGGACGGCACCAGGTTGTTGACCAGAATCTGCGTTTCTAGCCCTTTGGTGCTGGCATTCTGGGCTGTGCGGACCTCGAGCTGCCAATCGCCACGACTCGACGCCACATTGGCGTTTCCGACGAGGACGCTGCGGCGATCGTGGTGGTCCAGATTGAGCGCGAAATCGGGCACCTGCCAGAACGTCTGTGCGCCGTCCCTGTACAAAACGACGATCGAGTCCTTCAGCCCGAAGCGCGTCAGATAGGACGTGTCGGACCGGCGTACACGCTGGAACGCTTCATTGACGGCATTCGTCAGGTTGAAGCGCTTGGCGCTCTTCGCGGGGTCGACGGGCGGCTCGGCACCTTCCGGGTCCGAGGAGATCGGCCCCCGCATGAGCGGAGCGCCGTCTTCGCCAGGTTTGGAGAACGCCAAAGACAGGCCGTTCTGCTCGTTATAGGTCATGAGCAGCCGCGAACCGATGAAGTCGACGCTACCCGCCGCGATCTTGCCCGACAGCAGGGCCGAACCGCTGAGGCCGACCGCGGCAAGCGGCGCCTGCGCCACGACCTCCCCCTCCGGGTCAATCAAACGGACATCGCGCAAACGCAGGACCACACCGGGACCATTGTCGCCCCGCTGCAGAACGGCGTCGTCGATCTTCACGGTGAGGTCGGTCAGTTGATCGTTGATCGCATGCTCGATCGGCGCCACGAGACCCGGCAGCGAGATGGGACCGCGCGACAAACGCCCATAGCCCAAGACGACGGCGATCAGCCCAAGAACGAAAATCCCTGCGAAAATCTCGCGGAACACATGGGCGCCGCGAGACGACAGCCGCGCCAGCTGAATCTGCACAGGCGCCGGGACACTCTTGACCAGTTGGCGCCCTTGCTCCGGGAGCGCCCGGATGGCCTTGCCGCCATGCTTGGTAATCTTGGCGAGGGCTCCTGCGATCTGTTCGTCCATTCAGCCACGGACCCCAATGACGTGCCGGGGTCTCCATGCCGCGTTCTTCAAGTGAGGAACGCTGTTTCGCATGTATCGCCTCCGCAAGATCGCATCCTCTACCCGGTGCGCATCCAGGCCATCGAGCCGAGGCGATCCCTGCCCCGACTTTCTCGAATTTCCGGTACGAGGAAACGTGTCCGGCACGCGCGCCGACGCAAACGTGTCGTTACCATGTGCGCGAGGCAACGCTCTAAGGTCTCGTTGGATTAAGATGGTTCAAAATCGGCTAAACCAAGGCGAATCAAGCTCTAAGCAGAACAGGACACACCCTAGCGCAAGGCCATGACAAGCAACATGACAAGACAGGCCGGAAACGATAATGTTTACGGAGCAACAGGGTGTTGCGCCTTGGCCGTCTACGCTGCCATAGCGAATTTCTATGGGCGTAACGGTTTTGGTTGTGTGGGCCCGAATGCCGGGTTGTATTTCGCGTTGCGTCACGCGTTTTGAGGGGGAGAACCCAGCGATGTTCACAAAGAAACCTGAGCCGAGCAGTCCAATGGCCAAGCTGGGTGGCGAACGGCCCAGCCCTGCTCCGGAGTCCAAATCTTCGCCGTTCACCGAGCGGCCGTCGCCCCAGCCGAAGCCAGCGGCCCCGGCAATGGGCAAGATGATCCCATCCATCATCGGCGAGGACCTCACGATCGAGGGAAACGTCTCATCGAAGGGTGAGATTCAAGTCGACGGTCAGATCAAGGGCGACGTTCATTGCGGCTCGCTGCTCCTGGGCGACAAGGCCCAAGTCGACGGTTCGGTAATCGCCGAGGACGTCGTCATCCGCGGGAAGGTTCTGGGATCCATCCGGGGCCTGCGTGTGAGCCTTCAGTCCCAATCCCATGTCGAGGGCGACATCTATCATCAGAGCCTGGCGATCGAGCAAGGCGCCTACTTCGAAGGAAAGTCGCGCCGGTCCGAGGATCCTCTGGCGGCGGATTCCTCTGGTGCCGGCCACAACGCACCCGCGCCGTCCGCGGGCAATCCTTTCTCGAGCAACGCCGCTGAGTAGTCCTCGCGGCGAACTTGGCTCTTAGCGATTCCGAAGCCGTGGGCGGGGCCTCCCGTCCACGGCTTCTTCGTTTTCGTGTTTGCCTTTAGGCGCTCGTTTTGGCGTCGGTGTTGATCCGCTCCGCCAGAGCCGCCTCGATGAAGCCGTCGATGTCTCCGTCGAGAACCGCCGGCGGGTTCGTGTTCTCCACGCCCGTACGCAAATCCTTCACCAGCTGGTAGGGCTGCAGCACGTATGAGCGGATCTGGTGCCCCCAGCCGATCTCGGATTTGGATGCGGCTGAGGCCGTCGCTTCTTCTTCGCGGCGCTTGAGCTCGGCTTCGTAGAGACGTGCCCGGAGCATCGACCACGCGGTGGCGCGATTCTTGTGCTGCGACCGTTCGTTCTGACACTGAACCACGATGCCGGTCGGAACATGGGTAATGCGCACGGCGCTGTCCGTCGTATTGACGTGCTGACCACCCGCCCCCGACGCGCGATATGTGTCGATCCGGACGTCCTTGTCCTCGATCTCGATCTCGATCGCATCGTCGATCGCCGGATAGACCCAAACCGAGGCGAAGCTGGTGTGACGGCGCGCATTGGAATCGAACGGCGAGATGCGCACCAGGCGGTGCACCCCGGATTCCGTCTTGAGCCAGCCATAGGCGTTGAGCCCCTTGATCAGAACGGTGGCCGACTTGATCCCCGCTTCTTCCCCGGGGCTTTCGCCGATCAGCTCGACCTTGTAGCCACGGTTCTCGGCCCAACGCATGTACATGCGCTCCAGCATTTGGGCCCAGTCCTGGCTCTCCGTACCGCCGGCGCCGGCGTGAATCTCCGCATACGCATCGTTTGCGTCGGCCTCGCCCGACAGCAGCGCTTCGACTTCCCGCTTGTGCACCTCCTGGCGCAACTTACGCAAGGAGTCCTCGGCCTCGGTGACGATGCTCTCGTCGCCCTCTTCCTCGCCGAGCGCGGCAAGAGTCAGATTGTCGTCGAGTTCTGCCTGGATGCTATCGTAGGCGGCGAGTGCGGCCTCGAGCTGCTGGCGTTCGCGCATAAGCCCTTGCGCGCGCGCCGCGTCGTTCCAGAAATCCGGATCTTCGGCTTCGCGGTCGAGCTCCGTTAGGCGTGCCCTGGCTTGGTCCGGGTCAAAGATGCCTCCGCAACAAGGAGAGCGACTCTTTGATCTCGTTAACAAGCGCCTCGGTTTCGGCTCGCATCTTACCCTCGTGATGTCTTGTTGGTTCGTGAAACAAAAGCGCGCGCGGAACCGGTCCGCGCCCGCGATCTCTCATATCATCGGATTGTAGCCGATGCGTTCAGGCGACGGTCAGAAGCGCCCGAAAAACCCGCGTCGCTGCTGGCGGCGGCGTTGCGGCTGCGGCGCTGCGGCCGGCGGCGGGCTCGCGGCCTGCTGCTGTGCCGCGGCAGGTGCTGCGGCTGCCGTTGGATAGTTCGGGAAGGACTCTCCCTGCCCGCCTCCACCGTTCTGAGCCCCCTGTGCCGCGGCGGCGGCCGCGGCGGAAACCTGCTCAGGCTTGAATGCTTCCATGACCGTTCCCGCTTGTCCCTTCCGGGCTGGCAGGCCGGTCTGATGGTTCACAGGCACCATGACCGTGCCCTCCGGCGCGCGGAACGGTTTCGGCGGCACACCTTCCAAAGCCTCTTCGAAGAACTGCTTCACGATCGGCGCCGCGAGACCGCCGCCCGTCGCGCTTCGGCCCATGGGCTTCGGCTGGTCGTATCCCACATAGGAGCCGACGACGAGGTCCGGCGTATAGCCGATGAACCAAGCGTCCTTGTAGTTGTTGGTCGTGCCCGTCTTGCCGGCAATCGGCCGCTTGAGCGAGACCAGACGCCGGGCCGTACCGGACGTGACGACGCCCTCCATGATACCGACCATCTGGTAAGCGGCGATCGGATCAACGATCTGCTCATTGACCTCAACAAGCTCGGGCTCCGCCTGGCTCGTCCATTCCCGCGCCGCGCATCCGTTGCAGTCGCGTTTGTCGTGTTTCCAAATGGTGCGCCCGTAGCGGTTCTGGATGCGGTCGATGAAGGTCGCCTCCACCTTCCTGCCGCCGTTTGCAATCATCGAATAGGCCGTCACCATACGCAGAAGCGTGGTCTCACCAGCGCCAAGAGACATGGACAGCGCCGGCATCAGATTGTCGTAGACGCCGAACCGCCGCGAATATTCGGCGATGACCGGCATCCCGATATCCCGCGACAGACGCACGGTCATCAGGTTCCGCGACTTCTCGATGCCCCGGCGCAGCGTCGAGGGGCCAGCCCCGCCGCCGGAATAGTTCTTAGGACACCAGGGCGGCATGCCTCGGCCTTGGCTCACGCAGATGCGGCCGTCGAGAATGACGCTGTTCGGCGCATAGCCGTTGTCCAGTGCCGTCAGATAGATGAGCGGCTTGAACGAAGAGCCCGGCTGCCGCAGAGCCTGGGTCGCCCGGTCGAACTGGCTTTGGTGGAAGCTGAATCCGCCGGCAATGGCAAGAACGCGGCCCGAATGCGGGTCCATCGCCACGAGCGCGCCACTGACCTTGGGAACCTGCTGAAGCGACCATTCCCCGGGTATCGTCGTGGCGACCGTCTCTTCCGACGCCTCGCCCTCGTCGTCCTTTTTCGGCTTTGCCTCAACCGGCGCCACATAAACAACGTCACCGGGCTTCAGGGCCGACTTGATCGGCTTTCGGGTCCACCGGACCTGCGCTGCCGGGATGGTGCCGGTCTCACGTTCCGTGACCAACTGGCCCTGCTTGTCGCGGCCCGGGCGCAGCCCGATCTTCGCGTCGTTGTTGCTCACCTCGAGGACGACCGCGAGCCTCCATGGCTCGATATCGCTCCACACCGGAATGTCGGCGAGGGTCTTACCCCAGTCTCCCGAGATCTCGATCTTCTTTTCCGGGCCGCGCCAACCGCCGTTGGCGCGATCGTATCGCGTCAGCCCATCCACGAGCGCTTCGCGCGCGATCGCCTGCATGCGCGGATTGAGCGACGTGCGGACCGAGAACCCGCCGCCATAAAGCTTGTCTTCGCCAAAGCGATCCAGAATTTCGCGGCGAACTTCCTCGGCGAAATACTCCGATGCGTGGATGCGCGGACCGTATCTCTTGGCAAGGACGGTGAGCGGCGCAGCCTTTGCGGCGTCGCCCTCTTCAGGCGTCGCATAACCGTTCTCGACGATCCGGTCGATAACCCAGTTGCGGCGGGCAAGAGCGCGCTTGTGCTGCTTGATCGGATGATAGCGGCTTGGCGCTTTCGGCAGGACCGCGAGATAGGCCGCCTCTTCCAGCGTGAGCTCGTTGAGCGCCTTGTCCCAATAACGCTGGGCCGCGGCCGCGACACCGTAGGCGCCACCGCCGAGATAAATCTCGTTGAGGTAGAGTTCGAGGATCTGGTCCTTGGTGAAGGCGCGCTCGATACGGATGGCGAGGATCGCCTCCTTGAGCTTGCGCTCGATATTCTGATCGCTCGTCAGCAGGAAGTTCTTCGCAACCTGCTGTGTGATGGTCGAGGCGCCCTGCTTACCGCCGCTGCCGGACTGCATCGCGCTCAAGTTCGCGATGAGGGCGCGGGCAATACCTTGGATGTCCAGGCCGCCATGCTGATAGAAATTCTTGTCCTCGGCGGACAGGAACGCATCGATGACCCGCTTCGGAATCGCCGTGATCGGAACGTAGATACGCCGCTGCCGCGCATACTCGGCAATGAGGCGTCCGTCATCGGCGTGAATACGCGTCATGACCGGCGGCTCGTACCGGGCGAGATTCTCGTAGTCGGGCAGTTCCTGGGACACCTTCCACAGGACAAAGGCCACCGCGCCCGCGACAGCGATGGACAGGATCATGCACGCGGCAAAGACAAAGCCCAAGAGCCGCAGGAAAAACCCGCCGCGCTTCTTCTTTTTCCCCTGTTTAGGGGGCTTTACCGGTGCCGTGATGTCCATGTGAGCTCTACTATTTTGACCCGCCTGCCAAACCGGCGGGATTCCCAACTTCAACCTAACCAAGAATATGGCAACAAAACGCAATAGTACCGTGGAATCCGGGGATTGCGAGCGCTAGAACGGGGCCCGGGCGAGGCGCTTCTTGAAATAATTGTCGACCGCGGCGCTGATGGCCCCCGCCATGCGCTCACGCCAGACCTCGGAGGTGAGCTGTTTCTCGTCCTCCTCATTCGACAGGAAGCCGAGTTCCAAGAGGACCGAAGGGACGTCCGGCGCCTTGAGAACCCGGAAGCCCGCTGAGCGCAACTGCTTGGTGTGAAGCCTGCCCTTGGCGGCCAGTTCTCCCACGATGGAACGAGCCATCACCACCGAACGATTGTTGGTCTCGCGCTGTGCCAGATCGATCAGGATATTCGTGACGACCTCGTCGGAGTCCTTCGGGAGCTCCACACCGGCAATCGCGTCCGAGAAGTTCTCCTTGGCGGCCAGGGCTCTCGCCTCTTCGTCACTCGCTTCCTCGGAGAGCGTGAAGACCGTAGCGCCCCGCACGTCGTCGATCTCGGTCGGAAAGTAGTCGGCATGAAGCGAGATGAACAAGCCGGCGCCCTTCTCCCGGGCGTATTTGACCCGCTCCTTCAGCGGCAGAAACGTGTCGTCGTCGCGCGTCATGTACACGTGATAGCGATCCGTGGCCTCCAGTTTGTTCCGGAGCCGCTTGGCGAACTCCAGAACCACGTCCTTCTCTTGAACCCCGTTGGCGCTCTTGGCTCCCGGATCGACACCACCGTGACCGGGATCCAGAACAACGACGGGCTTTTCATCGCCCGAGGGCGCCATGGCCAGTGGGACAGGGGTTGGGTCGGACTCCGCCGCCTTGCTGCGCTGCTCCTGCTGCTTTGCCAGGAAGGTCTTCTCGTCCGTCGGCACGAGGTCGATTACAAGCCGCGCCGGCTGGTCGTCGCGCGCGCCGAGCACGAAGGAACGATCGATCAAGAACGGACCGCTGATATCCAAAACGATGCGCGACTTACCGGGGGCGAACAAGCCGTAGCGAAAGGCCGTGACGAGGCCGCGCTTCTCGTTCCCGATTCCGTCCGGCATCTGGAAGCTGACGTCTGCAGCGTCGACAATCACCCGGTAGGGATTGCCGAGCGCGAATACGCTCACATCCACTTTCTTGGATAGGTCGGCAATGAACCGTGTGCGCTCGCGGTCCCCGGCGAGACGTGCATCTCGCGCGACTGCTCCGCGCTCGGCCATTGCGGGTTGAGCCACGGCCGTGAACGCAAGGACTCCGATGGGGAGCGCCAGAAGCAACGCCAGTGCTCTCCCCGCCACGTGTCGCATAATGCGCATTTCGTCCTACTTGACCTACTCGAACTCCGCCTTGCGCACCCAACGCGACGAGCGCCGTTTCGTTCACGTTGAGCGGCTACTGGACCTTTTTTGAGGCCGCGTCGTGCCCCAAATCGATCCTCCATAGGACCCAAATATTAACCACGCCTGGTTAAGCGTCCGTTGTGACGGAGGGCCGATCTGACTGACGGCACTTGCCAAATATCCCGGCAACACCCTAATAGTGGGTGACTCATGTCAATGAGTCTGAAGCCCTTGGACGCTGATC